>DAOWET010000289.1 GCA_030638335.1 Nitrospirota bacterium
CATTATATGAAAGGCTGTTATGGACTGCGCAATGCTATTGACTGTTGTTATAAAGGGATTCAAGGCGAAAAGCCTTCCCCCAACTGCCGGTATGCCTGAGGGCATATACAGGGACATGGCCGGGGCATGAACATCCTCTTCCGCTCGATCTTCAGGGAGCTTTTCCTGACATTCCTCCTTACCGTGTTCGCGCTGAACTTCCTGCTGGTCACCGAGAAGATAATCCGCCTCACAAAGAGGCTTGCAAACATCGGGCTCTCGCCCTCGGACATGCTGAGCGTGCTCGTATACCTCCAGCCTCTTTTTACGATACTCACCGTCCCCATGGCCCTGTTCTTCTCGATCCTCTTCGTATACGGGAGAATGAACGCTGACAACGAGGTAGTGATCATGCGGACAAACGGCATGTCCTTCATGAGGATAGCGGCCCCCGCGTTCCTGCTGGGTATATTCTGTTTTCTGGTCTCTCTTGGAGCGAGCTTCTGGGTGGCGCCGGCAGGGGCTGAAAAGCTCAGGGAGCGGGTTGCGGACATCATATCCGTAAGGGCCCCGAACGCCATCCAGGAGGGCATCTTCAACACCATGTTCGACGAGATAATCATCTTTGTAAAGAAAAGGACGGAATCCGGCAAGCTGATGGGTATGTTCATGTATGACGGCAGGAACAGGAAGAGGCCCACTGTGGTCTACGCCCAGGAGGGGAGGATCTTCTCAGAGGGCAGGCATTCCATAATAATGGAACTCGAGCACGGCCACGTGAGTTTTCTGGGAAAACATGAGGCCACGGACCTCTCCTTCGAGAGCTACAGATTAAGGGTGCCCATCCAGGCGTTCAAGACCATAAACGACCAGTCGGAGATGACTCCCTTTGAGATACTGAAGGCAGCTAAATCGAAGAAGCCAAGGGAGAGGGCGAATTATCTTATCGAGTTCCACAGGCGCTTCACGTTCCCATTCCTCTGCGTGGTGCTGATGGTGTTTGCCCCTTCGCTGGCCTTCCTCTCGGGCAAGACGGGCAGGGCCAACGGGCTTGCCATAGGCTTTATGGTCATAGCTGGTTATTATATCTTCCTCGTTTACACGGAGGAACTTGTGCGCGTGGAGAGGCTTGCCCATTACGTGGGCTCATGGCTTCCGGCCGTGTTGTTCCTCCTGATCTCAGCCATCGTTTTCTCTGCGGAGGCACGCAAGTAGATGCTCCTGCACAGGCTCTACATAAGGGAGTTCCTCATGCTGCTTGTAATAGTGGTCATCGGGCTATCGGTGGTCACGAACATGTATGACAGCATGGACAAGCTGGGCGATTTCAAGCCCTTTGACCCCGAGGCCTCCCAGCTGCTGATGTACTGGTTGTTCACCCTCCCCAGATATGTACTATACCTCCTGCCGATGGGGATACTCGCAAGCGGCATGTTCGTTATTGGGCATGCCTCAAGGAACAGGGAGCTCGTGGCCTACATGGCGGCGGGCGGGCGGATAAAGCGTCTCCTGAGGCCCTTTCTGGTCATCGGGGCGCTCCTTAGCCTCTTTGCCTTTTTCATGGGCGAGATCGTGGTGCCCGCAAGCAGCGAGAAGGTGGCGGAGGTGGAAGAGAGCATCATCAGCAGGAAGAAGATTTCCTCAAGGAGGATAGACGGCGTTACCTGGCTGAGGGCTGATGACGGCTCCATCGTGAGGATAAAGCTCTACGTGCCAGGCAAGGATTTCTTCAAGGACTTCTCGGTCTTCACCACTGACGAGGAGCGTCTGACCCGCATAATCACCGCATCCAAGGCCAGATTTCTGCCTGAAAGCGGGGACTGGGTGTTGTCTGACGTGAGGGACTATTACCCGGCCACGGGAGAGATGAACTTCCTTGAGACCCTGAGGTGGTCACAGCTTGGTTCTCCGGGCGTGCGCTCAGGCAAGATGAAGAAACCCTACGAGATGAACCTCTTTGAGCTCAGAGATTATGCGCGAAGGCTCAGGGAGACAGGGTTCGTGAACCTCAGGCTCATCGTGGAGATGCATTCGAAGCTCTCCTACCCGCTCATCAACCTGATAGTGATGGTGCTTGGCATATCCTTTGCCGCCAAACGCAACATGGGTGGCCTGTTTGCCGCCACCTTCAGCCTTCTTTTCACGCTTGTCTACTGGTTCGGCTATACAATACTGCTTACCATGGGTTTTGCAGGCATTGTTCCCCCGCTCCTTGCAGTATGGATAATGCCCGTGGCCTTTGGCTTTATCTCTGCCTGGCTTTTCTACCAGGTGCCTGAGTGATCAGGGCGCATCTTTCCCCGTCCGCCTGACATGCCCTCCCCCGGTTACTGCGCATCTGTTACTACGCAATAGCGAAATGCTAATATATCCTATGAAAAACAAGCAGTATAAGAGAATGCCCGCTAATAGGCAGGGAGTGTCATGCTCCAGCAGATAGACACCGCCCTGTTCTTCTTTTTCAACCACACCCTGCAAACAGACGTGCTCGCTCCTGCCGCGGTTTTCCTTACCGGGCAGAACGAGTACCTGTTCATAGTCCTTGCCCTTGCGCTGTTCAGGCAGAAGCAATGGGCGCAGACCGCGAGGCTCATTGCCCTTGCGCTGCTCACGGTTGCCATGGCCGATGCCTCGGGAGCCGTGCTCAAGGAACTCATCGGACGCGTCCGCCCCTGCCGCGCCCTTGAGGGTGTAAGCATCCTTGTCTACTGCGGCAAGTCCTATTCCATGCCCTCAAACCACGCCCTGAACTCATTCGCCGTGGCCGGAGTGGTCTTCTTCATGACAAGGGACCGCCTCCGCTATGCATTTATCACGCTTGCGGCCCTTGTTGCCCTCACAAGGCCGATGGTGGGCGTGCACTACCCCTCTGACATAATCGTCGGGGCCGCCCTGGGCCTCGGGCTTGCGTGGGCTGTTGCCAGGACTTACACCCATGTTGTCTCTCTCCCTGATGAACGACGGATGCCAGTGGTGCTCGGGCTGATACTTGGAGGGCTTGCGCTGTTCAGGGCCTATTACATCGTTTTTGGCCCTTTGGACCTGAGCCCTGACGAGGCCCACTACTGGGAATGGACAAGGCGGCCTGACCTGAGCTACTACTCAAAGGGCCCTATGGTGGTCTGGTTCATGACCCTTGGCACAGCACTGCTTGGAAACACGGAGATAGGCGTAAGGGCCCCGGCCATAGCCCTCTCCATGGTCACAAGCGTGCTGCTGTACATCCTTGGCCGTGACATGTATGACCGCCGCACGGGTTTCTTTGCTGCGGTCCTGTACCAGACGATCCCGCTTTTCTCTGCATACGGTATTGTTCTGACCATCGACCCACCGTTCATGTTCTTCTGGGTGCTGGCCCTGCTCCAGATGCGCCGCGTGCTCCGGAAGGACACTATCCATAACTGGATGCTCCTTGGGATGCTCGTTGGCCTTGGAATGCTTGCCAAGTACACCATGGCCTTTTTCCTGATATGCACTGTCTGCTGGTTTGCGTTTGCAAGGGACAAGCGAAAGTATTTCGCTACTCCGGGCCCCTATGCCGGAGTTATAGCGGCACTTGTGTTCTTCAGCCCGGTACTCATCTGGAACGCCATGAACGGCTGGCCCACCCTTTTGCACACCGCAGGCCACGTGAACGTTGGCGGAGGGTTCGCTCTCACCCCCGGACGCTTCCTTGATTTCACCGGCTCACAGTTCGGGGTTGTCACGCCCGTGCTTCTGGTCCTCATGGTAATAAGCCTTATCCGCACAAGGGGCGACAGCAAGGGGAAGTTCCTTCTGTGGTACTCAGCTCCCATACTGGTCTTCTTCCTGGCCAAGAGCTGGCAGGGAAAGGTGGAACCCAACTGGGGCATGATGGCATACATCACCGGGCTCATAGCCCTTTCAAGGGACTGGTTCGCGGGATTCGCCATGCTCACAAGGGCAAAGCGTGCCATAGTCGCTGTTGGTTTTGCCATGGCGCTTGCCGTGAGCGTCATTGGCCTGTACCCGGCTGACATGGGCGTTCCTTTAAAACTTGATCCCACGACCCGGTTCAAGGGATGGGTTGGCGCGGCGGCTGAGGCTGACAGGGCGGCAAAAGAACTGGGCGAGCCTCTATTTATCTTCTCAAACACATACCAGGTCGCCTCGCAGATGGCCTTTTACATGGAGGGCAATCCGGTGACCTATAATATAAATGTTGGCCGGAGGATGAACCAGTACGACCTCTGGCCCGGCATAGGCGATATTGACGGAGTTACAGGATACAACGGATTATTTGTTACAATGAGCCAGCAGAAGCTCATGCGCAAAGTGAGCAAGGCCTTTAAGAAATGCGAGTTCCGAAAGTATGATGCCCTGGACGACGGCAGGCGTTATCTGAGACAATACGATCTGTACCTGTGCAGGGGTTTTAAGGGCGAGTTCAAGGAAAAGGAGCCTTCTGAGTTCTGATGGATGACAAGACAGGGAAGACCGACGTATCCATAGTGATACCCGTATACAACGAGGAGGAGAACGTGCAGCCCCTGCACGAAAGCCTCTCCAATGTACTTGGCCCACTTGGCAGGAGCTTTGAGATAGTGTTCGTGGACGACGGCAGCAGTGACCGTACAATGGAGGAGCTCCAGGTGCTTGCCGACCGTGACAGGGCCGTAAGGGTGGTCTCCCTCAGGCGCAACTTCGGCCAGACCGCGGCCTTTGCCGCGGGGTTCGACCATGCCCGTGGCGACGTCATAATCACCATGGACGGCGACAACCAGAACGACCCTGCCGACATCCCGATGATGCTTGAGAAGTCAAAGGAATTCGACCTCGTAAGCGGATGGCGCAAGGACCGCAAGGACGGCATGTTCTTAAGGAAGATACCCTCGCGCATAGCCAACTGGCTCATAAGCACTGTCACTGGCGTGAAGCTGCACGACTACGGCTGCTCTCTGAAGGCATACCGCCACGACGTCATAAAGAACCTCAACCTCTACGGTGAGATGCACCGCTTCATACCAGCCCTTGCAAGCTGGTACGGCATCAGTGTGACAGAGGTGCCTGTGCGCCACCACCCTCGCACTCGCGGAGAGTCCAAGTACGGCATATCAAGGACCATCAGGGTGATACTGGACCTCATTACCGTCAAGTTCCTCCAGAGCTTCTCCACTAAGCCCATACAGTTCTTCGGGCCGGTGGGCCTGCTCTCCGGGCTGTCGGGGTTTTTCATACTCTCATACCTCACGCTGCTCAAAGTGCTCACAGGCGCTTCCATCGGCGGGCGTCCGCTTCTGCTCCTGGGCGTACTGCTCATTATCGTGGGTGTCCAGGTGATAGGCATGGGCCTGCTTGCCGAGATGCTCGTGCGAATTTATCACGAGAGCCAGAGGAAGCCCATCTACTATGTGAAGAAGGTCATTGGGGCCATGGGGGACAGAGATCAATAAGGCGCTGCTGTTTGCGGTCAAGTTCCTGGTCAGCGCCGGGCTGCTCTGGCTTCTTTTTTCCAAGGTCGGGGGAGGGCGGGTTGTTGACCTCTTAAAAAGCATATCCCCCCTGAGCATCCTGGCCGCCTCTGTTGCATACCTTCTTGCCCAGCTTGTCTCGTCCTTCAGATGGAGACTTTTGCTTACAGAGAGGTTTAAGATAACCAGGCTTTATTCCCTCTATCTGGTCGGGTCATTCTTCAATATATTCCTGCCCGGCATCGTTGGCGGCGACGCTGTGAAGGTCTATTATCTCTATAAGGGCACTGGCAAGGGCACGCAGGCCCTTGGTTCCGTGTTCATGGACCGCTACACAGGGTTCGTGGCCCTGGTCTCGCTCGGACTTCTCGCGTATCCCTTCGGGTTCAGGCATTTCGGGGGCACGTGGTTGCAGTGGCTTCTGCCCGCGATAGCCGTGGGGTTTACGGGTGCAAGCGCTGTCATATTCGGGATGCGAATAGGCGGAGGAAGGCTTAAGAGGCTTTCGGCCTTTTATGATTACTTCCACCAGTACGTGGGGCACAGAAAAGTGTTCTATAAAGCAGTGGGTCTTTCAGTATTCGTGCAGGCCCTTGCCATGTTTGCCGTGTATCTGCTCTCAAGGGGTTTCGGGTTTCAGGTTCCTTTCCTGGCCTATGTGGTCTTCATGCCCATTATAACCACCGTGTCTTCGGTGCCTCTGTCCATCTCAGGGCTTGGCGTGAGGGAGGCGGCCTTCGTGCTCCTTCTTTCTTCCATGGGCGTGAGCGTGGAGGAGGCCATGGCGCTGTCCTTTGCGTGGTTCATCTCCATGGCAGGGGCAAGCCTTGTCGGGCTTGTTGAGTATCTGCGAGTGAAAGAACACGGAAAGGCTCTGCCTGACACTACTGATTAACCCACTTCAACTGAATTTCTCAGGCTTAGCTCAGCGAAGATTTGAGGATAACTACATATAGTCCACATTGGACAGACGAGAACTCCCTCTGCAAGTAGGTAGGTATTGGAGGTTGAACTTTGAGGCATCAGTAACACAAGGGCTGATTTAGGTATGAGATTGGTCTACTGACCTCCGAGTGAAATTATTAATGAGTGTCACGCCTTAAAAGCATAAGCTGCGCTTTTCTTAATCATATTATTTATATCTTGTTGTCTTTCCATAGTCAATTGTAAATACTTTTCTAGACCATGTAGTGTGACTAAATCAACTCTATAACGTGCTCTAGTGTATTTATTTGTTTTGAAATCAAACTCGAAGGGTGCGGAGTCGGTCTCATTAATTTCAATTTCCCCTGTCTCTGCAAGGTCAGCAATTAACAGTGTCCCATCCAAAATAACAACTGGCTGGAAAAAATTAAATCTAGTTGGATCCTTTAATATGTTATCTGATTTATCCTTTCCTTTGGGCTCGTTTAACTTATTTTGATCTTCTGCGGCTTTGCATGCAGGTATGAATGCAGAATACCATGCTGAATAGGAATTCGGATCCTTAAACGCTTCATGAATACCTGTGCCTAGCCATCCTTTTATAGTGAAAAGAGAATTTGTTGTTAAAGGGGTTACAAAATCCATAGGAGAACATGGAAGGTTTGCTGTAGAAATTATATTGTTCCATGCGCATAATCGAAGAAATTCTTTGGGAATATATCGAAAGACGATCCAAGGATTTTTTGACTTCTTGACTTCTGCGCTGATAAAGAAAAAATTATAAACACAACAAGTTTCATTACTATACAAATGTGATGGATGATATGCAGAAATATCGATTTCTCTTGTTTTATTTTCATCCTCATCAAAGTAACTATTACTTGGTTTTGCATCCCAATTTAAGGAGTGAAATATCTTTAAAGCCTGCATTTCAGACCCTAGCCCTGTCTTTTTAAGGTCGTCTATTATTTTCTTTTCAAGTTGCTTGTCCATTTATTTGTTGTTGCCTTTAACTGCCCTTGTATTTATTAACGATGCATCTTTTCGTTTTATTTCAATTTCTAAATCCTTTTTGATTGTTTGTCTTTCAAGTTCCAAAACAAAATCCTCGGGAAATCTAGATACATATAGCTTATTATTATCATCGCTTAGTAAGAAGATGTAATTGCCCTTTTTACCGACATATTTCAATTTGTTTTGTCCATTAAAATTTAGTTTGCCATCGAATACTTTAACATCAACATAGTAACCAACATTGCCTTCAAGAATATTCTTACTGTCATCTTTACCTTTGGCAAAAGCAAAAAAAGGCATGAAGATAAGAAGAAATAAAATAACTGATCTAACTCTATCATTAGGTATAAGATCTTCAATAATCCCATGTTGTTTAACGTTGAAATATATTGACCAAGTCAACAAAATTCCACCTATAATAAATTTATTATTAAACTCAGTGAATAACATTAGATAGAATGCTCCCAAAATCATGGCAATAATTACATATTTAAAGTACATCCTCAAATAATGAGCAGCTTCAGTATCAGCCCCACCTCCAGCTGGGAGAGGCCCCGTTGCAATCTCACCAATAACTGCTCCAATTGTAAAAAAGACTGCTCCATAAAGGAGTGGGTAAAGGGACGAAATAATTATATCAGATAAAGAAAGAAACTCAAGAATGTTAATATTAAAAGATGACCAGAAGGACAACAAATATATTATTGATAAAGCAAAAGCATAGGGCGTTAAGAAATATGTAATCTTTGAAAGCGTTTTGTTCATGTGTTATCCTTTTTGCCTTATTTCTACTAAGAGATACAATTTTCTGCCGCTTCGCATCTAGGCTTGCTCGGTTGCAACCTTAACTACCACAGTTGCAACTTTTCTAGTATGACCGATTAATGAGCAAAAGGGAAGGTCTTTCACACAATGAACTCAAACATACATACTTCAGGAAGCAATTTACATTGCAGATTTCTATGAGTAATCATCAGCCAGGGCTTTGTGCCAGTGCTATATGAAAGACCTGCTGACTTGAACCGCTGATCCCCGCCTGTGGCGTTCATCGGATATTATACTTCGTTAAACTCCTCCGGGTACACTACAGTGCCGCTTACTCTGTCAAGCCCATCCTTTGTTAGTTCAAGCGCCATGAACGCTTCGTCCGGGACCTCGAACGGGGCATTTATACCGTACAGGCTTGCTGGCCTGAACCCGAACCTGGGGTAATACTCTGCGTGTCCGAGGACTATCACCGAATCAAAGCCTGAATGCCCGGCCTTCGTCAACCCGTGTTCGACCATGGCCTTGCCAACCCCCTTTCTCTGGTACTTGGGGGCCACTGCCATGGGGGCAAGGGCAAGGGACGCGTGGCGGTCCTGCTTTGAGATGATCTTGATGGGGAAGAAGAGTATGTAGCCCACGATCTGTTCATCGCATTCAGCAATAAAAGAGAGTTCCGGTACGAAATCCGGGTTCTTCCTCAGGCTGTCCACGAGCCTGGCCTCCAAGTCCTGCTCGAATGCACTCCCGAGGAGCTTTCCGACCTCAACGTGGTCATGGTCTTCTTCCTTACGGATGATGATCTCCATCAAGTTATTCTACACTCGGATATATCTGGTAACAAGTCTGACTTTTGCAGAACATGTACATGTATCAAGAGGATGGTGCGCGTTGATCGAATCCGTTTTGAATGCAACCGCAGGCTTCCCGTGATCAATGCTCAAAAGCTGCGGGAAGCCCGCGCCTGTTTGCTCAGAAGGTTTGTTTAGAAGGTGTTGCCAGTGCCATAGTCCATGTGTGTGTCGAAGAACTTCAGGCATCGTGCTTCCACTATACTTATCTCCTTGTCCTTGTCGTCTTCCACCTCGATCTCCCAGGTATCTTCATCAGCCCTGTTCATCTCGGTCATGATGGCCCTGTGCAGGTTCTCGGTGGTGAAGTTAGGTATCTGGTCCTTTTTTGCCATGAGGTGCTCATGGACCACGCTGAGATAGATCTTCCTGTACTCATCAATGTCCAGTCTTGCCATAATTTCTCTCCCTCTTTGGCTCCTCCCTCCCAAGAGGAGTAAGGTTGATACTGGTCCCCCTTGCATCGAGCAGATATATTCTTATCCGGGCGGAACCACTATTCCCCCAGAGACAGCGAGTTCTCCCTCTTAAGTAAATTCTAGTCTTTTATTCCTTGGATGTGAAGCGTTTTTTGCCGCACTGTAACTCTCTGTAAAATAAAGAGAAACTAACTCATGCCCAGTCGGTGCATTGCTTTTATGCCGCGTGATGACGGTTTTTCCCCTGTGACGAGTCTTCTGATAACGTGTCCAGCATGCCCATACGGCACAGAGCACGACACCATTATTATCTCTGTGTTAAAATGTTCCGGATAAGTGAGATTTTATCTCAGGTGTTCATGGGTGAGTGTGAATAAATGAAGTACTCATACTGGAACCACAGGCTTACAAAAGATCCCGAGGCCCTGGAATACGAAGGCCGTACGGTCTCCGCTGTTTTAGGGTGGGGCGGGGTCAAGATATTTGACGACAGTGCCGACCTCCTGGCGCTCTGCGCGGAGTATGCCCGAGCCATGCAGCATTACTCCTGCGGGCAGTGCATACCCTGCCGCTCGGGCAGCGCGGCGATCCTGGAACTCTTTGAAGGTCTCCTTGACGGCAGCGGCTCCGAGGCTGATCTTGATACCATAGCGTCGCTGTCATCCACAATCTCAAAGACCTCCATGTGCCAGATAGGCCAGAGTTCCCCGGGGGTCTTCACGCATATCATAGAGAACTTCAGGCAGCGCCTTGTCTCAGGTATCGGCAAGGTGGCTTCAGGGCTTGAGGCCCGCTCGGTCCTTACTGCGCCGTGCATGCAGGCATGCCCCATCCACCTGGACATACCCGCCTACGTGGAGGCAATTGCCAAGGGCCGCTTTGAGGAGGCCCTGGAGATGATAAGGCAGAAACTCCCCCTGCCCGGAGTGTTGGGCAGGATATGCGTAAGGCCCTGCGAGTTCAACTGCCGCCGTGGGGTGCTTGACGAGCCAATACAGATAAAGCATTTAAAACGCTTTGTGGCTGACTACGAGATAACCAGAGGCAACTCCCCGGTTATGGACACGCTGGACACTGAGGATCTGAAAGATGCAAAGAAGGTCGCCATAGTGGGCGCGGGCCCTGCCGGGCTCACCGCAGCGCACTTTCTTGTTAGGAAGGGCTATGACGTAACGGTCTTCGAGATGCTTTCAGAGCCCGGAGGCATGGCCGCAGTTGGCATCCCCGACTACAGGCTCCCGCGAGAGATAATCACCCGCGAGGTGGGCTATCTTGAGCAGATGGGAGTCAAGTTCGTCTACAACAAGGCCCTTGGCGCGCAGTTCGTGCTTGAGGACCTTGAGAAAGAGGGTTTTAAGGCCATATTCGTGGGCATGGGCTGCCACTGCCACAAGAGCATGAGAGTGGAGGGCGAGGACAAGGGTTATAAAGGCTTCGTCCCGGGCGTGTACTTCTTGAGGAACGTTAACCTCGGGCTCATGGACGAGGTCCCCACGGGCAGGAAGATGGTGGTGGTGGGCGGCGGCAACGTTGCCATAGACTGCGTCCGCACTGCCTTCAGGGTAGGGTTCGAGGAGGCACACCTTGTCTATCGAAGAAGCCGCACGGAGATGCCTGCCGACGACGTGGAGATAAACGACGCTGAGGCAGAGGGAGTGCAGTATCACTTCCTTACCGCTCCCAAGCGCATCCTTGCCAAAGACGGCAAGGTCACGGGCCTTGAGTGCCTGAAGATGGAGCTTGGCGAGCCGGACGAGTCGGGTAGGAGAAGACCCGTTCCTGTGGAGGGCTCTGAGTTCGTGATCGAGGCTGACGTGATAGTACCTGCCATCGGTCAGGAGGGAGACATCTCCTGCATATGCAATATTCCCGGCGTGGACATAACCAAATGGGGCACCATAATCGTTGACGACAATTTCATGACCAGCCGCTCCGGCGTGTTCTCGGGCGGAGACTGCGTCATAGGCCCGGACGTGATTATACGCGCGTGCGCGCATGGCCGCTTGAGCGCCCTGAAGATACACACATACATCTCCGGCGGCTCCTTGGAACTCCTTGACGAGCAGGCTGACGAGGCCTTTGTCTCAAAGTTGGAACCATTTGATCCGGAAGAGACCCTTGGGGTCCCCGGCGGCACACATAAAGAACCAATAAAGCACGAAGCCCCATTTGAGCGCAGGGTGGACAACCGGGAGGTTGACAAGGGATTTACGCATGAGGAGGCAGTGGGAGAGGCATCGCGCTGTCTCAGGTGCTATCGTGTTGTGACCTATGCATATGGTGCTAATGGAAAAAAATAAGATGGACATATTCATAAACGATAAAGAGATCAAGGCCCGCCAGGGCGAGACAATACTGTCTGCCGCGCGCAGGGAGAAGGTCCACATCCCCACGCTCTGTTACATGGAAAAGCTCCTGCCCATTGGTTCGTGCCGGCTCTGTGTTGTCGAGGTGGAGGGTTTTGAAAAACCTGTGGCCGCATGCAAGACGCCTGTTGTGCCCGAGATGAAGGTCAGCACTGACACGCAGAGGCTCAGGGACATGAGGCGTGAGATACTCTCATTCATCCTCA
>DAOWET010000128.1 GCA_030638335.1 Nitrospirota bacterium
ACATATCGCGCTACCTCCCTTTGTTCAAACGGCCTGTGGTTGCCTTCATTATATCAGATGATGCGCAGGGCGCAATCCCCCGCGATCTTTCATATGAACTGGCATATCAATGGGCAATATCAATCCTCTGGCGTGAACCCGCTTGCAGCGCGAGTATCCAGCAGCCAGATGAGCCTGCCCTCCCTGGGGCTCACAAGCCCTGCGGGAAGCGACTTTGGATTACCCTCCTCCAGCACCTCTGCTATCACTTCGGCCTTGGCAGTGCCGGTGGCCATGAACATGATGTTTCGGGCGTTGTTTATAACCGGAAGCGTGATGCTGACCCTCTTGATCTCGTGCTCGGGAACACCCACCACGTTGCGCCCGGTCTCTGTGACCGCCTGTGTGCCCGGAAACAGCGAAGCCGTATGCCCGTCGCTTCCGATGCCAAGCAGCACGAGGTCAAAGCACGGCGTTCCTCTGCCGAATATTTTCTTAAGCTCGGCCTCATAGTCCTCCGCAGCCTTGTCCGGCCCCAGTTCCCCCTTGATGCGGTGCACGTATTTCTCTGGCTTCATGTATACCCTTTGCAGCAGGGCCTCATGCGCCATCCGAAAGTTGCTTGCGCTGTCTTCCGGTCCAACGCAACGCTCGTCAGTGAAGAATATCTGTGTTTTATTCCATTCAAGGTCCAGCTCGTAGGGAGGTGCGTGCAGGCGGATGTAGAGGCCCGCAGGCGTGGTGCCCCCGGCAAGGGCCACGAAGAACTGCCCGCGCTCGCCCATGCTTTCTTTTGCTATGGTGTCAAAAAGCGATGCCGCGCGGTGGCACATGGCCTCGTGGCTTTTCAGTATCTCGATCTCGGGTTTTCTCTCAGGCGTCATATTTTTCTCCATCCTCTGGAATCTCTCACCATCATGGCCAGGGCAGCGTCAGGGCCCTGTGAGCCCGCGGCGTAGTTTGGGAAGTCCTGGGGCCGTGCCCGCTCCTCCAGGCGTTCGATCACCGGTGAGAGCAGCCCCCACGTGGCGTCCACCCCGTCCTTGCGCACAAAGAGAAGCCGTTCCCCTGCCATGCAGTCAAGCAGTATGCGCTCGTAGGCCTCAAGCGAGAACGCGTCCTCGTAGGAAAAATCCATCTCCACCGGCGTGAGGCAGATGCGAGAGCCTGGCTGCTTGGTCTGGAAGTTCAGGTTCACGCCCTCGTCGGGCTGTATGCGCAGCACGAGCACGTTCGGCTCAATGCGGTCTCCAAGCATGGAGTCGAACATCTGGTGAGGCGGCTCGCGGAAGAAGACAGCGATCTCGGCCATCCTGTGCCTGAGCCTTTTGCCTGAGCGCAGGTAGAATGGCACGCCGTTCCAGCGCCAGTTGTCCACGTGGACCTTCATGGCGCAGTAGGTGGGCGTGGTGGAGTTGCCGGTCACGTCCGTCTCATCTCGGTAGGCGTCCTCCACTGCCCCATCGAGTGCGCCCTGCCCGTACTGGCCCACCACCACCGCCTCCTCCAGCCTCTCAAGGTCAAATGGGCGCACCGAGCGGAAGACCTTCACCTTCTCGTCCCGGATGCTATCGGCCTCAAAACTCGAAGGGGGCTCCATCGCGGTCAGGGCCAGGAGCTGGAATATGTGGTTTTGGAACATGTCGCGCAGGACGCCCGAGCGTTCGTAATATCCCGCGCGGTGCTCCACCCCAAGGCTCTCCGCCACCGTGATCTGCACGTGGTCCACGTACCGGCTGTTCCAGAGGGGCTCGAAGATGGAGTTTGCGAACCTGAACATCAGGATGTTCTGCACGGTCTCCTTTGCAAGGTAA
The DNA here is from genome assembly GCA_030638335.1 of Nitrospirota bacterium. Taxonomy (GTDB): domain Bacteria; phylum Nitrospirota; class Thermodesulfovibrionia; order Thermodesulfovibrionales; family JdFR-86; genus DAOWET01. The sequence goes on from DAOWET010000128.1 coordinate 1,794, forward strand.
TGGTCCATGCGGAACACCTGGTGCTCTTTGAAACCCTTTGCCAGCGTGGCGTTCAGGCTTCTTGAGCTTTCAAGGTCGTGGCCAAAGGGTTTCTCTATCACTATGCGCGTGTAGCCCTTGTCTTCCTCGGCGAGTCCCGCGCCCGAGAGGTGGAGGATCGAGGGAGCGTACACAGAGGGCGGCACCGCCAGGTAGAATATGCGCTTGCCCTCTGTTGCGTGTTTGCCCTCTATGTCCTCGAGGCGTTTTTTAAGCCTGCCGTAAGCCTCGGCCTCACCGTAGTCCAGGGGCTGGTAATAAAGCCTTCCCTCGAACTCTGCCCAGCCCTCTTTGGTAAAGACATTTGGCAGGGACTCTTTTACGGACTTCTTCATGAAGGAGCGAAACTCCTGGTCGGTCATCCCGGAGCGCGCCACCCCCAGGACAAAATAATCCTCCGGCAGAAGTCCCAGCTTCTCAAGCCTGTATATGGCTGGCACGATCTTGCGTTTTGTGAGGTCCCCGGAAGCGCCGAACACCACCAGGGCCAGAGGGCCCGGGGCCTCCATGCGGCAGGAGTCAAGCGGGTCCTTTTGTGTGCGTGCAAAACTTATGATAGGGTCTCGCCCCTGGTCGGTCATTTCTTTGCGCCCTTTTTCTTCATTACCTTCTTTTTAACCTTCTTCTTAACAGCATGCCCCCCGAACTCGTTTCTGAGTGCGGACAGCAGCATGTCCGAGAAATCCCCGTTGCCGCGGGAGCTAAAGCGCTGGAACAGGGCCGCTGTTATCACAGGGGCCGGCACCCCGCTCTCCACTGCCGCGTCCACTGTCCATCTGCCCTCGCCCGAGTCCGGCACGTATGGCTCCAGGGTTTCCAACCCCGGGTCCTTATTAAATGCGCTCTCAGCAAGCTCAAGCAGCCAGGAGCGTATGACGCTCCCCTGGTTCCAGAGCCGGGAGATCTTGTGGAAATCGAACTGGTCCCCGAACTCTTCCGAGGCCCTCAGGATGGCAAAACCCTCGCCGTATGCGCTCATCATGCCGTACTCTATGCCGTTATGCACCATCTTTACAAAGTGCCCGCTCCCCACGGGGCCGCAGTGGAGGTATCCGTTCTTTGGCGCAAGTGTTTTTAATGCGGGGAGAACTTTCCTGTAAGTGCCTGCCGCACCGCCCACCATCAGGCAGTACCCGATCTTAAGTCCCCATATGCCGCCGCTTACGCCCGCATCCATAAACCTTATGCCATAGGGCTCAAGCTCCATGCCCCTCCTGATGGAGTCCTTGTAATTGCTGTTTGCGCCGTCTACTATCGTGTCGCCTTTTTCAAGCAGGCTCTTAAGCTCGTCGATCGTATCCTCTGTTGGCAGTCCGGCAGGCAGCATGAGCCAGACCACGCGCGGTGCGGGGAGTTTTGAAACCAGCACGCTAAGGGATGAGGCGCCGATGGCGCCTGCGCGCACGGCTTCATTTACGGACTTTTTCGAACGGTTGTAGCCCACCACCTTGTGCCTGCCCTTTAAGAGCCTGCGGGTCATGTTCAGCCCCATCTTGCCCAGTCCAACAATGCCTATGCGCATATCGTCATCCTTTTAAAAAAAGCGGCCCGTTCCCCTTAAGGGCGGGGCTTCAAGTTACTGGTTTATCTTTTTTAAGAGCCATGCCATGTTCTTCCCCAGTGTGTGCATGGTGTCTACGCCCTCCTGGTCGCCCTCAACATCTCCGGGGGCCTTGCCCACGCCGAAGTTCCAGTAGCTTGAGCCCGGCACCACCATCTCGCTGATGAAGAAGAAGAAGTTTATGGAACTCAACACGTGTGTGGCCCCTCCGCGCCGATGCGCAACAACCGGGGCCCCCACCTTCCGGCGGAACATGTTATCGTTTGCGCGCGATACCAGGCAGGCCCTCTCCACCAGGGCCTTCATGCTGGCGCTCATGTCCGCTATGTATGTTGGCGAGCCAAGTATTATGCCGTCGGCCTCGTCCATCTTCTCGATGAACTCGTTCATGGAGTCCTTTGTGACAGAGCATTTGCGGTCCTTGTTCTCATAGCACTTGTAGCATGCCCTGCACCCCTGAAGCGGCATGCCCGCAAGCTGGACAAGTTCGCACTCTATGCCTTCGCCTTCGAGTTCCTCAAAAACCATCTTTATAAGGCTTGCCGTATTTCCGTCCTTGCGTGCGCTTGAGTTAAAGGCCACTACTTTCATGAGGGCTCCTCCGTTTGTGATCATATGGGTGCAGAAGGGTATCGGATGTATTTTCCCCTATATCGAGGGGCATGTCAACCGTACCTGACTCCTATAGGCATAGCCTATTTGCCGATGCAAATGCTCTGTACTATAATATGTGGGACCAATGCATTTTTATCATGGAGGCAGTTTTGAAACATTATCGCGACACGACTCAGTGGAATTGAGAGGACAGGGCTATGGCCGCGGGATTTGCTGACAAGGCGATAAACGTGCTTGGCGGGCCTCTGAGCAGCGCGTCAGTGGAGTTGTTGCAGGTAAACCTCGGCTATCTCTGCAACATGTCCTGCAGGCACTGCCACGTTGAGGGCGGGACCTCCGGCCCAGGGAATTCAGGTCACAAGGATCAGATGGGCCAGGACAATATCGCGCATGTGCTTGGTGCGCTCTCTGATGAGAGGTTGAAGACCCTTGACCTCACCGGGGGCGCGCCCGAACTCCATCCCGCTTTCAGGGAGATCGTCTCTTCAGCGCGCGGGATGGGCAAGCGCGTGATAGTCCGCACCAACCTCACTGTATTGCTTGAACAAGGCATGGAGGACATGCCGGAGTTCTTTGCAGCAAACAAGGTGGAACTGGTGGCCTCGCTTCCATGCTACAGCCGCGAGGGGGTGGACCGGGTGCGCGGCCCCGGTGCCTTCAGCAGGAGCATTGCGGCACTAGTGAGGCTCAATAAACTTGGCTATGGCGCTTCTTCAGATGGGGAAGACCTTGTCCTGAACCTGGTCTATAACCCTCAGGGCGCGTTTCTTGCCCCCCCCCAGCAGGCCCTTGAGGCTGACTACAAGAGAGAACTCAGCCTGCGCGAGGGCGTTACCTTCAACAGCCTCTATACGTTTGCGAACATGCCCATCGGCAGGTTCAAAAGCTCCCTTGAGCGTTCGGGGCAGTACGCCGGCTACTTAAAGCAGCTCGCAGACGCCTTCAACCCCTGCGCCTTGAAGGACGTGATGTGCCGGAGGCTGATCTCGGTGGGCCCGGACGGCAGGCTCTATGACTGTGATTTCAACCAGGCCCTTGGCCTTGGGCTTTCAGATGGCCTGCCCTCCCACATAAGCCAGTTTGACTACGACGCCCTCTCAGGGCGTCCCATAAAGGTTGACGAGCATTGCCATGGGTGCGTGGCAGGGCAGGGCTCCACATGAATGGGCGCAGTGGCTTAATGCGGGCCGTGGGCCTGCCTTTTAAGAGCATCACAAAAGGATATTTCATCTTCTGCCTGCTTTTATCTTTAATATTTCCAGCGGGCCTTTCCTCTGCCGGGGAATCAGCAGTGCAGATCATCGAGCCTTTCATTTCCATCGAGTTTGACACCCTCGAAGGCTTTGAGCCCGTGCATTTCCCGAAGATACCCGTTCATACAGAGTATTCAATAATGAGCGAGCAAGGGGATAGCTTTCTTGTTGCGTTTGCGAACTCCTCTGCCTCGGCCCTGGTCTACACCCATGAGTTCGATGTATATGAGTACCCGGTCGTCTCATGGCGCTGGAGGGTGAGCAATGTTTACAAGAACGGGCACGCAGGCATAAAGAGCGGGGACGATTTCCCGGCAAGACTCTATGTGATGTTCGCCTATGACCCTTCGGAAGCTCCCATAGGACAGCGCATGGTCTACGGTGCGTTAAAGGTCATATATGGCGAATACCCTCCGCACAGCACCCTCAACTATGTATGGGCCAACAGGCCCCATGACAACAGGTACATTACAAGCCCTTACACAAGCAGATCGATCCTGTTCATCATGGAGGAGGGAATGTCCGGGAAACCTCAGGCGTGGGCTTATGAGATCGTGAACGTGGTTAATGATTACAGGGCGGCTTTTGGTAAAAGCCCTCCGCGAATGGCACAGATAGCGGTTATGAGCGATTCTGACAATACAGGGGAAAGAGCAACCACGCATTTTGATTCCATAACAGTAGGCCCGGCCCCCTGAACAGTTCATTTTAGAAACCCTCATTTAGTGCCACCCTGGCATTTGGGGACTTCTACATATAATCCGCGGAAATCAGACACAACCTTCAGAGTTTGACTTGTTGCGTTACTCCCCGTGTGAGATATGAACTAATTGATTCACTCTCAACCAAATTGCTATTATTAGTGTCCAATCAAAACAAAGGAGCAGCAATCGATCATGAGCACCGAACCTGACAAGATCATATACTCAATGATGGGTGTGGGCAAGCATCATAATAAGAAGCCCATTCTCAAGGATATTTACCTCTCATATTTTTATGGCGCAAAGATCGGAGTTCTCGGCCTGAATGGATCGGGCAAATCAACCCTTCTGAAGATAATGGCCGGTATAGAGAAGGATTTTATAGGGGAGGTCGCCATCTCTCCCGGGTTTACCGTTGGATACTTAGAGCAGGAGCCGCAACTCGACGACGAAAAGACTGTGATAGACATCGTGCGTGAGGGTGCCCATGAGGCCGTGGCCCTGATGGACGAGTTTAATCAGATCAACGAGAAGTTTGCCGAACCCATGTCAGATGATGCCATGGCAGCACTGATCGAGCGGCAGGGGGAGGTGCAGGAGAAGCTGGATAATCTCGATGCATGGGATCTGGACAGCCGCCTTGAGATGGCCATGGACGCACTGCGCTGCCCTGTGGGCGATACACCTATCAAGATCCTCTCTGGTGGGGAGCGCCGTAGAGTTGCCCTCTGCCGGCTGCTTTTGCAAAAGCCGGACATTCTTCTACTGGACGAGCCCACCAACCATCTGGACGCTGACACTGTACGCTGGCTGGAGCAGCACCTCCAGCGCTATGAGGGTACGATCATCGCTGTTACTCATGACCGATATTTCCTGGACAATGTTGCCGGATGGATACTGGAGCTTGATCGTGGTCAGGGCATACCATGGAAGGGCAACTATTCCTCATGGCTCGAGCAGAAGCAGGAACGCATCAGGCAGGAGGCTAAGTCAGAGTCTCATCGAGCAAGAACCCTTGAGCGTGAACTTGAATGGATACGCATGTCCCCCAAAGGCCGGCATGCAAAGAGCAAGGCGAGGATCTCATCTTACGAGAAACTTCTCGCCGAGGGTAACAAAAAAAGTGCAGGGAGCATGGAGTTGTTTATTCCACCCGGCCCCAGGCTTGGTGATGAGGTTATCAAATGTGAGGGAGTAAAGAGAAGCTATGGCGATAATATCCTTGTGGAGGGTATGAATTTCACCATGCCTCCCGGAGGTATTGTGGGCATTATTGGCCCCAATGGCGCGGGCAAGACAACACTCTTCCGGATGATAACGGGCGAGGAAAAGCCTGATACCGGCTCAATCACGCTAGGCGATACAGTAAAGCTCGCTTATATAGATCAAGGGCGGGAGCTGAACGCAAATCTCTCCATCTGGGAGTGTATCTCAGACGGCAATGACACAATCCGGCTTGGTAACCGGGAGATGAATTCCCGCGCTTATGTCGGCAAGTTCAATTTCTCTGGCACTGACCAGCAGAAGATGGTGGGCACGCTCTCAGGTGGTGAGCGCAACAGGGTACACTTGGCCCGGATGCTCAAGGAAGAAGCCAACGTGCTATTGCTGGACGAGCCCACCAACGACCTTGACGTCAACACCATGCGCGCGCTGGAGGATGCACTTGAGAGCTTTGCAGGATGCGCCATGGTCATCAGCCATGACCGATGGTTCCTTGACCGCATAGCCACCCATATCCTCGCCTTTGAAGGCGATAGCCAGGTGGTCTGGTTCGATGGCAATTATACCGAGTATGTGGAGGACCGAAGACAAAGATTAGGAGCTGATTCGGATCAGCCCCACAGGATCAAGTACCGCCACCTGACCCGATAATGGGGACCGGTCCCTGGCGGACGGTGCCTCATGTTCTAAATACAGACTTCATTTGCAAGTATCCATAGTTTTAATTCTCTGTGCATGCTCCCTTGCAGGTGTTAACTTCAGAAGATAAGACTTTATATCTTATTCGCTGCCCTTTTGGCTCCATCCCGTGGGGCTTGCGTGGGTGTCAAAGGTCTCATAGCGCACTGATACGCCGATGTCATATCCGTATGAGACGCGCACGCCTACGTTTCTGACTTTTTGCGGATCAAAGGCCCCGGGCACCGCGTCCATGGCCGCGTGCACAAGCTCCGTGCCCTTTGCCTCAAGCCCCTCTGACGGGCGCTGTCTGAGCCTGGCGTTTATCTGGACAAACCCCACCGGCTTTCCGCTAACCACCACACTTCCGGCAAGGGCGTGCACGCTGCCCACGCCCGGCACTTCCCCAAGCGCCTCCACTATCTGCGCCATATGGGCGCGCCTGCCGCTTTTTACCTCCTCCACCGTGGCGATGGTGATGAAGGCGGCTATTATGAGCCCCACGGCCCCAGCCGCAATATAATGCCCTCGCCTTGGGATACCGTGCACCGGAGGCATGGGCATATTATGGGGAGGCTTCCCGGCCTTTATGACATAGGTGGCAGCCACAAGGTCGTGGATGGACTGCCGGGTGGCTTTGTTTAAGATAAAGAGCACCACAATGGCCGCGCCCCCTCCATAGACCACCGCACCGAGTGCCACCTCCACCGTGGCCTGGCAGGTGGGGCACCGCGCGTCCACCATCAGGGGAATGAGAAGGACAAGGCTTCTGACAAGGGCGCGGTTAATGGACACCGGCTTGCCGTTGGCCCCCACCACCTTGAGGCCCATGAACCGTTTTCCGGGGCTTGCGCCCCTGGCAAGTGCGCTGTCGCCATAGCTGAAATAAATAAGAGCGGCTGTTGTGCCAAGGATCTTGCCCCAGGGCCCCAGTGCCGCCAGCTGGTCCATAGCGACAAAGCCGATGGCTGTGCCTGCCGCAATGAGCACCGCAACGTCCGTGAAAAACGCGACGCTCCTTTGCCAGAACCCGGCAATGTTTATCTCAGCCGTACTTATGGAATGGTCTGTTCCTATTGGTCCTGCGGATGCGCTTGCAGCGTCCATGGTCAGTAGCGTTTCTCCTTCTTGACCACTTTGCCTATCACGCTGAACTCCCCGCGCCTGACCACCATGTCCTGATAGCGGGGGTTCAGAGGGTGCAGCACCCAGCTGTTGCCGTATTTCTTGAGCTGCTTGAAGGTGGCCTCCCCGTCGGGGTTCTTTACGATGATGAAGTCTCCGGGCATGGCCTCCACGTGCGGGTTTATGATTATGACCTCGCCCTCGTGGAACTCGGGCTCCATGGAATCGCCCACCACTGTCAGGGCAAAGACGCTCTCCCCCTCCACGTCCGACTCTATCCACTGGTCCGCGTCCCCGGGCTCGAAAGCGTCCGATACCTCGTGCCATGCCCCGGCCGTGACCCAGGACACAACGGGTATCCTCCTGAGGGGCTTTGAGTAGGCCAGCCTCCCGGAATCGTCATTTTTTTGTCCGATGACGGTCATGATCTCGTCCACGGTGAGCCCCAGAGTGCCGATGATGTTCATGAGTTTGTCAAAGGTGGCCCTGCGCTGGGCCTTCTCTATGTATATGATGTGCGCGTCCGATACCCCCACGCGCTCGGCAAGCTGTCTTGCCGAGAGGCCCTTTGCGATCCTCCTGGCCTTCAGGACCTTTCCTATGGCGCTCATATCCGCGTCAGAAATCAACATATTATTAACTATAGTTTATTTAAAAGTGCATGTCAAGTCATTTTGTATTAACTATAGTTAATAAATACCCTTGACAGTAGAAACATGCATAGGTAAACTAACCATAGTTAGCTAAATCAGAAGGAGGCGCAAACCATGAGGAGATTCAGCCCGGAGCATATGTCTTCAAGGAGACGGAGGCTGGGAAAGACCCAAAGGAGGCTCTCCAAGGAGGTCGGGATCAGCCAGACATCCATCTCCGCGCTTGAAAAGGGGCATAAGGAGCCTCGCACAACAACCCTTGTCAGGCTTGCCGACGCTCTTGAGTGCAGCGTTGACGCATTCTTTGCATGATTAACCATAGTTAGCATAATCCAGTCTATAAACAGCTTAAACGGGCATTTGATATTAAGGCCGACCGGGCCTCGGAGGACGCGCTTTTGTCCTTTGCGGCCAAACGCAAGAGGGGAGGGGAGTATATATGGATGAGCCATTGCTCAGGTACCTGCCTGGGGAACTAAGAAGGATAGCGGATGTGGTGGGGCTTGAGGGCGCGGTAAGGATAGCCGCGGTGTTCGGGGGCAACGTGATATACGTGCCTGCGCTTGAGGAGCTCCAGAGGCTTGCCCGTGACGAGAGCATACGAAGGCAGTTCCGAAGTGGAGTCATTGCAAGGACACTGGCCGAGCGCTTCGGGCTCACGGAGCGGAGCATCTGGAGAGTGCTCAACAGGCCGGTGCCGCGCTTGAAGGAAGAACTCATAAGCCTTATCGAGAATGGCTCAATACCGGGCGCGACCGATTGAATAGAGGGCTAGCGGCCGGGCCAGATATACATGAACTCCGGCCCTTCAATGTCAGCAAATATCCCGGCATCCAGAGATACGATATTCACTGACGAGTCTCTGATGGAGTAAATGCTCCCGCCGTATCCCCCTGGGCGCACATATCGTATTATCCTGGCTTCATCGAGCTCAAGGTCCAGCTTCATGGTCTCTATGGTCTCGTTCATGTATGCCACAGCGTCTATGAGACCGCCATCAAGGGCCTGTTTTGCGGTATAGGGCCTGCCGTCGGCAAGAAAGGCCACCGCGCTGCGCGCGAGCCGGTTCTTTCTTGCACCGAACACAATGTCAACGAACCTCTCGTGGAAGCTCTCAAGCAGAGTCTGGATTATCTCAGCCTCTTCCGGGGTGTCCGCCCTCAGGGGGCTGAACATGCCCTTGTTCTTCCCTGTGGTGTAGGTCTTGTCCTTGATGCCGATCTTCTCAAGCATTCCTTCAAGGTTCAACTGCATTGCTATGACGCCTATGCTCCCGGTGACGGCCGTTGGATGCACGTGTATCTTGTCAGCCGCGCATGCCACATAGTAGCCGCCCGAGGTGCCAAGCCCTGTGATGGAGGCGTAAACGGGTTTCTTGCTTCTGCGTCTAAAGTCCTGCACCTCGTGGTATATGGTGTCGCTTGCCGCCACCGTGCCCCCTGGCGAGTCTATGCGCAGGATGATGCCTGCCACAAGAGGGTCGGCCTTGGCCTTAGATAGCTCCTCGCGTATGCGTGCGGGTAGCGGCGGGCGCTTTCCAGCCAGGCCCCCGCCACGCGGCTTGTCGCTTATTATCCCTGTCACGTCAACTATCAGTATCTTGTCCTTGCCCTCGCCCTCGACAACGCGTTCTTCAAGCGGGCCTTTCCCGTCAGGGAGTGTCAGGTTCACAAAGGCGCAGCCGGTTGCCATTATGGAAATTGATAGTATTGCTATGAGTATGAAGATCCTTCCCGCTTGTCTCATCCGCCTGCCTCCTTTATGAAATGCTGTCTCTCATTCTCTCACACACCCACATCAACTCGCAAGGTTTTTTGAAGAAAAGAAGAAATGAATTCCCTTTAAAGAGAGGATATTAAAGACATGTCCAATCAGCAAGGCGGCCTGTCGCAGGTTGCCAGGCTCGGTCCGAGGGGTTGGAACCACCCCGCTTGAAAATATGCTGTTATTCATTATTATTCACTTCCGTTTTCAAGCGATTGTTCGCTTACCTGACCGTGGAATTCGGGGTTGGTGTGTAGTAGATACAAGACAGGAGGCGCGACCAGTCACGGACTGGTTTAAATTACAAATACGCAAGGGCAAACTTTATTAATGGGTCCATGACCCCGAGCGGCGCATGGCGAAGTAGATGCCGTGCATTCAGCCCCGAAGTACGTCAACTGCTAATAGATGCGGCAAGCCTGACGGCCTCCACCATGCTTGAGGGGTCGGCCTTGGCTTTCCAGGCGATATCAAAGGCAGTGCCGTGGTCCGGGGATGTCCTTATTATGGGGAGCCCCACGGTGATGTTCACCCCTGTCTCAAACCCCAGCAGTTTCAGGGGCACAAGGCCCTGGTCATGGTACATGCTCACCACCAGGTCGAACTCCCCTTTATGGGCGAGCCCATGGTGTGCCCGGAAAAAAAGCGAGTCCGCCGGGTAGGGGCCGCTTGCGGGGATGCCCTCGGCCCTTGCGGCCTCGATGGCAGGGCCTATTGCCTCCTTTTCCTCAAGACCAAAGAGCCCGCCCTCTCCAGCGTGGGGATTAAGGCCGCACACAGCAATACGGGGCTCTTCTATTCCAAGTATATCGCAGGCCCTGTGAGCAAGCTTGAGCGTCCTCAGGACGTTATCTTTGGTGATTAGAGGGGGCACGTCCCTGATGGCCTCGTGTATCGTGACAAGCATCACCCTCAGGCCCCCTCCCACAAGCATCATGGCGAACTCGCTGGAGCCTGTAAGATGGGCCAGGAGCTCTGTGTGGCCGGGCCAGTCGTGGCCTGCCCTTTGGAGCGCTTCTTTAGATATGGGGGCCGTGACCACAGCGTCCGCATCTCCTGCCAGCGCCATCTCCGTGGCTCGCACTATCGCGCTGTACGCGGCAGAGCCGCCTTCTTTTGAGGGTTTGTTCTTTATGTAACCCTTTGCCCCGCCCGTATCGATGACTTTCACCTCGCCTCCGATGGAAAAGGGCAGGGCACCAGTGCCCTTGGTTATCATCTCGTAGGCTTCCATCAACACAGCAGTGTCTCCCACAAGGATGGGTGTGTGTTCCTTCATGGTTGCGGCTGCGGCCCTGAGGGCGATCTCCGGTCCTATGCCCCCCGGGTCTCCCATTGTGATGGCAATGCGTTTCATCTGGACATTATACCCCTCCCACGGGTTTTTTTAAATTGCTCCTGCGGAGCAGAAACGGGATGTGGCCGGGACAACAGGAATGCATGAGGGATTTCTTCATGCAGGCACGCAGGTTTTAAGCCCTTGGTTGAGAAAGCTTTTTTTAAGCAGGAATCAGATAAGGGCGAATGTATGCTCGGTGGGCTCAGGCGGAGCGTTTCTCGTAGATGATGACAGGTCTTTCCCCCTGCTTCACCACGTTGTCGTTTATAACGCATTCGGCAATGGTCTTGTCCGAGGGGATCTCGTACATGATGTCCAGCATTATCTCCTCCAGTATGCTCCTGAGGCCCCTGGCGCCTGCCTTGCGCTTGATGGCCTTCTCAGCCACTGCCTCCTGTGCGCTGTCTGTAAAGACAAGGCGCACGTTGTCCAGTGAGAAGAGCTTCTGGTACTGCTTCACCAGAGAGTTCCTGGGCTCGGAAAGTATACGCACAAGGTCATCCTTGGTGAGTTCCTCAAGCGTGGCCACCACAGGCATGCGGCCAACGAACTCCGGGATCAGGCCGAACTTGATCATGTCCTGTGGTTCGTTCAGGGGCAGCAGTTCTCCTATCTGCTTGCGGGCGGAGTGCTCGGGGTTGGCTCCAAAGCCCACGACCTTCTTTCCGGTACGCTCTCCGATGACGTCCTCAAGCCCCACAAAGGCCCCTCCGCAGATGAACAGTATGTTGGAGGTGTCCACCTGGATGTACTCCTGCTGCGGGTGTTTTCTCCCTCCCTGGGGCGGTATGTTGGCGGTAGTGCCCTCGATGAGTTTTAAAAGGGCCTGCTGCACTCCCTCGCCCGAGACGTCGCGGGTGATGGATGGGTTGTCCGACTTCCTGCTGATCTTGTCTATCTCGTCTATGTAGACTATGCCCCGCTGGGCGCGCTCCACGTCAAAGTCAGCGTCCTGCAGGAGTTTTAACACTATATTTTCAACGTCTTCACCAACATATCCGGCCTCTGTAAGCGTGGTGGCGTCGGCGATGGTGAAGGGCACGTCCAGGAGGTGGGCCAGGGTCTGCGCAAGCAGGGTCTTTCCCGTGCCGGTGGGCCCGATGAGCATTATGTTGCTCTTTTGTATCTCAACGTCCTGGTCCTTTGGCGAATATATGCGCTTGAAGTGGTTGTAGACGGCCACGGAGAGGACCTTCTTGGCCCGCTCCTGCCCCACCACGTGCTCGTCCAGGGAGGCCTTTATCTCCTTGGGCGTTGGGAGCTTTGGAAGTACGTTGTCCTTGACCTCGGTGTGCAGCTCGTCCGCTATGATCTCGTTACAGAGGCCCACGCATTCGTCGCAGATGTAGACCGTGGGGCCTGCGATGAGCTTTTTCACCTCTTCCTGGGCCCTGCCGCAGAAGGAGCATGTGTAGGCCTTTGTATCTTCTTCTTTCTTCGGCATCGTTTGCTTTAAAACCTCCGGTCCTGTTTCTTCCCTACTATTTTACAATGCTCGTGATGACTTCGTCCACAACGCCGTAGGCGCATGCCTCCTCAGCGGTCATGAAGAAGTCGCGGTCCGTGTCCTCCTGGATCTTCTCCATGTGCTGGCCCGTATGCGTATTGATTATGGAGTTCAGGGTCTCTCTGGTCTTGAGGATCTCGCGCGCATGGATCTCGATATCCGATGCCTGGCCCTGGAACCCTCCCATGGGCTGGTGGACCATGATACGTGAGTTTGGCAACGAGAAACGCTTGCCCTTTGTGCCGCCCATCAGGAGTATGGCCCCCATGCTTGCGGCCTGCCCCAAGCAGTAGGTGGCGATGGCGGGCTTCACGTACTGCATGGTGTCGTAGATGGCAAGCCCGCTTGAGACAACCCCTCCGGGGGAGTTTATGTAGAGGTGGATGTCCTTTTCCGGGTCCTCGGTCTGCAGAAACAGCAGCTGCGCTATGACTACATTGGCCACGTTGTCGTCTATTGCAGTGCCCAGAAAGATTATCCTGTCCTTTAAAAGCCTGGAGTAGATGTCGTAGGCGCGCTCGGTCCTGCCCGTCTGTTCAATGACAATGGGGATAATGCTCATTTTTTGTCCGCCTTTTTCTTGGGTTTGTCCTTGGGTTTGCCCTCGGGCACCATCTGCGCACGCTCGAGCACCAGGTCCAGGACCTTCTCTTCGAAGATGGCCTGCTTCATGCCCTCCAGCGAGCCATCCTTTGCCACGTAGTATTTCATCAGGTTCTCCGGCGTTGTGTTTGCTTCCATGGACATGCGGACTATGCGGCTCTTCATGTCGTCCTCGCTGACCTCTATGCCCTCGCGCTCGCCGATGATGTCCAGCACCACCGAGGCCTTGGCGCGCTTGATGGCATCGGGGCGGTACTCCTCGCGTTTGGCCTTTTCGTCAAACTCCGGCTTTCCCTCACCCTCTGTCCCGTCAGCGGGATTGGCCAGGGATTTGGAACGCTCAGCTGCCAGCATGTTCTCAAGCTCTCCCTCCACAAAGCTCTCCGGTGGGTCGAACTCGTGGGCGTCGACCAGGTCCTTCACAAGCAGGCCTTTCTGCATGCGGGCCACCGCGTCCCTCTGGGAGCCTTCCATGCGCTCTCGAACGTGACCCTTCAGCTTCTTGAGCGAATCGAACTCCATGTCCTTGGCGAACTCGTCGTCAATGTCCGGGGCGTTCTCGGCCTTGATCTCCTTTACCGTGACCTTGAAGTTCCTGCTCTGGCCGGCAAGCTCCTCAGCGTAGTAGTCCTTGGGGAAGGCGACCTCGAACTCCACGGTGCCGCCCTTGGCCACGCCGGTGAGCTTCTTGGAGAACTCCGCAGGCAGCAGGTCGCTGCCTACCTTGAAGACCTCGTCCTTGAAGCTCTTGTCGTCCTCGGCTATATCGTAGTCCATTACCACGATATGCCCGTCCGCCACGGGGCCTTCGGCTGGCTCAAATGTGGCGCGTTCCTGCTGGAGGCGTTTTATCGTCTCGTCAACGTCCTTGTCCTCTACCTTCGTCTCCAGGTCCTTGACCTTCAGGCCTTCGTAGGTGATGTCCACCTTGGGCCTGACCTCCACGGTGAAGGTCATGGCCAGGGGCTCGTTGCGCTTGATCTCAATGCCCCCCTCGAGCACTGGCTGGCCAACAGGGACGATCCCGGTCTCCTTGATGGCCTCGGAGTAGTATTTGGGCACCAGGCGCTCCATGGCCTCGCCCTCCACGTCCTTGCCAAAGCGTTTCTCGATGAGGCTCATGGGAGCCTTTCCCTTGCGGAAACCCGGCAGCCTGGTCTGGGCCCTGATGGTCTTCAGCGAGCCCTGTATCTCGCTCTCAACAGCCTCCGCGGGTATTTCGATACTGATGCGTTTCTTTGTGCTTGTTATGTCTTCTGTTGTTTTAATCATTTTGTTAGATTAATTTATGCTCTAAATATTTGTCAAATCACGTACTTCACTGTATGCATGCGGCCTGTCCTGTGTCTTATGAGACACGTTATATGTGCCATTTGACATAGTGTGCAGCCCTGCCGGAGAGAAATCCCTTATAAAACGGTAGTTTAGATTCTTGGCATGACATTTGCATCTCTATGATTGAAAGGGCAGGAGGCTACGATGGACACTAAGCGGATGAAAGAGCTGGTAAGGATCCTGATGGAGAGCAGCCTCTACTTCGAACTGACCCTCAGGGAGCGGCGTGAACTGATCAACCGTCTGCTCTCGCCCGGCTGATAACAGTGTTTGCAAGGCGTTTTAGCCATGAAAAGTGTATGAACCGGACGTAATCAGAGTCTCCTTCGTGCGTTCCGGGCCCGGTGGCCCCTCTTGATGCAGCCTTCGGGGTTCGGAGCGCACGTCCCCTGTATCGCCCCCATAACTCTCAAAGTCTCAAAGGATTTACGTTCGGAGTGTTATAAACGGATATAGCGCGCCCACGCACTGCCAGCCCTCTGACATATCAGATCAGGCTGTAAAGAGTGTGGGACGCGCTATTTGTTCCTTCTCTGGAATTTTGTCCGCTTGCGGAGTTTGCGGTACTTGTGCTTGCTCATTTTTTTCTTCCGCCATTTGACTACACTGCCCACTTTTGAGTTACCTCCTTTGCCTTATTTGCGTATAATGCTGCCCACCTTCGCGCGGGCCTGGTCCATGAAGGCCTCAAGCTGAAGCCTCGTTGTCGTTGATTCCGTACCGTCGTAAGGCACGGAGATGCAGGGCACGCCGTGGTCCCTGCTCACTGCCCTTAAGAGTGCGGTCACTATGGTTCCCGGCATGCAGCCAAAGGGCATCGCGTTTACTATGCCTGCGGCCCCGCGCTCAGCCAGGTCCACGGCCTTCCCTATGCTCAGCACCGCCTCTCCCTCAAAGGAGTCGTCAACGTACGGGGCGGCCTTCCTGAATATCTCCTTGATGGAAGGCTCGTGCAGTGTGTTCAGGAATCCCTTGAAATGACGGGCATATCCATGTTCCACCCTGTCCTTGACCGTTTTCTTGATCAAGTAGTCTAGGATAGCAGACCAATCCCGGTTTATCAAGGAGCGCCTGCGCCCGATGGTGTTCAAGTAGTAGAGCCACTCCTCCATTGAACTCAGCCAGACCTCCCCGCCAAGGGCCTCTATCTTCCTTACAAGGTCCTCGTTGGAGAACCTGTTTGAACGCACGAACATCTCTCCAATCACACCAATAAGGGGCCTCGGGTTTGAGCGGTCAACGGGCAGGGCCTCAAAATCCCTTCGCACCTGTGCCAGGGCGTCCACCATCTTCCCGTTCAAACCCTGCAGGGAGGCAAATACCCGGTCCAGGCTCGACCTGTAGAGCGCGTCCGCGCTGCCGGGCTCAAGCTCATAGGGGCGTCTCTCGTGCAGGCACTTCTGCATGAGCCCCACAGCCACCGCCCCCCGCCATATGTCGAGCACGAAGGTCTTGCTCACTTCCTTGAGCTCCCTGTATAACTCCACGTCCTGGTTAGGGGCGAACACCGGGACGTCCCCGAGCCCGAGGTTCGCCAGCACATTGGAGTGGAACACGTTATATTGGCCGAAGCGGCAGGGACCCGACCCCGAGGGCATGAAGAAGGCCGACCGGTCAGGGTCGAACCCGGGCTCAACGGTCTTTCTGACCATGTCCCCGGTGGTCACTATGCAGGGGTAGCATTCCTTGCCCGAGACGTATTTCATCCCGAGGTCAACGCTAGCGTGCGTGCTCTCCGGCAGGAGCTCTGCCTCGATCCCCGTCTTGTTGAATGCGGCGGCAACGGCCAGGGCGTGGTCCGACATGTAGGGTATGTAGAATTTCCTGCCCTTTATCGAAGGGCGCTTCCATTGTGTCGGGGTCCGCCTGACGGTCTCGCCATTTCTGTTTGCGATGCTGTCCAGGAAGGCCTCGCAGCGGGTGATGGCCCCGGCGTCGGCCGAGTGCTCGTCGATCTCGATATGAAGGAAGGGTTTTGTCCCCAGCTCCTGCTTGAAGAACTTGAGTATGAAGGAGTCAGGGCCGCAGGAGAAATTGCCAATAAATATGGGATACAGATAAGGATGGCCGGATATGTATCTTGCGGCCTTCAGTATGCGCTGACCCGAACGCCAGTACATGTTGGGCCATTGCTCTGAGATGTCCACGCCCTCAAGCGGCAGCATGTCCATGGGGATGGCCAGCACCCCGAGGGTCGCGAGTTTTTCCGGTATCTGGAGGTTCATCCCGCGCTCAAAGGAGTTATACGCCCTGCCGGCTATGACCACGGTTTGTTCGTTTATATCAGCCAGCACCTCGCGCCCGCGTGCCTTGAGCGATGAGTAGAACTCCTCCTGGGCTTTTTGCGCATGGGGCATGGCGCGGCGCACCTGTGAGGCTGAGATGCCGAAGCCCTTGAATGCCTGGGCGATCTCGCGGGCCTGCGCCCTGTCGCTCTGGCCGGAGTGTATCACCGGCGCTATGAGCTTTATGCCCTCAAGCGCCACGCGTCCCACATAGGGGATGCTCTGTGTATGAGGACACGGAAGGGCTGTCTTGTTTCCGTTTCCAGCGTTCTTTGGCGAGAGGTTCACGAAGCTCGGGCAGAGGATGGCCTCCACGTCGCGCTCCATCAGGTGCCTCAGATGCCCCAGCGACACTTTTACAGGGTAGCAGGCCTCGCTGATGATGCTCTGAAGCCCCAGGTCGATGATCCTGCGGTCCGGCTTGGGTGAGACCTCCACGTCAAAGCCCAGCTCGTCCATGAGCCGCGCCCAGTAGGGCAGGAGCTCGTTGAAATAGAATATATAGGGTATGCCGATCAGGGGCCTGTCCCCACGGGGCTCCCTGACCTCTCTCCAGAGCATGGCGTCGCGCTCCTTGAACAGGTTGGGTATGCTGCTTGTGTCCTTCCGGTTTATGTCGTATTTCTCGCACCTGCCGCCGTAGAAGAGCTTGCGCTCCTCTCCTTCTATCTTCACGCGGTTTATCTCGCACATGTTCGAGCAGCTTGAGCACCCGAAGGTGGATATCTCGTAGGGCGTGCGGCTTCGGCCCCAGCCCATGAAGGTCGTGCCCCCATTGCCTGCGCTCTCCATGTGGTCGCGCGCGATCAGGGCCATGCCGATGGCGCCGGTCACGTCATGGTTGGGGGGCACGGTGACCTCCACGCCAAGGTGTTTCTCAAAGGCGGCCACCACGCTCTTGTTGAAGGCAACCCCGCCCTGGAAGAATATATGGCTGCCCACCGGCTTTCCGGCCACAACGCGGTTGATGTAGTTCTGCACTATCGAATATGACAGCCCGGCCAGGAGGTCGTCGGTGGATGCGCCCTTTTGCAGGGTGCTCATGAGCGAGTTCTCCATGAACACAGTGCAGCGCTCCCCGAGCCTTGAGGGGCATGGGGCCTTGCAGGCGCGCTCCGCGAACTCGCCCTTTACCGAGACGCTGAGCTTATCTGCCTGCTCTTCAAGAAAACTTCCCGTGCCCGCGGCACAGGCCTTGTTCATCTCGAAATCCACTATCACGCCTTCGCGGAGAGAGATGAATTTGGAATCCTGCCCTCCGATCTCGAAGATGGTGTCCACTTGAGGGTCGATGAACGCAGCTGCGGTGGCCTGAGCGGTTATCTCGTTCTTTACGATGTCCGCCCCGATATAGTCGGAGATCATGTAGCGGCCCGACCCGGTGGTGCCCACGCCCCTGATATCCACCTTTGCGCCCACCTCTTCCTCTATCTCCCGGAGCCCGCGCCGCACCGCCTCTATCGGGCGGCCCGCGGTCATGAGGTAGCGCTTTGCAAGGAGCCTGCCCTCAGAGTCTGTCACCGCGAGGTTCGTGCTGATGGAGCCTATGTCCACGCCCATCCACGCGGGCATTGGCGGCCCCCCGTTAACAGGGTGCAGTACGTCGCGCTGGTCCCTGAGGTGCCGCTCGTGGAAACTGTCGCCACTGGCCCTCAAAGGGGGATGGTACTCGTCGGAGACATGGTCCTTGTTGATGTATGCCTCAAGGGCGTCTGTGTCCATGGGGGCGTAACCATTGTCGTCTATCTGCTTCAGCGCGGCCCCCAGCGCCCCCATGAGGGCGAAGTCCTCGGGCACGAAAAGCTCATCAAGCTCGAATATCTCCTTGAACGCCCTGCGCATGCCCGGGTTTGCGGCCACACCGCCCTGGAAGGCCACTGGCCCCTTGACCTTGCGCCCGCGGACGATGCTCCCTTTGAAGTTCCTCGCCACAGCAAAGCAGAGCCCTGCAACGATGTCCTCCACAGGGGTTGCTATCTGCTGGAGGTGGATCATGTCGCTCTTGGCGAACACTGAGCAGCGCCCGGCCACCCTTGGGGGCTTTTTACACTTAAGGGTCATGCTCCCCAGTTCTTCGATGGTAAGCCCGAGGCGTTCTGCCTGCTGGTCGAGAAAGCTCCCGGTGCCCGCGGCGCAGACAGAGTTCAGGGCGAAGTCCCCGATGCCATCGCCCTTCAGGGTTATGAGCTTTGAGTCCTCTCCTCCCATCTCGATCACGGTACGAACGTGCGGGTGGAGCTTTTGTACGGCATAGGCCTGGGCCACGATCTCGTTTACCGTCTCAAGGCCCATTGCCTCTGCGATAAGCCGTCCGGCAGAACCGGTCACGGCAAGTGAGACGTCTTTGTCCGGAGGTGTGATCTCATTAAGAAGAGAGAGGGCGGACTTCAGCGGACGCCCAAGATGAGGCCTGTAGAGGCCTTCGAGCTTCACACCCTTGTGGTTCAGGACCACCGCCTTAACGCTTACGCTCCCAGCGTCGAGCCCGATGTAATGCATGATCTCTCTTTCCCCCCAGTTATCACAGTGGATTTCAAATGATTTTACCATAAAAACAAGCGGGTTGTGACATTATTTAATGGCAGCAGGCCAAGCTGGCCTTGTGACAAGATTTATCAGGTTGCCTGACAGTTTTTGTCAGTTTTCAGTTGGTTGCGGAATAGGTGTTCCGGGTAACACCTTGAAATGATTACAGAAAATATCAAGACAAGTCTGGCACGGAATATGCTCTATGTAGTATTGATAAGAACGTCCCGCCCTATCATAAGGCAGTGTCGGAGCTTTTCGGCGGGTATATAAAAAGAGGCTTGATATAGTAGGTCTCAAAACAATCAACACAAGGAGGAAAAGACTATGTTCAAAGCTGTTGAGAACCTCAGGGAGCAGAAGGGTTTTACCCTTATCGAGCTCCTGATCGTTATCGCGATCATCGGTATTCTGGCATCAATCGCAATACCTGCCTTCCTTGGGCAGAGGGAAAAAGCAAAGATCCGTTCAGTTGAGGCAAGTTGCAAGGGCGCTGTTTCCGAGGTACAGGGCGTGCTTGACTCATTCACTTCAGGCAGCGCGTTTATTCTCCTAGATAGCGACGGCGTTGAGACCTGCTACCAGGCTTCAACTGCTTCCGGTGGTAAGACATGCGAAGCAATGTTCAATGACATTTTCTTACTTGGCGATACAAATTTAACTACTGATACCATTCTACTAGTGCGTACTGCCATCATCGACCACCACATTGGCAAAAAGGAAAAGAGTGCCTATGAAGGTAGCCAGGATCTGTTTGTTGTCCAGGTTCCAGGCCAAGAGGTTCCTTTCCTGGGGCAGTGTGGTATCGCGAACGTTGGCACGCGTGCTTTCAGTGTCAAGGGTTATGCTGGCTCAAAATCATTGGGTACTGAGATCGTTAACGTTACAGTTTCCTCCAGGTAATTGGCAGGTAACTGGGTTTAAGCTTTATGAAAGAGGGGGCCGGAAGGCCCCCTCTTTTTTTTTGCATCGTGTTTTTTCTGTTTCCGTATTTCGTATATAATGTGAAGATATTTGTATTTTAAACCGCGTTTTCAATAGGATATTAAGGTAGCCTTTAATAATAGTTCGTCGCGAACGAGCGAAATCGCTGCAGGCGCGGCAGAAGGGGAAATTTACCGGAGGCGTGGCCATAGTCACGTTGAGGATAAATTTGTCCTGATAACAAAGCATGCGGCTATTGCAGCCGTTTGCAGTAGAAAGGAATTATTATAGGCTACCTAAAGATGATCAAAGACAAGTTCCAAAATCCGGGCCTGATAGCGATCGGTGTTTTCCTTTTGGCTATCGTTGCGTATCTGCCTTCTTTGAGTACGGGGGGAGCGGGTTTTTTCTGGGACACCCCTGCCGTGTTTGGCGGGGACTCATTTTTCATGGTTTCCTTTGAGCACGGGTACCATCGTCCTTTATTCGACCTTGCCCTTCAGGCCCAGCGGGCACTCTGGGGCGAGGCCGCTCTGGGCTATCATCTTGTAAACCTGCTCCTTCATGCCTTTAATTCGGTCCTCCTGTTTTTTATTGTTCGGAGGCTGGTGCCTGACTTGCTTCCCTCTTCACTTGCAGCCTTCCTGTTTGCGCTGCATCCGGCTCATGTGGAGGCCGTTACATGGGTCTTTGCCCAGCCGTGGCTCATCGGGGCCTTCTTCTCTCTGTCTTCTTTCCTGCTATACCTGAAATATTTTAGTAGCAGCAAGCCATTGATGGCCCTTGCCTCGGCTCTGTCCGCATTTCTTGCAATGCTTAGTTCTCAGGCCGCCCTGTTGCTCCCGGTGTTCATGGTGGCATCTGGCTTGCTTTTGGGTGCCGGGCGCAGGCAGCGCACCCTTGGGCTTTTGCTCTATACCCTGGTCCTGGGTATTTATGCCGTCTTTTTCCTTGGCACGGGAGAGTTTCGTCCGGCTGCGGGGACCGCTACCTTCGGGTTTCTGAATACTTTCTTTGTATTTGGCTTTTATATTTTCAAGCTAACCTTTCCCTTTTCTCTTGCACCGCTTCCCATCATGCCGTCGAGCATCCTGTATCCATTTACGGCTCTGATGCCTTTTGCAGTGGGATATATTCTATATTCGGAGGGCATGCGCCGGGAGGTGGCGGCCCTGGGCGCAATGCTTGTGCTGATGGCGCCCGCCCTGATGATAGCGTTGTGGGCCAACGACTATTCCATAGGCTACCGGTACATGTACATGCCGCTCATGGCGGGTTGTGTGTTTGTTGCCATGCTTATGGCACGCCTGCGCTCAAGACAGGCGTTAAGGCTTGTTGCCTCCGTGCTCCTGATCGCAAGCATGTCAGGGGCCCTCTGGCACTCTCTTGAATGGACTGACAACACAGGCCTCTGGAGGGAGGTTTCCGACAGCAGGCCTGACGGCGTTCCTCCTTTATTAAACCTGGCGGCCACGCTGGCCGCAGCAGGCAGGACCGGGGAAGTTGAGGGGGCAATAAGAGATGCGCTCAACAGTGATGAGGTAACCACGGACCACTACACATGGATCACGCGCTTTTATGATCATCTGGGAAGCGGGGCTCCTGACGGCCGGATGAGGATGTACGAGGACCTTGTTGTTGTTAAAGGCGAGGCACATGCCAGGTATGTAATGGGGTTTATCAGTCTGCAGAGGTTTAAGAAGGGCGAGCAGGACGTAGTCTCTGCACAGGAATACCTGGAGGCGTCGGTGGCCCTGGACGATGAATTCACCCCTGCACACTATTCCCTGGCAATGGTGTATATGTACCAGGACAAGTATGAAGCTGCAAGGGATGAGTTCCTAAAGGTCCGGGATGCCGATGAACAGAATATGAACTGGGTGGACTCAGTGAAATTCCTTACTCTGTTAAACGGGGTGAGCGGGGCCACGGGCCCTCTTTAATCGGTTACGATGACCGGGGCCGGGAGGTTTTAAAGTTAAACCGTCGAATTCAAGTGGTAAAGGGGCCCGTGGCCCCGCTAGCGTGGGGGCTTCATCGCTCCGCAAGCGGAGCGGAACCGGATAGGTATAAAGTTAAACCATTGAAATCCAATAAAAAGGGGCCCGTGGCCCCTTTGAGGGATTATCAGTAATGCTTTCAGGAGGAGATACTATGCTACTTATCCTGAATACGGTTGAGGCTGACGGCCACCAGTTAAAAGGGGTCCATGACCCCCAGTCACGGACTGGTTTTAATAGGTCGAGTCGACCCGCAATGTTTTCTATAAAGGATCAGCAGGAACGCATCAAGGAAGAGGTGATACGATACTTATCCTGAATACGGTTGAGGCTGACGGCCACCAGTTAAATGGGGTCTATGACCCCGTGGTCCCCCCATGGGGCTTGGCCGGTCTGGTTGCAGCGGCGGCTGTGATCGCGAGCCTGCCCACTGTCACGGGCGGGTTCTTCTGGGACACGCCGGGTTTGCAAAGCGGGGGCTCGCTTTTTATCCCCTTCTTTGATCATCTGAGACCGCGCAGCCTGTTCTGGCTTTCCATGGACCTGGACCGCATTGTGTGGGGCATGTGGGCCCCAGGATACCATTTGTTCAACATTGCGCTGCATGCTTTTAACTCCGTGCTCCTTATGTTCATTGCGCGCAGGGTGGGGCTTTCACTGATGGTTGCGGCATTTGCTGCCGGCCTGTTCGCCCTGCATCCGGTTAACGGGGAGGCCGTGGGATGGGTGTTCGGGCGCGCATGGCTTCTGATGGCCATGTTCTCGATGACCTCCTTTCTCTTGTATCTCAGGTATGTGGCCGACCGCATACCGGCCGCGGCAATTTCAAGCGCTCTGTTCTTCCTGCTTGCCCTGCTCAGCGGGCAGGGGGCCATGGTGCTTTTGCCGCTTGTGGCACTGCACGCATGGTCTGTGAGGCTTGCAAGGAAAAACGTGCTTTTTGTAGTTTTACTGTTCTCCATATCGCTGCTTTCGTATCAGTATTTCTTCAGGGGCGCAGGGGGAGTTTCGCAAGGAGCGGGACTTCCCGGCTCCGGCGGCGTCTTCGACGCATTTGCATCACTGGGGTTCTACCTCTCCAGGATCGTTTTGCCCCTTGGCCTGAAGGCGTTTCCCATACTGCCTGGCAACCTGATCTTCATGATAGCCGGGATCATGCCCTTACTGGTCCTGTACGTCCTTTATTCAGAGGGATACCGTGCCGAGGCATCCGGGTTCGGGGCATTGCTGCTGCTTCTGCTGCCTGCCATGGTGGTCGCGATGGACGAGAGATCGTTCCCTCTTGGATTCAGATACGCGTATCTGCCGTCGGCCGCCTTCTGCGTCCTTGTGGCGCAGTGGGTGGGGCGGGTCAAAAATGAAAAGGTCTCAAGGATATTCCAGGCAGTCGTGCTTGCGGCGTTTGCGGCCGGTGCTGTTGCCGGCGCTGTTGGATGGGACGACCCTGCGGGTATGTGGCAGGAGGCCGCCCATCGCCATGGCAACAGGGCCTTGCTGCATGCCAACCATGGTGCGGCCCTCTTGCGTGCCGGCGTGCCTCCGGACGAGGTCGCCAGGGCTCTGGAACGCGCCCTTGCCATGGACGACTTGTCCGATGGCCTCCTTCAATTCATGATCAGGCTTTACGAGGCCTCGGGCGAAGGCGGTGAGCGGCGCATGTATGAGGCCCTTGTCTCAAAGCGCGGCAAGGCGCATGCGGATTACAGCATGGGATTCATCAACTACAAGCGCTATGTTGCCCACAGGCGGGACGTGGGTGTTCTAAAGCGTGCGGTCAGCCATCTTGAGAGCGCGGTGGCCGGGGAGGACAGCAGGCCTCTGGCCTACTACTACCTTGGCATGTCGTACGTGGAGGCGAGGATGTACGGGAAGGCGGAACACGCCCTGCTCAAGACCAGGGAGTTGGATCTGGCCGCGAGATATCTGGACGAGACAGAGCGGGTGCTTGCCCTGATAAACAGCCTTGACAGAGCAGGGCTGAAGAACATGCCTGCCCTGCCGGGGTGGGGAGAACCTGCCGCCAGCCAGGCCGCCGGCCAGTAGGGATAAGCCCTCAGGCGCTATGCTATACTAACGCGCAGCGGGCGTAACTCAGTGGTAGAGTGTCAGCTTCCCAAGCTGAAGGTCGCGGGTTCAAATCCCGTCGCCCGCTCCAATAAGTACTTCACGATCTTCGGGGCTGAGGCACTGCATCAGCTTCAAAATAAAGCACTCGAAGTACTAAAGTACTCCTTCGTACTTTCTTTTAAACCTGCTACAGCACCTCAACCCCGAATCTCTCCGTCAGACGCGCGGATTTTCGCTTAACTCAGGAAAACTACTAATCAAAGACATTTTTATAAAGACATGCTAAAGGGGTAAGGCAAGAGGACATCTTCTTTTTACTTATAGGAGGACTTTTTTGCTTTAATTTTTTCTAACGCTCTGTGTATTG
>DAOWET010000100.1 GCA_030638335.1 Nitrospirota bacterium
AGGGGCCGCAACCTCCTCGACCTCTGCCTCTGCTTCCATGGGCTCCTCCACAGGGGCCGCAACCTCCTCGACCTCTGCCTCTGCTTCCATGGGCTCCTCCACAGGGGCCGCAACCTCCTCGACCTCTGCCTCTGCTTCCATGAGCTCATCCGCAGGGGCCGCAACCTCCTCGACCACTGCTTCTGCCTCTGCCGACTCTTTTGCCATAGCTGCTAGCATAGCCACTGCCCAGGCCTCTGCCGACTCTTCTGGCGTAGCCTCTGGCATAGCCTCTGGCATAGCCTCTGGCATAGCTTCTGGCATAGCCTCTGGCGGAGCCGGGGACTCTTCGGAGACGCGCACTATCACTGCATAGAGCGTCTTTCCGCCCACCTCTTTTTTGCGAAGGAAGGCGAATTTGCCCTCCGCGGCAAGCCGGTTCCTGAGGGCTTGCGCGTTTTCCTCCACACCAAATGCCCCCACCTGCTCTTCTGCCGGAGCTTCTGGCGGAGCAGGGGCCTCACCTGGGACATGCACTATCACTGCATAGAGCGTCCTTCCGCCCACCTCTTTCTTGCGAAGGAAGGCATACTTGCCCTCTGATTCAAGTCGGTTCCTGAGGGCCTGTGCGTTTTCCTCCACACCAAAAGCCGCGACCTGCTCTTCGACCATAGCTTGGGCCGGAGCTTCCGCCGGATCTGGGGCCGCGACCTCCTCAAGCTCATCAGCAGAGGCTTCAACTGGCTCGGCCTCAGCCTCCATTGGAGCTTCCTCCGGAGCTGGGGCCGTGACCTCCTCAAGCTCATCAGCAGAGGCTTCAACTGGCTCGGCCTCGGCATCCATTGGAACTACCACCGGAGCTGGGGCATCTTCGGAGACGTCCACTATCACCGAGTAGAGCGTCCTTCCGCCAACCTCCCTCTTGCGCAGATATGCGTACTTGCCCTCTGCTGCAAGCCCGTTTATGAGCTTCTGCGCGTCTTCTTCCTCGGCAAATGACGCGACCTGTTGTCCATCTTCGGCACCCGCGCTTGAGTTTGTCGCCAATACGAGCATCGAGAAGATAAGAGATATAAAGAGGATGAAAATAAACCTGGGAATATACCTGGTTATGTTCATGTATGGAACAAACACTCTATCCATGGTGCTTCCCCCTGAAAACATTGTTATGAGGTTCCCTAGTTAGAATACTAAATTTTTCTAAATCAATCAACATGTTTGTTGGGCCACGGGCCCATTTTTACTGGTGGCCGTCAGCCCCAACCGCTGGTATCACATAGAAACAGAACTGGTGGTCGTCAGCCCAATCGTCATAAGGAGAAGCAACGCATGGGGCCATGGGCCCTTTTAATTTCAGTTTGTTGATATACCAGAACTTGAAACGCTACAGGCTTGCTGATTTGCTGTAGATGGTAGTAAGAAAGTATGAAGTCGGCAAGACTCGATCCGAGGCGTACTTTAGCTACGCCGAATGCTTTATTGCGACCCAGATGCAGTGAATCAGCAAGACTGGTAGATGGGCGAATCAGCAGGACTGGGCGTTGCGAAGGGATATGCGTTGCCATAGTTCTTCAGGGAGTTCCTCTGAATATTCCGATACAGGGAATGTCATGCCGCATGCCATGCAGCTTAAAAATACGCTGCGTCATGTGAAGCGAAGCCCGACCTCTCCTTTACACTGCCTGCATTTCATAGCGGGTATTTTACTGAAACCCGCGGCCATTGTGCCACCCGCCCTGTCCGGGCATCTGCAAAAGCATCTGCCAGAGCCTTTGCCGGCACACATGATAGTTTGACTTGGCCTTTGTTTTTATGCAAAATATTGAGTACACCAGTGTACTTTCCGTGGTCCCGGGTCGGGTCTCATCCGACTAGGGTCGATTCGACTTACAACGGGATGTGGTAAGCACCATGTTTTTCAGCATTCCCTGTGGTCTCTGTAGCAGGAAGGTTTATTACGTATCAATTGTGCGAGAAGGGGTGTTATGCCTATTTACGAATACAAATGCGATGCATGCGGACACGGGTTTTCCGTGCTAACGCTATCAAGTGCAAAGGCATCCGAGACAACATGCCCTTCCTGTGAAAGCCAGGATGTGACAAAACAGATATCCGCCTTTGCATGCATGCCCTCTGCCACGGGCAGCGGCTTTACCGGAGGCGGCGCAGGCGGCGGCTGAGGCGTAAGCCATTGCTGAGCGTGGCCCAGCAAAAGTGTTGCACCAAGAAACTCCTTGACTTACTGTAAGAACCCACATAAAATGGCATAGGATATGGCAAAAGTTCTACTGGCAGACGACAGCGCGACGATGCAGAAGGTGGTGGACGTGGTCCTCAGGGAAGAGGGCTTTGACGTCCAGAGCGCAAGCACCGGGGAAGAGGCCCTCCAGGCAATGGGCACCTTTGCCCCCGACCTTGTGCTTGCCTACATCAAGCTGCCGGGCATGAACGGCTATGACCTCACGAAACAGATAAAAAGCTCCTCGAACATCACGGTGGTGCTGCTTGCCGGGGCCTTTGAGCCGGTTGACGACGCGCTTAAGGAAGCCTGCGGCGCGGACGATACGCTCGTAAAACCCTTCCAGACCGAAGACCTGCTTGCTTGCATAAGGAAATTCCTGCCCGATGTCGGGGCTCCGGCGGCTGAAGGTGCTGTAGAAGATGACGACATAGTCTTTGACATGAGCGGGGGCGAGGAAGAGCCTATGGAGGCTGAAGCAGTGGAAGCCGATGTGGAGCCGGAGGTGGTTACGGCGGAATCAGCCGGAGACCCATTCGGGGGCGGATTCGACGCAGCGCCTGCCGCAGAAGCCGAGGTCGTAGAGGCTGAGGTTTACGAGGCTGAAGTGTACGAGGCAGAGCCTATGGAGGTTGAGGCAGAGCCTGTGGAGGTTGAAGCCGAAGTCTACGAGGCCGAGGTGGTTGAAGCTGAAGTGGCCGAGCCCGCAGTTGCCCCGGTGGTTGCGGCAGCCGCACCAGCTGCACCCGCAGCAATGCCACAGCCCCAGGTACAGATAGATATGCCAAGCTCAGACGAGCTGAGCGCCATATTCATGAGGACCGTGGAAGAGAAGGTCATCGAGGCCCTTAAAGGCGCTGACGTTCGCGATGCTATAATTACGCTCCTTGAGCCGCGCTTGAACGATACCCTTAACGACATGCTCACGGACGTCATGCCGGAGCTCATACAGAAGCTCCTCAAGGAAATGGTGAATGACAGCCTCGCCATGCTCAAACGTGAGCTTGAGAACATAATGTGGGAGACGGTGCCCGAGCTTGCAGAGACGCTTATCAAGAAGGAAATAGAGAAGATCAAGGCAGAGAGCTGATCTTGCCCTCTGTCCTCCCCTTACATACGAGATGAAAGAGTTCCCCAAATCCTACAACCCGGCAGAGGCCGAACAGAAGTGGTACGATTTCTGGAGCCATAAGGGCTATTTCATGCCCGAGGTCAACCAGAACGGCGAGCCTTACTACATAGGCATCCCGCCCCCAAACGTCACCGGCTCTTTGCACATGGGACATGCGCTGAACGCCACCTTGC
The DNA here is from genome assembly GCA_030638335.1 of Nitrospirota bacterium. Taxonomy (GTDB): domain Bacteria; phylum Nitrospirota; class Thermodesulfovibrionia; order Thermodesulfovibrionales; family JdFR-86; genus DAOWET01. The sequence continues at coordinate 3,524 of DAOWET010000100.1, forward strand.
AGGATACACTCACCAGGTGGATGCGCATGAAGGGAAGGCGCGCCCTCTGGCTTCCGGGCACTGACC
>DAOWET010000227.1 GCA_030638335.1 Nitrospirota bacterium
AAGAAGGCCGCGGCTAAGAAAAAAACCGCTCCGAAATAATCCTGAAAGCGGTTTTCACAGTATCGGACTATGGATTAAAACGGCCCTGCCCACCAGCGGGGCCGTTTTCCGTCTTATTGGCGCGGAGAGGGTTTCTGGTATAATCAACGTAGCATGAAGACAATGATCATAAAGAGCATCCCATTCCTTTCAGCGGCCTTCCTGCTCACGTTTTTCATTGGAGGGGGATTGCAAAAGCCTGAAAACTCCATGCACGCCATGGGCCAGGGGAAAGCGGTCTCCGTAGCGGAGGCCTCGGCCCCGGAGACCGGGACGCGTACCATCAAGGGCGCTGTACGCTCCGGGGACACCCTCTCAGTGATATTCGAGGCCCATGGGCTCGACCCTATGGAGGTCAACCCCTTAGTGGCCGCGGCACGCAAGACATACGACCTTGCGCGTCTGAGCGTTGGCAACCCCTACTCCTTTGACATAAGCGGCAAAGGGAGCGTTGAGGCCTTCACATACCAGTATGATGAGGAAAACCTTCTAAAGGTATCGCGCAAGGGCGATGGATTTGTGGCCGAAGAGATCTCGATGCCCTATGAGAGACGCACTGCCCATTTTGGCGGCGTCATCAGGGACAACCTCATCTCATGCGTTGAAAACCCTGCCGTTGCCCTCACCCTCTCGGACGTCTTCGCATGGGACATTGACTTTGCCACCGGCTTGAGGGAGGGAGATACCTTCAAAGCAGTGGTAGAGGCCCTTTACAGGGATGGCAAGCTTGCGCGTTACGGGAAAATACTTGCCGCAGAGTTCGTCAATGACGGGCATAAGTTCAGGGCCTACAGGTTCACCCCCCGCTCGGGCGAGGGTAATGGGAGCCACTATGGCCAGGACGGGAAATCCGTAAGGCGTGCTTTCCTGAAGGCACCGCTTACGTACAGGCGCATAAGTTCGGGATACAGCTACGGAAGATACCATCCAATACTGAAGACCGTGCGCCCCCACCTCGGCGTTGACTATGCGGCAAGGGCCGGCACCCCGGTATCCACAGTTGGAGACGGCACAGTGACCTTTGCCGGATGGAAAGGCGTAAACGGCAACCTCGTTATCATCAAACACGGCGGCAGCTACACCACAAGCTACGGGCATCTGAAGAAGATAGCTCGGGGCGTGCGCAAGGGACGGAAGGTCTCTCAGGGAGAGGTCATCGGATGGGTTGGAAGCACGGGACGGGCCACAGGGCCGCACCTTGATTACCGTGTGAAACAGGGCGGAAGGTTCGTCAATCCCGTCACGCTCGTCATGCCACGGGAGAAGTCGGTGCCCAGGGACGACATGGCGGCCTTCATGTCCCTCAAGGAGTCCATGGACATGCGGCTTGCCTCGATAATAACCGGCGCTTCCTTTGTGGCTCGCGTGGAAAGCCCTTAAAACAACTCGCGGAGGCGGACTTTAATATGCCCCAGACAAAGATAAAACAGACAAAGAAAAACCAGGCAAAGCCAAAACACAGGCCAAGCGGCATCCCCAAGTGCGCTGCGTTGAAGGACAAGTCCTTCTATTTCATGGATATCGTGAACGTGATCAAGCACACCGGGACAAAGGCCATGTCCCTGAAGGAGATGCGTGACGCAATAGCCTCCGTGAGCAAGGACTGCCTCTTCCACCACACATGCCAGTACTTCAGCAAGGGAAACATCCAGGAGCACACGAACGATTTTGCCCAATGGATATACACGAGCCTGGAACAAAGCATCCTGGCCGAACAGCTATCGAACATAGACCCGTATTCATTTACATCCATGACAGCCCTCAGAAAGCACTTCCTTGAAGTCATAGACAATTACATCGAGAACTTCCCTGAACCAAGGGTTGCGCTGCCTGACGAGGCCTTCTTCTTCAACGAGGCCGTGACCTTCATATTCCCGGCCGGTGTCAAGGCAAGAAACCTGGCCGAGTTCCTGATGGCCATAAAGTTCGTGGACTCAAGCTCGCTCTACTACCACTTCTATGAAGCGCGCTCCAGGCTCAGGAAGGGCACCGACGACTTTTCCAAGTGGATCGATGAGGTGGGCAAGGCCCCGCGCATTGCCGAGAGGCTGAGGGCCGTGGACCCCTTCATGAACAACCTGGAGAACGTCAGGGAGAAGATCATAGACATACTGGAGGAAGGGATAAAGCTTGAGATGGGGGAGATGGGATGATCTCTGATTACGCAGGCATAAGCCCCAGGCGGGATATACTTCTCATACAGCAGCTGTGCAAGAAACTCAAGGGCAAGAGCTTCCTGCACATAAACTCCACCAAGGAAGGCGGCGGCGTGGCAGAGATACTGCAACGCATGATCCCCCTTCTTCAGGGTCTGGGCATTGACGCCCGGTGGGAAGTGATAAACGGGGACAAGCCCTTCTACGATACGACAAAGACCATACACAACACGCTCCAGGGCGACAACATGACCATATCCGACAAGGCATGGGAGCACTACTATGAGATAAACAGGAAGAACGCGGCAAAGCTGGACCTGGAAGCGGACGCGGTCCTCATACACGACCCGCAGCCCGCCCCGCTCATAGACTTCAGGAAGAACGGTCTCTGGTTCTGGCGCTGCCACATTGACGTGTCCAGGCCCAACCCCGCGGTCTTCAGCCATATAAACTCATTCGCGAAGAAATACCAGGCTACCGTTTTTTCAGTGCCAAAGTTCGCAAAACCCATAACCTCAAACGAGTTCATCATCCCCCCCTCCATTGACCCTCTGAGCGAGAAGAACATGGATCTCACGGATGAAGAGATAACCGAGGTGGCGGACAGACTCGGCATACCCAGGGACAGGCCCATACTGTTGCAGGTCTCGCGCTTTGACCGTTTTAAGGACCCCATCGGGGTCATAAACGCCTACAAGATGGTCAAGAAATACAACGACTGCATCCTGGTGCTTGCGGGCAGCCCGGCATCGGACGACCCCGAGGGCGAGGAGGTACTTGCCGAGGTGAGGAAATACGCAGCCGATGACAAGGACATACTCATCCTGCTGCTGCCGCCCTTCAGCGACCTGGACATCAACGCGCTTCAGCGAATGGCAACCATTGTGCTCCAGAAATCCCTCAAGGAGGGGTTCGGGCTCACCGTCTCCGAGGCCATGTGGAAGGGCAAACCCGTGCTCGGCGGAGCCGTGGGAGGCATCCCCCTGCAGATAGTCCACGGGCTCACCGGCTTCCTGGTGCATTCGGTGGACGGTGCGGCATTCCGCATAAGGCAGTACCTGAACGACCCGGAGATGGCCACCAGGATGGGAGAGGCCGGACGTGAGTACGTCCGGGACAACTTCCTGCTGACCCGCCAGGTGCGTGACTACCTCTCGCTCTGGTACTCGGTGAAGAACAGGAAAAAAGGACCGACCTTCGAGTTCTGATGCCTGAGCAAGGACATGAGCCAGGAGCGCATCTGCTGCCCGACGGGAGTACGCGCTTTCTGGTCTGGGCCCCAAAGAGGCACTCTGTGTCTCTTGTTATCACAGGAACACATGAGAAGACCGTCCCCATGCAGAAAACTAGAGAGGGATGGTTCGAGTGCGTAACCCTAAAAGCCCCCGCAGGAACCAGATACCTCTTTGAGCTGGATACGGATGAGCGCAGGCCTGACCCTGCAAGCAGGAGCCAGCCCGAGGGGGTGCACGGGCCGAGCGAGGTCGTGGACCACTGCGCCTTTAAATGGGGGGATATCAACTGGAAGAACCTCCTGCTTGAGGATTATATCTTCTACGAGCTCCATGTGGGCACGTTCACTCCCGAGGGCACATTCGATGCCATTATACCTCACCTGCCCTATCTCAAGGACTTGGGGCTAACGGCTGTGGAGCTTATGCCTGTGGCCCAGTTCCCGGGCACGCGCAACTGGGGCTATGACTGCACGTACATATACGCAGCGCAGAACTCATACGGCGGGCCTGAGGGCCTGAAACGCCTGGTGGACGCCATGCACCGCGAGGGACTTGCCGTTGTGCTTGACGTGGTGTACAACCATCTCGGGCCGGAGGGCAATTACCTGGACAGCTATGGCCCCTACTTTACTGACAGATACCAGACCCCCTGGGGAGATGCCATTGATTTCGACGGGCCTGACTCCAGAGGAGTGCGGGATTACTTTATCTCAAACGCCCTGGCATGGGCCCGGGACTTTCACATTGACGCGCTGAGGCTCGACGCCATACACGGAATTTTCGATAACAGCTCCAAGCATATTTTAAAAGAAATGGCCGAAGTAGTTCGCTCAGAGACCGGCATGTACCTGATAGCAGAGAGCGACCTCAACGACCCAAGGGTCGTTGAATCTTCCAAAGACGGAGGGCATGGCCTCCATGCGCAGTGGAACGACGACTTCCACCATGCCCTGCATACCCTGCTTACCAATGAGAACACAGGCTATTACATGGATTTCGGCCATACATCACACCTTGCCAAGGCCCTGCGTGAGGGTTTCGTGTACTCAGGCCAGCACTCCGCCTTCAGAGGAAAGAGCCATGGCGGCTCCACCGCGCACATTGACCCATGGAGGATGGTTGTCTTCAGCCAGAACCACGACCAGGTGGGAAACCGCGCCCAGGGCGACCGCCTGACCGCTTCCCTGAGCCCGGTCGAACTCCGCCTTGCGGCCTCCCTTGTGGTGCTGTCGCCTTCGTTGCCTCTTATCTTCATGGGCGAGGAATATGCGGAGAAAAACCCTTTTCAGTACTTTGTGGACCATGGGGACGCCGGCCTGCTGGAGGCCGTGCGAAATGGACGAAGGAACGAGTTCCAGCTTGATGGCACGGGCATAAGCATACCCGAAACACCCGATCCACCGGACCCGGCAGATGAGGAGACATTTACCCGCTCAAGGCTCGACCACTCTCTGAGGAAAGGCGGCAGGCACAGCCCTCATAAAGAGATGCTTGAGTTCTACAGGGCCGTCATTGCGCTCAGGGGTGGTCTTCCCGCACTCAGGAAAACTCCTCGAAATACTGTAAAGGTTTATGAGCTTGAAGTTAAAAAGACCCTCGTGATGACCGTAAGCCATGCGGGCCAGAGGCTTTTGTATCTAATAAACCTCTCAAGGCACGCCCAGAGCATCACGATACCCGCTGAGGCCATGGGTCAGCCTCAGCCTCAGGACAAGCAGCAGGCTTCGCTATTGCTTGATTCGTCCCAGGGGCTCAAGGGATCTGGAAAAATATCTGTTACAATAAGGGAAGATATGGAGATAGAACCTTCCAGCATCATGATCTTCGAGCTTCTGACATGACAGAGCGTTACCTCTGCATACATGGCCATTTCTACCAGCCACCGAGGGAGAACCCCTGGATCGAGGCCATCGAGATACAGGACGCCGCATACCCCTACCATGACTGGAACGAACTCATAACAGCCGAATGCTATGCGCCGAACTCTCTGAGCCGCATACTGGACGACAAGGGCCGTATCAGGGACATCGTAAGCAACTATGCAAAGATCAGCTTTGACATGGGCCCCACCCTTCTGTCATGGCTTGAGCGCCACGCCCCGGATGCCTATGAGGCTGTGATCGAGGCGGACAGGCAGAGCATCCAGTGGCGCTCCGGACACGGGGCGGCCATGGCCCAGTGCTATAACCACATGATAATGCCCCTTGCCTCCCGCCGGGACAAAGAGACCCAGATCATCTGGGGCATACGGGATTTTACCCACAGGTTTGACCGCGATCCTGAGGGCATGTGGCTACCCGAGACCGCCGTGGACCTCGAATCTCTGGACATCATGGCAGCAGAAGGGATAAAGTTCACCGTACTTGCGCAGAACCAGGCAGGTTCTATCAAACCCATGGGTGGGGAGGAGTTCCACGATGTATCCGGCGAACAGATAGACCCGTCAGTGCCATATGTGCTGCGCCTTAGTGGCGGGCGCGAGATCAGCATATTCTTCTATGACGGGTCCATATCGCAGGCCATAGCATTCGAAGGACTTTTAAAGAGCGGAGAGGAATTCGCCAACCGCCTTTTACGCGGGTTCTCGGACGAGCGCGAACACCCTCAGCTTATGCATGTCGCCACTGACGGGGAGTCCTACGGCCACCACCACCGCTTCGGGGACATGGCCCTTGCATACGCGCTGGACACAATAGAGCAGCAGGGCGGCGCGCGCATCACCAACTACGGAGAGTTCCTCGAAAAACACCCTCCGACAAATGAAGTGAAGATACTGGAGCATTCAGCATGGAGCTGTGTCCACGGGGTCGGCAGGTGGAAGGAGGACTGCGGGTGCTCCACCGGGGCGAATATCAATTGGAACCAGGGCTGGCGGGCCCCCCTGAGGGAGGCCCTGGACTGGCTCAGGGACGAGACCTCGGCGCTGTTTGAGAATAAAGGAAAGGAAATATTTAATGACCCTTGGGAGGCGCGGAATAATTACATAGACGTGCTCCTTGACCGCTCAGACAGCACGGTGGAGAGTTTCCTTGATAGCAATACCAGCGAGCTGAAGTCCAAGGACGTGCCTGTCGCAATGGTCCTTATGGAACTGCAACGGCATTCCATGCTCATGTATACGAGCTGCGGGTGGTTCTTTGACGACATATCGGGTATAGAGCCTGTCCAGATACTGCGCTACGCCGGAAGGGTCGTCCAGCTTGCAAAGAACGTATCCAGAAAGAACCTTGAACACGAATTCCTTGACAGGCTGGGTGGAGGGGCCAGCAACATCGCCTCAAAGGGCACAGGGGCTGACATCTACTTAAAGAGCGTAAAGCCCAATATCGTTGGCTTCAACAAGGTCTGCGCGCACTTTGCCATAAGCTCACTGTTCGAGGATTACGCGGAAGAAACCGAGATCTACAGCTACCGCATCCAGACACATGATTACCAGCGCATGCAGGCCGCAAAGACGGACTTGGTGGTCGGGCGCTGCAAAGTGTCTTCTGTGGTTACCAAGCGCTCAAGGGAGATATGCTTTGCAGTGCTTAACCTGGGGGACCTGGACTTCAACTGCGGGGTGAAGGCGCTTGGCTCCCTGGAGGCGTACAGGGAGATGTCCGCGGATATCGTCGAGGCCTTTGAGCACGGCGCCTTTGCAGACATAGTGCGCCTTATTGACAAGTATTTCGGCTCAAGCCGCTTTACGCTCTTTGACCTGTTCCGGGACGAGCAGAGGAAGGTGCTCGACACGCTTACGAAAGGGACCATGGACTCCTTTGAGGACTCCTACCGCAGGATGTACGAGGAGAACCGCATACTGATGGGCTTTATGAAGGACACGGACGTGCCAGTGCCGAGGGCCTTCCTCACGGCCGCGGAGTTCACCCTGAACCTTGACCTCAAGCGCTTGCTCATGGCAGAGGCTGAGGCCGAGAGCGTGCATGGTGTCATGGAGGAGCTTGACAGGTGGGGCATAACGCTGGATTCCGTGGATCTGGAGTTCAAGTTCCGCCGCACCCTTGAAAGAGAGATGAGGTCGCTTGAGGAGGCCCCTACAGACCTTGAGAAGATCACGAACATGGACAGGCTGATGGACATAGCGCTCCAGATGCCCTTCACCCTCAACCTCTGGATGATGCAGAACAGCTACTTCAACCTCGCCACTACCATGTACAGGTCCGTGGACATCAGCGACCCCAACGAGAGAGAGGCGTGGGAGAGCGCTTTCCGCTCGCTGGGGGACAAGCTCAACTTCAACCTGGAAGCCCTGCTCACACTGGGAGACGACGGGCCCGGAGACAACGGGCATGGATAATGACCCGCTACCTGAAAATATCCGCTCCGCCTTCTTAAAGGCGGCGGCGGAGCCCATCCGCTGGCCCGTATCATGCTACCGCCTGCAGTTCAACAAGGGATTCACCTTCCGCGACGCTGAGCATGTCCTGCCGTATCTGAAACGCCTGGGCATAACAGACATATACTCCTCCCCCTATTTTCGCGCGAAACCCGGCAGTACCCACGGCTACGATATAACCGACTACACGAGCCTTAACCCGGAACTCGGCTCAGAGGATGACTTCATAAGCTTCTCCGACACACTGCGCTCTCTGGGGATGGGGCTCATAATGGACATAGTCCCCAACCACATGAGCATCGCCTCGAAAACAAACCCCTGGTGGCGCGACGTGCTGGAGAACGGCCCGGCCTCGCCTCATGCGGAACACTTCGACATCGACTGGAAGCCTATCAAGGAGGAGCTGGAGGGCAAGGTCATCGTACCGGTGCTTGGAGGGCAGTACGGCGAGGTCCTTGAGTCTTGCGGGCTCCGCCTTGCCTATGGAGAGGAAGGTTTCTCGGTCAGGTACTATGAGCACGACTTGCCTATTGACCCCTCGACCCTGAACCAGATACTTGAGCACGCACGGAAATCGCTTATGGAGGCATTGGACAAGAATGCCCCGGACCTCCTTGAACTCCAGAGCATCATCACCGCTGTCAGCAATCTTCCGGACAGATATGAGCGGGACCCTGATAAGGTAGACGAGCGTTACAGGGAAAAGGAGGTTATAAAGCGCCGTATCACGGCGTTAAACCATACCTCCGTAGGGTTCAGGGCAGCGCTGAAGAAAACCGTCTTCATTTTCAATGGGGAGGAGAAGAACCCCGAAAGCTTTGACATGCTGGACAGCCTGCTTGGCACACAGGTCTACAGGCTTGCCTTCTGGCAGGTTGCCACGGAGGAGATCAACTACCGCCGGTTCTTTGATATCAATGACCTTGCGGCCGTGCGCAACGAACGCCCCTCCACCTTCGACCAGTCCCACGCGCTTGTGCTTCGCCACATAGCGGAGGGACGCATTACCGGGCTCAGGGTGGACCACCCGGACGGGCTCTTTGACCCGGACTCGTATTTCTCGCGCCTGCAGAAAAACTGCTTCATCCATATGGTGCTGGGCCGCGCTGGAGAGACTGATCCATCCAGGGAAACGGTCGACGCCTTGAGCGAACTGTACGAGGCTGAGAAAAAAACCACGCCCTCGATCGTTGATTCCTTCTACATCATCGGAGAGAAGATACTTGTAGGCAGCGAACGCTTGCCAAGGCAATGGCCCATATCCGGCACAACAGGGTATTCCTTCATGAACTCCGCCGGAGGGCTGTTCGTGG
>DAOWET010000225.1 GCA_030638335.1 Nitrospirota bacterium
CTAGACTCGCATTCAGGGTGCCGTAGATTCGAGGCGCGGGCCGCGAAGCTGTACTGTAGCTACTGCGAGTGGGCCGGAACAAAGAAGATGCGGTGTATCCGGATGTGAGTGTTTTTTTTATAGGGTGTTCAGTCCAGAGCCTCCAAAACGCCGCAAGTGGTTGGATTTGCGCGGAATATCGAGTGTCCTTGGTGTTCAGTTTGTTCAGTGCTGAAATGCTAAATGTGAAGGGCGAACACGCGCCTGATGTAGGGGCGCATGTACGCCCTGTTTTTGGTATTGTCTTTCCATTGCCAATTGATGGGATTGTTCTCCCGCCTGACCGAGAGATTCGGGTGCGGGGTGTCGAAGAGTCGATCCGAGCCGGAGATGCGAGGAAGGGCCTTATGAAGGTCACGGTGTACCCCAATGTACGTTGAGCGGTTCATTCCAAAGTAGATGTTGCATATCCAGCTCCATATTCCGCCTCCTTCTTAAGCTTATTAACTCTAGTTAATAAACCCCAAAAACCACAAAAGACGCCCGAAGGCGTCCTAATGTTCTGAGTATATAAAAGCCTGAATACGCTTGTCAATCACACTATAGTTAGTCAAGCTTTCCCATCTCCATTTAAGGCTAACGTTCGCGCATCTAACGAAGGAATTCGGGTGCGAAATGTCGAAGAGTCGATCCGACTCGCAGACTCGATCCGAGCCGGAGATGCAAGGCGCGTGGTGCGAAGTCGGCAGAGTCGATCCGACCTGTATCACTATACGCAAGCACCGCGCAACACAGCAGATTCAGTATGCCCGTGCCCGAAGACCGCCTGTTGCTTATGTCAGGGAAAAATAATGTCACAAACCATAGTTAATATTTCGCTTGTAACCTGTTGTTGGGGTTTGTTTTTCTCTTGCGCGAAAGGTCGGAGCGTCCTTGTGCGTAGAGTCATGCCGACCGTTTTTTATAGCTTTGGTTAATGGGAACATGTCAGAATAATACAAAATACTCAATTAGTTCTTACCACAACATTTCTTATATTTCTTGCCACTTTCACAAGGACAGGGGTCATTACGTCCAATTTTAGAACTTACGTTGTCAGTGAGTTCTTGTTTTTTATCAGGTTGCATGGCAGCAATTTCTTCAAACGTAACATATTCCTTCAAGTATTCTGGTAATTTTGAGATGGCTTCTTTGGCAAGTTTTTCAAATTCATAGCGGTTGAGGCGTTTTTTAATAACCTTTATCTCTTTATATGAGTCATGATATTTTACTCCCACCTGTTTTTCGAATGCATATGAAGCAACAAGATGCTCAAGTGCTATCGCTGATTTCTTATCTTCAAAATATAATTTCCCTATACGATTATGACATATTGATTGCCCCTCTTTATCTCCAATTTCTTCAGAAATTTTGAGACTTTTAAAAAACAAATCCAATGCTTTACTTTTATTCACTAGTTCATAATGCACATATCCAACATTAAACCAGTAAGTGGAGATTGCTTTCTTGTCACCTATCTCCTCATAAATAGATAAGCTCAAATTAAATTTTTTCAAAGCTTTCTTAGAATGCCCCTCTTCTGCAAGCATGTTACCTTGTGAACTTAAAATATTGGCGATGTCGACCTTCACGCCTAATTCTTCAGCTATCTTTAAGCTTCTATTTTCTAGCTCATGTGCATGTCTAAAATCGTTTTTTTCATAATATATTGATGCAAGATGTGATAAAGCCCTTGATATTCCGAGTTTATTCCCAATTTTTTTATTGATTTCTAAAGCTTCAGTATATTTTTTCTTTGCAACACTATACTCCTCAAAAACCCTATAAATAACACCTATATCAATTAAGCTTCTTGCTTCACCTTTTTCATAGCTTATACCACGACAAGTTTCATGGGCTGTTTCAAAATACCCCAAGGCCTCTTTATACTCAGCCTTATGGTACAGGACTTCCCCATAACGAATAAATGCATCTGCGCTAAGCTCCTTATTAGAGGAATCAAAAGCTTTTGTGAAGTATTCAAGCGCTGCATCCCATTCTCCTCTTATCTCAGCAATTTCCCCTCTTAAATAATCGGATATGTGCTGGGAGACATTCTGATCTTCAATGACTTTGAGCATATCTTGAAGTGCATTTAAGTGTCCGCCGAGAATAAATTTACTGCCATGACTATCAATAAGATTGGCCATTCCATCAAGATCTTCAGCAAAATAAAGATGGTGAAATAGCTCTTTACCTATAGAAATCTCGAAGTCTTCCGCAAGAGTATCCTGTAAGAAACTTGCAGCCTTACTGTGTGCAAGTATTAATTTATCTGCATCACTTTTAAGTCTCTTGTAGCAATATTCCCTCACCAATGGATGAATTTTATATTTACTAGTATCTACAAGTGTTGGCTTAAGCATATGTTTATCTCTAAGATTAAAAATCGTTGGCCAATCAAGAGAACCAATCACATGATTAATGGCATCTGGTGATATTATTCCCCTGAACACAGAAAGGCGTTCCATATATTCTTTTTCATTTTCTGTACTACTTTCGTGATTAAACAACTCATCAAGAAGACGCTTCGAGAGGTCATTCCGCTTATCTTCAACATTTATGAGAATATTAAGTAAATCTTCTGTAGGCACTCCGTAATGTAATAAATCAAGAGCTAATCCAATAGCATATGGATGCCCGTCAGTCTCAACGCAAACCTTTTTTAACGAATCTTCATCAACATTAAAAGTTGGCCAGAAATGGTCAAGATATTTCCGGGCAAAACCAATTGCATCGTTGCTCAAACCGTCTAGTTCAACAGTAACAATCTGTGATTCTTTAAAGTTAGGGTGTTGTCGGCCAAGAAGTATAAATTTAGATTTTTCAAGTTTGCCATTTGCAAATTTAAAAAATTCTTCAAATGATGAGTCTCGCACTTCATGGAAGTCATCCATAAACACTGTTAGTCTATGCCGTTCCATGAGGTCTACATATCCACTATATTTAGCGCGCTCTGTCTTGCTTTCGCCTTGAAGAATCTCATGGAAACCTGATTCTACAATAACCGTATCTAGTTTCAAATCACCATTACAATCAATCCAAACAACTTTATCCTTCTTAAGGTGAAGTTCAATAAATCTTAACGCAAGTTGCGTCTTACCTATTCCCCCCAGAGCTTCAATACTTATCAGAGGAGAACTATCAAAAACTATTTTTAGCTCATTAAGTTCTCCCTCTCGGCCTGTAAATATTTCACTTGGTTGATCAATAATTTCTCCTGCAATCTTGTGTTCTTTTCTTATCTTGCGGATATCAATTACTTCATCTTCAACTTCAAGCTTTTCTGGCTCAAGCTGTTGCTTAAGTGCCTCTATTGCTTCAGGCGGCATAGAACGCTTTACAACCGTGTCGTCCACTCTACGTGTGACATGAGGCTTCTCAATTAAATGTATTTTCCCATGTGTACATTCCATCAGAACAGGATTTACGAGAGCAATTTGCTCCTCAAGCTTCGAAACTATCAACCGCTCCACCATATCAGGATAGCTCTCTGCATCATTAGGAAACATCATCGTAATATTTACTGTATTGTTCATTACCTCAATATAATCGACATAATGGTGTTTATACCAATGAGTCATTGAGTAAGGTGAAAGATTAAATTTGGAAAGAACACTGAAATTTACACGTTTAGATTGAAGATCTAGTTCATCTGCAATTAGAAGTAAAGCAGTTAACAATTCACCCCTAACTTTATGGTTATGTGGTGTTTCAGGATTTTGCTGAAAATTATTAATAGTTTTGCTGTAAAAACTATTCGCATGCCCCCTGGCAACCTTTGCAATACAGCGAATGCACTGCTCATCTATTTTTGGAAGTTGATATCCGTCTCTTTCTGTCGTTTTTGCAACTTGCTGAAGAATAATATCATAGCTTTTTTGAGCGTGCTGTTCTCTTATTTTCATATAATCTAATTCATTAAGATTTTCAATTATCTTATCATCTAACTTTAAGTGCTGTAATCCAATATCATGTAAATATGCTGATGCAAGGAGAATGAAAGCTTCATGCTCAGTAAGAGCATCCTCATCTTTCAACTGATCTACAAGGAGTCCGATTATATAAATAACTTCTTCTGAATGCTCGGTATCGTGATTAGTAAACCAAGGTAGAAGCTTATCTTTCCATACATCATCAGAAAATGCCTTGATATTATCAAGACATTTAACTAATTCCTCATCTTTAATTAATTCCTTAATATCCATAGATTTCTCGCATTAAAATCTATTAATAATAGCACAGCCACACTTTTGGCTAACCTAAAATGCTTACATTCTAGCTACATTATCAAAAGATATTAAAAATTATGAAAACTTCGAAGTAAAACTCTAGAAAATATTTGGAAATTAATTCCCCCTTCCAACATCCCAATTATGCCCCCTGCAACCGATTTTAGTCAATAGGATTCTCCCCCACACCCGCACAAAAATGCTTTTCTCCTTAAGCCTCACCGTTCCGCCCTTATGAAGGTATGGCATCTGGGTCGGTCGGCTAGACTCGATCCGACCTGTATCACTATACGCAAGCACCGCGCAACACAGCAGATTCAGTATGCCCGTGCCAGAATTCCGTCTTAATAAGAATGTCAGGGAAAAATGATGTCACAAACCATAGTTAATATTTGGCTTGTAACCTGTTGTTGGGAAGGGTTTTTCTCTTGCGCAAAAGGTCGGAGCGTCCTTTCGCGGAGAGTCGAGCTTGCGAGAGTCGAGCTTGCGAGAGTCGAGCTTGCGAGACTCGATCCGACTCGATCCGACTCGATTCGACCCGTTTTTTCTTAACTGTGGTTAATAAATATTGAAATAAAAATGATTTGCACTTGAAGTCAGCAGGGTTTTAGCCATTTGAAGGCTGCGGCTTGCTCATAGAAAGTCTCAGGGCAGATTTTTTCCTGTATTAGTAAATTCGACTACATTATGGCAAAATCATCTCTTTCACAGGATACTTGATTCAGCATGATGCTAACATTTTACGTGACCGGGCTTCCTGGGAGAAGGCACAATAAATCTGGTGATAATATATAATATCCGGATGAAATCTCCAGGACTTTTAGTGAAATCTATTGTAAAAAGCTCAATAGTACAAGGACTTGCGGTATTTTCATTATATTTTCTTTTGACAACATGGTTTACCTGGCCGCTTCTGAGGGACTTTACAACTCATAATGCCGGTGGTGCTGGTGATAATTATGTCTACCTGTGGAACCTCTGGTGGATCAAGCACTCGATTATAGTCAACCATGATCTGCCCTTTTACTCCGATTACCTCTTCTATCCATATTCATCAGATCTCACTTTTCATACACTTACGCTCCTGAATGGAATAATCTCAATACCCTTCCAGGGAGTATTCAGTCTGCATGTGATATTTAACGCTCTGACCTTTTTATCATTCACCCTTTCCGGACTGTTCGGATATATTTTTGTAAATCATTATGTCAAGGATCGGGGCGCGGCCTTTGTCGGTGGTTTGATCTTTGCCTTTGCCCCATTCCATTTACAACATAGCACGGGAAACATAGGCTCAATCCAGTGGCTCCCGCTGTTTCTGTACTTCTTCGTTCGTTCATTGGAAGAAAAGCGCCTGCTGTCGCCAGCCGTTGTTTGGGCAGGAGTATTCCTTGGCTTTAATCTTTTGTCCGCGCATACATATTTCATATATAGCTGTCTGCTTATCTTGCTCTTTCTTGCTTACCATGTTGCACAGGACTATGCAAGGTCTCTGCATCTGATGATTAAATCCTCTCTGGTCGTGTGTATATCGCTTTTTCTAACTTTTCCTTTTGTAGCCTCACTCGTGCACGCACTTGCTTCTGGAACATTTAATATTAAACTTCTGAGGACAGGCATTGACACTTATGTGCTTGATGCATCCAGTCTCCTCAGTGTCGGCGACAATGCCATTGGGGTTGTTGTGCTTGCACTGGTAATACTTGGAGTTTATGCTCACCGCCAACGGAATATGTACTGGTTTGTAGCTCTTGCCGGGCTTTTCATAATCTTTTCTTTTGGCAAGACACTGCACTTCAATGGACAGGACACCGGGGTGCCCATGCCGTATATCTTCCAGTGGCTGCCCGTGCTGAATAACTTGCGTGCGCCTGATCGTTTCATTGTCCTGGTGATGCTCTGCCTGAGTGTTGTCGCATCATTTGGAGTGCGTCATCTTGGAAAACGCTTTAGGTATCCGCTTGTCGTGACAGTTATTGTCGCTTTTGCAGTTTCGGTGGAATACCATGACCCTCCATTTTCCACCAATGAGATCAGAGTCCCTGCGGTTTATGAGACGATCGCTGCGGATGATTCTGCTCAGGCGGTGTTGGATATACCGTTCTTCCTGCGTGACGGCCATGGGTATGTTGGTACTGTTGCCGATGAGGAGGTGTTGTATCAGACCGTTCACGGGAAACGCATGTTTGGAGGTAACTATTCTCGGATCGAAGACTCCACGCACAGGATTCGGTCTTTCTTTAACCTTCCTCTAATACGGTCACTGCTGATGTGGGAACTCGATGTGCCGATACTTATGGACGACTGGACTTCAGAGGCCGAGATGGCTAAGGAAGTGATTCGCCTTATGGGGATAGATTATATTGTCTTCCATAAAAAGTATCCCAATTCGCGTTTTATATTCGATTGGCTTGTGCAGTCTCTTCCGTTGACGCTTGAGTATTTCGATGACGATATCATCGCATACAAAACCATATATGAAAAATCTTCTGGATACAGTGTGGACTGCGGAAAGGCTGCCTCCATTGCGTCTCTCATGAGCGGTTGGATCAATGGCCAACGCTCCCCTGGACACTCTTTTGCATGGATGCATGGCGAGTCCTCCACGTTTCTTGTGAACCTGGAGGGAGGGAGGGCCTATGATCTTGCGTTCACTCTTCGTCCACATCAAAGTATCAACGGCGCATCATTGGTTTTTAGGATTAACGATAAAGAGGCAGGGACGGTTGTGCCGAGGACGGGATGGAACACTTATCGTTTTGCACTTGATCCAACCCTTATTAAACCTGGCCTGAACCGTATCAGCCTGGTGCCGGATAAAACAGTAGTGCTTGAGGGGCCTATTGGGTCAATCATACCTCCAGGCCTGGTAAGCACATACCTGAAGGGCGATATATCTTACAGATCCGGCAAATTGAGTAAAGCGGCCAAGCAGGTGTTCGATGATCTGAGCCGTCTGGGATATTTCATCAGGCCGGCAGACTGGGAGCAAGACGTTTCAAAGTTCAAGGAGCCGCTTGTTTCTTTTGCAGTGGACAGGATTGATTTGGTCCCTTCATCGGCAGCAAATGATTGAGTTTGGATTCTAGCGCTTTAAATCAAATTAAAATCGCTAAGATCTGATCCCATGCATTGCATCGCCTTCAAGGTTAGACTTGAACTTCTGAAAAATCTGCCGGATTCAAACCCAAATCCGTCAAGGCATATTTCAATAACTGTGGACTTGCAGTTGAAGTGTGTGGATAGCTTCTGACTACTATATGTAGTTATCCACAAATTAAGGCGAATCTCAGAATGTGAATTTCAGAATGATTCAGAAGATGAGATTATGCTTCCCTGTTGAGTACAGAAAGAAGCAAACACTCCCCTCCAACACCCCTATCCTGTCCCCCGCAACCAATTTTAGTCAATAGAATTCTCCCCCACACCCGTCCCTTAAATCAATACCTTTCCATCACCAGTACAACAAGTCCGCCTGATGTAGTGGCGGCCTTGTTTATTCGTTAATGATGCTTCTGTTCTTTTCCATATCTCCAGCATTAAAAATTGCAGGTAAGAACGCCGATTCACTCAAACCGGCTGAAATGTTAATATATCTCCATTGACTGGATGCATGTTGGGGTGTGGTTTGGACAAGAACCGATGCATTTATAGAGGGCTTATGCCGGACGATAACCTGAGGGAACAGGGCCGCAGGGAAAGTATAGAGCGAAGGCGCAAGGTACGCCGCGGGCAGAAACAAAGGACAAACACAAGGCGCCTTGAGGAAGTACCTGTAGAGGTGGAAAGAAGATTATTCTCTATCAGGCGCATGAGCAGAAGAAGGGCTTTGACCAGAAGGCGCGAAGACAGGCGCTCTGGTTTTGACAGAAGGTTGCTTAATGCAGACACGCCCGTGACCGATTAGCCTCAAGGAACAACCCCCTCCCCATAAATCAATACCTTCCTTAAGCCTCACCCCCTCGCCCTCCCGCCTGACTGCCCGTGCCGGCTCTGAGGAATTTGGAGCTATCCTGCGTCCGGTTCTGCCGGGGGCTTGTGTCTCAGTATCTCCCTGCCAATGACCTCAGCCAGCCTCTGGTGCCCGAGGCTCGTGGGGTGCCAGACATCGCGGAAAAGGCTGAGTTCGGCCCCAAGCCAGGGGTGCAGAACGTCGTATGCCTCGACCATCCGCACGTTATTTTCCTTGCAGAACCTGGTAAGCAGGCATTCGTGCCTCTTGGAATACCTGTACGAGGGGTGCACCACTATCAACTCGATACCCTCGCGCAGGCTCAGTGCGTGAAGCTCCTCGAACACCTTGAGCCGCTCGGGTTCTGACACACGGGTTTTGAGGGCCCGCTCGTTGATCCTGGCAGGCGCAAACTCGCCGCTCTCCATGCTGGCCAGCCTCGGTGGCAGCGAGGCATCCGGCATCCCAAGCTTTACAAGCGGGCTCTTGACCTTTGCGGTGTCGAACCGTCTGATCCTGTAGCGGGCGTAGGAAAGCTTCAAAAAACGGTAGAAGGCCGAGCGATCCATAAGGATGCGGTCCAGAGTGTTCTTTTTGCTTTCGTACATCTGCCGGTCCGTCATGGTGGCGCCTATCTCGTTGTTCCCGGAGCCCCTGAGAGAGGTGGGCAGATAATCGTTAACCTCGTGGTAGAAGACTATGATATCGGGCTTGAGGCGCAGGCCCCTTTTCTTTAGATACACAAGGCTTTGAAAGGACGAATAAGCGTTGACCCCTGCATTGACCACCGTGTGCCTGACCTTGCCGCCGGCGTTCAACAATACCTCAAGCCGGGCAGAGTAGTTATCCTCCTGTCTGACGCCCGCCCCGAAGGTGGTGCTCTCCCCAAGGGAAAGCACCCTTGTCTCTCCCTCCGCCTTTGGCCCCACCTCCGGCGACCTGAGCCCAAGCGAGTTGGTCCTGACCTCCACCCCACGGTCCATCACCGAGATATTCGGCCTCATGGACCAGAAAAGCTCGGGGTCAGGATCGCTCAGACCGGTGGATTCTCCGGGCAAGGGAAGGGTGCGTATTTGCGGAGAGGCCAGCCCCCCGATAAGGCGCACCGTCACCTCTGCCGCCATCATAAATATCAAAAGAGGCAGAAGAGAGAAAACGATCAGTTTCGTTCTGCTTATGTTCTGCGTGCCCTTGTCCACATTTAACTATAACCCATACCAAGGGAGCTTTGACTTCCTGCCCAGCCCGCTTATTGCACCGGCCCCTGGCAGGTACGGATCCGAAGGTTTCCGGCTTGAACTGTTCACCTGACCTGACAGGCAATAAGATATAAATCAATTCCTCCCATACGTGTTACAATGGACTGGGGGAGGATCGGTATAACAGGGGAGATTTGTTTGAAAGCAATATGTCTGCTCATAGTTGCGACCCTTCTCATGCTGGCGCATGGCTGTAATGGCATCGGCTCCGGTAATAATAAAGAATTGGTCCCTGTCCGGGTTTCCGCACCCGAACTCAAAAGCGACCACGTATTCCTAAAGGTCGCCTATGTGGTCAACCCCGCCTTCCCGACCCATTCAACCGAAGACATCAACACCATGCTTGCCTTCACCGCCCTTGTGGCCAAAGAGCACTTCGGCCTGGACATCACATTCTCCGAAGTGGCCACACTGGACATCAAGGACGTGTTTGACCAGATCCCGCAGAAAACAGCTGATCACATTGATACGCTCATCATCGACATCCACAAGGACGAATTCTCAAAACAGGACAAGGACGTCTACGAAAAGCTCCTGTCGGAAACTCTCTCGGAAAACAGCTCTACCTATGAAGAGGAGCTGGCCTTCACGCAGAGCCACCTTGACCCCAAATACACTGTCAGGAGCGAAAAGGGGCTGGTGCTGACCCTCACCGATACGATATTCAGCAGGGTAAAGGAGTACCAGCGATTCCTGGGAGACAACCCCTATAACGAATGGCTCTACTGGCAGGCCCTGGGTTACACGGACCTCGGCTACGACCTCCTGATAACGAACCAGCCCATAATCAGCGTGGAGACCATAGACACGGACATCCACCACGCGCTCAGGGGTGGCATCACTGTTGGCAGCGCGAGCTTCAACAAGGCCTCGGAGTTCCGCGCGCGCGTGTTCTGGAGCACATTCACCTTCTTCCAGAGCCACGAGGTCATAAGGAAGCTCAGGGGCGGGAAGGACTATACGGAAGAGGAGGCCATCGAGCTCTCGGGCGCATACCTCACCCACGAACTGGGGCACATGCTCCTGCACCTGGACCACCCCTTTGGCAGGAAGGAATGCGTAATGACCCCGGTCCCCCTGCTTGACGTGAGGACATGGTATGAGGGCCTGGACGCTTCCGCGTGCCCTATTGGCTCTTCAAAGGCAATGACACCGGGTGCCATGAAGCTCTACATGTTCGAGGAATTCCTGTAGACAGGACGAGTACCCTGCCCTTATTCCTAAGTGGTGTACTCTGAATTTATCCGGATGTACTCTTCTGTTAAATCACAGGAAATCGCGCGGGCCGACGCCTTGCCAACTTTCAGGTCAACGCGTATGAGAACTTCTTTTTTCTTGAGTTCCTTCCGAGCCCTTTTGACAGCAGCGGCCCCGGCAACTGCAAGCCCATTTGAGGCGATCTTGACCTTGCCTATAAAGATGTCCACCTTGAGCGGGTCCATGAAGATGCCGCCGCGGCCCAGCACGGGAAGAATGCGCCCCCAGTTGGGGTCAGCCCCGTACACCGCGGTCTTGACCAGAAGCGAATTGGCAACGGCCTTGGCCGCCTTTTTTGCCTGTGCCCCGGTGCGCGCGCCCTCCACGACCACCTGCAAGAGCTTGGTTGCGCCCTCGCCGTCGCGGGCGATCATGGTGGCCATCTCATAGCACATCCCGGCAAGCGCTTTAGAGAACCGCTTGAGCCCAACGGAGTTCTTCTTTAAAGGGGCGTTCCCCAGCGCGCCGTTTGCCATCAAAAGCACGCAGTCGCTTGTGGACTGGTCACCGTCCACTGTGAGCATGTTGAAGGAATCGCCCACCGCAGCCTTTAGCGCGGACTTCAACGCCGGCTTCTCAACCGCTATGTCGGTCATGACGAAGCAGAGCATGGTGGCCATGTCAGGCTCTATCATGCCCGCGCCCTTGCAGACAGCAGTCACGCGAGCGATCCTGTTTCCAATCTTTACAGTACGGCTCAGGAACTTTGGATATGAGTCAGTGGTCATGATGGCCCGTGCCGCGGCCTCCACGGATGCCCCGGACTTTCCGCTTGCGCCCTCTAAGATACCCTCTGCAAGGTTTTTGAGTCCGGGCCGTACAACGCCCATGGGCATGGGCACGCCGATGACGCCTGTTGAGCATACGTACACGTGATCTTCATCTATCCCAAGATGCTTTGCCGAAAGTGCTGCCATCCGGCGAACGTCCCGCATGCCCCGCGCTCCGGTGCAGGAGTTGGAGTTGCCGCTGTTTATGACAATGGCCCGCGCACTATTTGAGCTGGCCGAACGCGCCTTTTGCTTGTTCATGACAACAGGGGCGCCTATTACCTTGTTGGTGGTAAATGTGCCGGCAAGGGCCGCGTCACGCTCCGAGTATATGAGCGCCATGTCGTTTCGGCCTTTGGCAAGCCCCGGCCCCTTTATGCCCGCCCGTGCAACAGCCAGTTTAAATCCCTTTGGGAGCGGAGTCTTTTTTACGGGCATAGGGCCAGGTCCTCTAAGGAGGTGGTCTCTCTAAAGCCCATCATGAGGTTCATGTTCTGCACGGCCTGCCCGGAGGCTCCCTTTACGAGGTTGTCTATGACGCTCACAACGATGAGCGTCCCGGTGCGCTCGTTTACCTTGAACCCTATGAGGCAGCGGTTCGTGCCGCGCACGTCCTTGATGTTGGGGAACTCCCCCGGAGGGAGCACCTTCACAAAGGGCTCACCCTCATACGCGCGGGCGTAGAGCTCCGAGATGTCCGTGTTGCCGTGGCCCGGTGCGATCCGCAGGTACATGGTGCTCAGTATGCCCCGGTCCACGGGCAGAAGGTGCGGTGTGAAGTCCACGCGCAGCGGAGTGTCGGCAATTGCGGAGAGCTCCTGCTCGATCTCAGGGGTGTGGCGGTGCACGCCCACGCCGTAGGCCTTGAACCCCTCGTTCACCTCGCAGTAGGACAACGCCTGGTCAGCCTTGCGCCCTGCCCCGCTTGTGCCGCTTTTGGCATCCACCACAATACCCATGGTCTCCACAGCCCCGGCCTTAAGCGCAGGGGCAATGCCGAGTATGGATGCGGTGGGGTAGCAGCCCGGGTTTGCAACAAGCGTGGCCTTCTTTATCTCCTTGCGGTAGAGTTCGGGCAGCCCGTAAACCGCCGTGCCAAGTGATTTCAGGGCAGTATGCGGGGTCTTGTACCATTTCTCATAGACCGCCGGGTCCTTGAGCCGAAAATCCGCCGAGAGGTCCACGACCTTTTTACCTTTTGAGTGGAAAAAGCTCACCGCCTCCTGGCTTGCAGCGTGCGGCAGGGCCAGGAAGAAGAGATCGGCCTTTTTTACGAGCTTCTTCCGGTCAAGGGGCTCGTAGGTGAGCCCGGAGTAGGCGTGCAGTTGCGGGTAGAGGTCAGCGGGGCTCCGTCCAGCCGAGCGCTCAGAGGTCACAGCGGTGACCTCCACCTTCGGGTGCTTGTGCAGGATGCGCAGGAGTTCAGCGCCAGTGTATCCGCTTGCTCCGCATACAGCCACCTTCAGTTTGCCCGGCAGCTTGCCCGAAGATTTACCAGATATCTTGGCTGGTCCGCCCTTTTTCTTTGTAGCCATTTTTTTCTCCTTAAGTAATGCTCAATAAAAAAGCCCGGTCACGCTGTATATTAGCACGACCGGGCTTAAGGTCTTGGTTATATGAAGGGTCTCTTTAACGTTTCGAGAACTGGAAGCGTGCCCTCGCGCCCTTCTGGCCGTATTTCTTTCTTTCCTTCTCCCTGGGGTCGCGGGTGAGGAAGCCCTCTTTCTTGAGCTTGGGCCTCAGGTCCGAGTCGAACTTCAGCAGGGCCCTGGAGATGCCGTGCCTCAAGGCGCCTGCCTGTCCGGTGAGGCCCCCGCCGTTGATCCTGGCGTTGATGTCGAACTTGCTCAGCGTGCCCGTAAGCTCCAGAGGCTGGCGGATCATCATCCTCAGCGTGGGGCGCGGAAAGTAATTGTCAAAAGCACGCTTGTTAACCGTGATATTGCCCTTGCCTGGGGTAAGGAATACCTGCGCTGTGGAAGACTTCCTGCGTCCCGTGGCGTTATACATGATGTCGGCCATTTCTTAATAATCCTCCGTTACGTGAGCTTCTCAGGCTTCTGGGCCGCGTGGGGATGGTCCGCCCCCGCGTATACCTTCAGCTTCTTGAGCATCTGCTTGCCAAGGCGGTTCTTGGGGAGCATGCCCCGCACAGCCTCGCTAACGATGCTTGTCGGGTCCTTCTCAAGCCTCTCTCGGGCGGTCTGGCTCTTGATCCCGCCGGGATACCCGGTGTGCCAGTAGTATATTTTCTTGTCCAGCTTTTTGCCCGTAAGCCTTACCTTCCCGGCATTGACCACCACGACAAAATCGCCTGTGTCAGCGTGGGGGGTATAGGTGGGCTTGTCCTTGCCCATGAGCCTCATGGCTATGCCCGTGGCCATGCGCCCAAGGACCTTGTCCGCGGCATCAATCACGTACCACTTGTGCTCTGCTTCGATCTTTTTCGCAAACAGCGTTTTCATGTGCGTCCTTCCTGCTTTCCTGGTGAATATCCGAAGCTATTAGATTAATGGAATGGGGTTATGTATGTCAAACGGGATGCCGGGGCGTGATACAGGGGTTATGGCGAGTCCGGGGGGTGGGCGTGGGAACTCCTGTGGACGCGGGTGAAGCACTCTGAATAAAAGAGTTCTCTAAAGCTCTCCCTGCTTCTTATTACCTCGAAATCCTCAAAACCCCTGTCCACGGCCTCCTCCAGGAGCATGCATGCGGTATCCACATCGCCAGAGGACGAATACACCTCCGCTGCGGTCATGAGCACGGTCAGGTTGCCGCGGTCCAGGACAAGCGCCTCATCCGCGTTCATGCGCGCTATGGGAAGATCCCCGAGGCGCAGGAAGGATATTGCCTTGTTGATATATGCCGGAGCGTAGTCCGGGCTTATCTCGAGGGCCGCGTTCAGGTCCCGGATGGCCTCCCTGTAGTTTCCAAGCGCGTTATGGGCCGCCCCCCGCATGGAATAGGTCCAGGGGTTTGTGGGGTCAGCCTCTATGGCCTGGGTGCTCAGGCTTATGACCTCGTCCCAGTCCCGGCCCCAGTGGACTGACCTGGCATGCTCAAGCAGCGATACTGCGTGCCTCTTCCGGGCCAGGTCCCGGCTCATGGAGGACTCGCAGGCCACCATGAAAAACATTGAAAATACAAGTGCCCACGCCAGGATTGTCCTCATTGCAGGATATTCAGTTCCCTGGAGAAATACCCTGCCGTGGCCTCGTCAAACACGCAGAACTCCACCACCTTGAGGCTGGTTGCGGGGTTGGCCCTCAGGTGAAGGGCCGCCTCCACCACCAGGATGGCCGCGCAACGGTCCTTGGGGAACCCGAATATGCCGGAGCTTATGGCAGGAAGAGAGATGCTTTGAAGCCCCTTGTCCTCAGCAAGCTCAAGCACGCTCCGGACCGCGCTGACGAGCTTCTCGTCCTCGTCCCCCTCGCCCATCCTCGGGCCCACCGCGTGTATTACATGCCTTGCCCTCAGTGAGCCGGCACCTGTGATAGCGGCCTTGCCAACGTCCAGATAACCGATGCGGTTGCTCTCTTCCTGAATCACCTCTCCGCCCTTCCTTACTATGGCCCCGGCCACACCGCCGCCGTGCTGGAGGAAGGGGTTCGCGGCGTTCACAATGGCGTCCACAGGGCGCTCCGTGATGTCGCCCTGCACAAGCCTGAGCACGCAGTCTCCTATCTTCTTCTCCGCAAGAACCACTGCCATCGTCCTCTTACCTCCGCATATCCCAATTATAAACCATAGCCGCCCTTGACCGGAAAACATACGTTTGATAGAGTATACGCATAAGGCAAAGGGGCCCCGATGCATACCCGATGTATACAATATAATATGACCATCAGAAGATCCATACAGCTGCTTTCATTCCTGGCATTGCTGGTGGTGGCCGCCCTTCTGGGGCTGGACCGGGCCCATGCCCAGCCTCCCTATAACGCTAATCAGCAACAGATGCAGCAGAACTTACGGATGCAACAGTATAACCAGCAGCAGTACCAGCAGCAGCAACAGTACAACAGCAGCTCAGGCAGCTCCACGGGCAACACATCAGGCAGCAGCTCCAGCGGCAGCGGTTCAAAAGACGGCAATAAACCCTCCAGCTCCGGCAAAGACGAGGAGGAAGAGCCCGACTATCAAATGCAGCTCCTGAACTACCAGATACAGGAGTTTCAGGCCCACCACGAAAAAGGCATGCAGCTCATGAAACGCAAGCTCTACTAAGGAAGCCCTGGCCGAGTTCAACATGGCCTTAAAGCTAAACCCCTACAGCTACGAGACCATGAAGTACAGGGGGATAGTCTACAAGAACCTCAAGTACTACAAGGCTGCGGCCCAGGACCTCACAAGGGCCATCATCGAGGACCCAAACGATTTCGAGTCCTTCTATAACCGTGGCGTGACCTTCTACTACCTGAAGGAATACCCCGATAGCGTAAAAGACCTCTCCACCGCGCTCCAGATGAACCCCAAGAGCTTTAACGCCTACTTCTTCAGGGGCATGTCGTACAAGGCTGTAAAAAGCAACAAAAAGGCCATGGCGGACTTTGACAGGACACTGGCCCTGAAGCCCACCCACCCCTGGGCCAAGAAAAAGAGGGCCGAGCTTATAGCAGCGGCAAAGAGCGCGGCAGCAGGGCCGGGTGCGCCCCGGAAAACGGCCTTCAAGTTCCCGAGCATCGACGCCTCCATACCAAAGACCGTGCGGGCCAACCCCGAGGCCATAGCCGTTATCATCGGCAACCGCGACTACCAGAAGGCAAAGAAGGTGGAGTACGCCATAAACGACGTGCGCACGATGAAGAACTACCTCATAAGCGCCTTCGGGTTCAGGGAGGCCAACATTTTTCACCTGGAAAACGCCACCCAGAGCGAGATGACCCTCTACTTCGGCAACAAGGAATCCCACAAGGGCAAGCTCTTTAACGCGGTGCGCGAAGGGATAAGCGACGTGTTCGTGTACTACTCCGGGCACGGGGCCCCGGGGCTCAAGGACAACAAGGCCTACTTCGTGCCCGTGGACGCGGACCCCCAGTACATAGAACTCAGCGGCTTCCCGGCGGACCTGCTCTACTGGAACCTGGCCAAGGTGCCCGCCAAAAGCATGACCATAGTGCTTGACGCATGTTTTTCCGGGGCGGACATATTCGAAAATATCTCCCCCATGTCCGTGAAGGTCATAGCCCCTGTGCTCCAGATGAGAAACGGCGTGCTCATGACCAGCTCCGGCTCAGGGGAGGTATCCACCTGGCTGAACGACCAGAAGCACGGGCTGTTCACCTACTTCTTCCTGAAAGGCATACAGGACCAGAGCGCGGACGCCAACCGCGACGGTTCCATAACATACGAGGAGCTCTATAAATCCCTGTCAGACGCATCAAGGGGAGTGCCCTACTACGCCAGAAGGCTGCACGGCGTGGAGCAGAGCCCCACCATGGAGGGCAGCTTCAAGGACAAGGTCCTCATAAGCTACTGAGCCGAGCCACGGGCTCGTATTAACTGGAGGGGGCCACAGGCCCCTCTTAACTGGTGGCCGTCAGCCTCGACCGTGTTCAGGAAAAGTATCGTATCATCTCATCTTTAAAGCGTTCCTGTTAATCCTTCGAAGGGGGCCACGGGCCCCTTTTTAACCGGAGGCTTCCGCCCCGACCGCTGGCACCACATAGAAACGAGACTGGGGGTCATACGCCTGTTTCCTTCTAAGGAGGTGTTTCCATCTCTATGTTTCTTGTATCGAGTCTGCCTACTTTAAGAGGATGCGGTCTGGGTCGTCGCGACCTGGTAAGTCCAGCCCATGGCTGGTGTTAGATATTGTACTTTGGGCCAAGTGTTGTAGCATGGTATTATCTTAGACAGAGCACTTCAAGTAAAACACCCGAGAAGGAGCGTGCAATATGAGAAAGATATTTGAGAGCTCGGAGATCAACGGCATGAAGCTTGCAAACCGCCTGGTGCGCTCTGCCACCTGGGAGGGCATGTGTGATAAGGATGGCCGGCCCACCCAGAGGCTTCTGGATTTCTACAGCACACTGGCCAGCGGAGGCGTTGGGCTCATAATTTCCGGATACACATTCGTACGGCCCGAGGGCAAAC
>DAOWET010000010.1 GCA_030638335.1 Nitrospirota bacterium
CCGCTTCTACATAAGATCGCGAGCCGGATGCGCGCTCTTATTATGGGAAAACAACAGGCATCATGACCCCGCGCTTCGCGTCTACCCTTGTTCTATGTTGCTTGCTTTAGCGTTCACTCAGGGGCGCGCAAAACGGCAAGGATAAAAGCACCGGCACCGATGCCCTTCAAAGCGGAACGGGTGAGGCTCAAGGGAAAAGAGTTTTTATTAGAGGAAGTCTTTTTGTTTTGCTGTTTATGCGAAAACGCTTGGGGCTGACGGCTTCCAGTTTAAATGGGGTCCGTGACCCCTAGAGGCCCATGCGGCCGCCCCAAATCTGGCCAAGGACCGCGGCGGCAATAAAGACGGGTATGTAGCGGTAGTCCAGGCCTGAAAACAGCCTGCCGAAGTAGATGACCGGGATCGCGGCGTGGATGAAGAAGAGCTTCATGGCGAAGTTCTTGGTGCGTACGCGGAGCATGCCCATGGGCAAGTTCAGCATGAAGGACAGTGAGAAAAGTCCTGCTATAAGCGCTATCTTGGCTTCCAGGCTCATTAGTGAAAATACCCCAGATGTGTGCTACAAGTCAATTGAATATTCCCTCACGCCTCCCGATTATTGTACAATCATACAGCTATACTCATGCATGGCCTGTCCGGGCCAGGGGTTAGATTATATCTTATGGGTTGAGGTAAAATGTGTTTGTGATGAATCTTAAAAGATCGATATTAACGGTTTTCCTGCTTGCACTGTTGACAGTCCCCGCGTCTGCCGCAGCAGCCACAGATGCGACTAAAGCGGATGCGCCAAAGGTTACGATCATTTACTTCTGGGGCGACGGGTGACCCTACTGCGAACACGAGGAGGTCTTCCTCGAAAGTCTGAAGAAGAAATACCCGGGCCTTGTGGTCAAGGACTATGAGGTCTGGAAGAACACGGCTAACGCCCGGGTGTTCAGGAGCTTTGCCCGGAGGGTGGGCCTGACGCAGCCCTCTGTGCCAGTTACCGTTGTGGGTGATAGCGTGATCGGGGGTTTTTCCGAGGCCTCGGCCATAATGATAGAGGAGAAGGTCCGGGAGGCCTTTGAGGCTGCTGCAAGGGGGACCAAGTCCCCTTCAGCGCCTTCAACTGAGGTGAAGCCCTCAGCAGGCCCATCATCCGGGCCTGGGCCTGTGGCCCCGCCCGATGAGGAGAAAACCCCTGTGCTCGAACAGGATCGGGCCCCCGAGCTGACCGTATCCGAGTCTGAGCCTGATCTGAAGCTCCCCTTTTTGGGGGAGGTGAGCGCGGAGGGCTTATCTCTGCCCGTGTTCACGCTTGTGCTTGCGGGCCTGGATAGTTTCAACCCCTGCGCGCTCTTTGTGCTCATGTTCCTTCTGAGCCTCCTGATATATGCAAAGAGCAGGGTGCGGATGCTTATCATAGGCGGCACCTTCGTGTTCTTCTCGGGTTTCGTGTATTTCCTGTTCATGGCCGCCTGGCTCAATCTCTTCTTCCTGGCCGGGCGTGTGGGGTATATCACGGCTGTGGCCGGGGCGGTGGCGCTGTTTGTTGGCGTGTTGAACGTGAAGGACTTTTTTGCGTTCAAAGAAGGTGTCTCGCTCACCATGAGCGACGGGGCGCAGGGAAGGCTCATCGCCCGCATGAGGGGGCTCTTAAAAGCCGAGTCCATGGTGAGCATGCTTACCGGCACTGTTGTGCTTGCGGTGGCGGCAAACGCCTATGAGCTGCTCTGTACGGCCGGGTTCCCCATGGTCTACACACGGGTGCTTACGCTCAGGGAGCTTGGCACGGGCACGTATTACATGTACCTCGTGCTCTATAACCTCGTGTACGTGGTCCCTCTTGCGGCCATGGTCCTGGTGTTCACCTTCACGTTGGGTTCGCGTAAACTGACTGAGTGGGAGGGCAGGCTCTTAAAACTTCTCTCGGGCTCGATGATGCTCATGCTCGGCAGCGTGCTTCTGCTCAAGCCCACGCTTCTGGACAACATATTCATTGCCGCAGGCATGCTCGCGGGCGCTGTGGCCCTTACGTTGGGGCTGTCGTTTATCTACAAGCGCTGGGAAAATAAAGGGAAAAAGGGCTGATACGCTTGCGGCGGCGACTGCCCCGGCGTTTACGGCGCTTTCGCTGCATACAGCAGGGTTTGCCTGACTGCCTGATAACAAACGAAATATCCTCTTAATGGCCCTGTGGCGCTTGCCAAAAGGCCCATCCAGCTACTATAATATTTGCTTACGATTGGGAAACCCTGAAGGAGTGACTGACGTGAGAGACAAAATACATCCAAAGTACGAAGAGGCCGAGGCAAAGTGTGCCTGCGGCGAGACGTTTACTACCCGCTCCACAACGCCCAAGATACACGTGGACATCTGCTCTGTGTGCCACCCGTTCTTCACCGGCAAGCAGAAGATAATGGACACCGAGGGCCGGGTAGAGAAGTTCAAGAAGAAGTACGCCAAAAAAGACCAGTAGCTACTTTAGAACGGAAGCCGTCAGCGCATTGCCCAAAGCGGGTGCGTGGCGGCTTTTTTGCGTACATGAAGGGCGGAGGGAAAGATAAATCCAGCCCGTGGCTGGCAGAACTCGTGCAATATACGGGTTGAGAGGGAGTCATAACTTGAAGAACGTAGGCGGACAGGCTGTTATCGAAGGCGTGATGATGAAGGGCGTCAAGGGCTGGTCCGTGGCCGTGCGCGGCCCGGGCGGAGACATCAAGGTCAAGAACGTGCCGCTTCGCCCTGTGCCATGGCTGTTCAAGAAACCGTTCGTGCGGGGGGTGCTCATACTCTTTCATGCGCTGGTCATAGGGGTTCAGGCGCTGGAGTTCTCCGCGGTGACCGCCACGGAAGAAGAGGACGAGCCCATGGGCAAGGGGGCCATCGCCATGACCGTGGTCACCTCCATCGGGCTTGCGGTGGTGCTGTTCATCCTGCTGCCGCTATATGCCACCAAGCTCATGGGCATGGTATTGCCTGTTGTGGCCGAGAGCTCCGTCGTGTTCAACACAGTGGACGGGCTTGTGAGGGTTGCGGTGTTCCTGGCATATGTGGGGCTCATCGGGCTCTGGGATGAGATACGCAGGGTCTTTGAGTACCACGGGGCCGAGCACAAGGTAATCCACGCCTTTGAGGAGGGCAAGGACATGGGGATCAGGCATATCATGGGCTTCAGCCCGGTGCACCCACGCTGCGGCACGAGCTTTCTGCTGATCGTGATGGTGCTCAGTATTTTCGTGTTCTCCTTCATACCGCAGTCATGGCCCTTTCTCTGGAAGTTCCTGGCGCGCTTGGTGCTGCTGCCCCTTGTGGCAGGGCTGTCGTATGAGGCGTTGAAGATATCCGACAGGATGAGGCATAACCCGGTGGTGCGCGCGCTCATGGCCCCGGGGCTCTGGCTTCAGAGCCTGACCACGAGGGAGCCCACGGAGCAGCAGGTGGAGGTGGCCTTGAGGGCCTTGAACGAAGTGCTTCGAATGGAAGAGGAAAAGGCTGATGCTTAAGAAGATAATTGAGCTTGAGAGGCGTTACCAGGAGCTTATGGAAAAGCTCATGGACCCGGCGGTGATAGGGGACCAGAGGGAGTTCCAGAAGTTTGGCAGGGAGCAGAGCGAGCTTGCCCCGGTGATGGAGCGTGCAGCGGAGTACAAGCGCATCGCGGGGGAAGTGGAGGACGCGCGTGAGCTTGCGGAGTCAGCGGATGATCCGGAGATGAAGGAGCTTGCGCAAGCGGAGCTTGATGAGCTTGAGCCGCAGCTTCCCGCGTTAGAGCAGGAACTCAAGGTAATGCTCCTTCCAAAGGACAAGAGCGACCACAAGAACGTCATACTGGAGATCCGCGCCGGCACCGGCGGGGACGAGGCAGGGCTTTTCGCGGCCGACCTGTTCAGGATGTACTCGAAGTTCGCGGAAAGCAGGAACTGGAAGGTCGAGACCATGGAGTCTAGCCCAACGGGTGTCGGCGGCATCAAGGAGGTCATGGCCACGGTCAGCGGCAAAGACGTCTTCCGCATCCTGAAGTACGAGAGCGGGGTGCACCGTGTCCAGCGAGTGCCGAACACCGAGACGCAGGGCCGCATACATACTTCGGCCGCAACGGTGGCAGTGCTGCCCGAGGCCGAAGAGGTTGATCTCAAGATAGACGAGAGCGATCTGAGGGTGGATACCTACTGCGCCTCCGGCCCGGGGGGGCAGGGCGTGAACACCACCTATTCGGCAGTGCGCATAGTGCACGAGCCCACCGGTCTGATGGTCCAGTGCCAGGACGGCAGGAGCCAGATAAAGAACAAGGAAAAGGCCATGAAGGTGCTCAGAGCAAGGCTCTATGAGCTTGAGCGCGAGAAACAGGACTCCGAGCGCGCCCAGGAACGAAAGGGGCAGGTTGGCTCGGGAGACCGCAGCGAGCGCATACGGACATATAACTTCCCCCAGAACCGGGTCACGGACCACAGGGCAGGCATAACGCTCCATAAGCTGGAGAAGGTCATGGAGGGAGAGATGGACGAGCTCCTCGACGGCGTGCATGAGTACTTCCAGCTTGAGCAATTGAAGGCGGTCTGAGCTTGGGGCCGATCTCAATTCATGCCGCACATCTGAGTCATGATAGAATAGCGTTGAGGAGGGCCTAGGGACAGTTGAGATCACGTGACCTTATGGCCGAGGCTACGGCCTATCTTATAGAGCACAGCATGTCCGGCGCTCCGCGCGAGGCTGAGACCCTTCTTACCGAGATCACCGGCACCCGCCGGGAGGACATTTACTCCAAGGACCCGGTAATACCTGAGGACAAGGTGAAGCTCTTCCGGGACGCGTTCAGGCGCAGGGCAGGGCGCGAACCCCTCCAGTACATTACCGGCACCGTGGATTTCGCTGACATGCGTTTAAAGGTGGGCCCGGGCGTGCTTGTGCCAAGGCCTGAGACGGAGT
Organism: Nitrospirota bacterium; assembly: GCA_030638335.1. GTDB lineage: Bacteria > Nitrospirota > Thermodesulfovibrionia > Thermodesulfovibrionales > JdFR-86 > DAOWET01. The sequence continues at coordinate 4,909 of DAOWET010000010.1, forward strand.
TATTGGTTGCGGAAGTCGCAAAGCGCGCCCAGGAACCCAAGAAGGTGCTTGACCTGTGTACGGGCTCGGGCTGCATCGCGCTTGAGCTTGAAAGAAGATTTCCAGAGGCGGATATCGTGGGCACCGACGTGTCCTCCGAAGCACTTGCCTATGCCAGGCAGAACGTGTCCGAGCTTGAGAGTGTAAACGTGAACCTGATGCACGGGGAGATGTTTGCGCCAGTTGATGGCATGAGGTTTGATGTTATTGTGGCCAACCCGCCATATATCCCCGCCGGGGAGATAGACGGCTTGCAGCCCGAGGTCGCCAAATTCGAGCCAAGGAGCGCGCTTGACGGTGGCACGGACGGTCTGGACTTTTATCGCGTGATAGCCCGGAAGGCTCCGGGGCATATGGAAAACGGTGGGCTTTTAGCCCTCGAACTCGGAGCCGGACAGGCACAAGAGGTAGTGACCATGCTAAAAGAGCACGGCTTCAGGGATATAGAAGTTCTAAAAGACTACGCAGGCCACAAAAGAATGTTGTTTTGCCGTTTTAAAATGGACTAAACTCCTTCACCAGCCGCGCGAACATTCCTTATATATAAATCAAACCAAGGCCGCCCCTACTACAGGTGGCCTTGGTTTGTGTGTCTTTTAAAAGGAAATTACTGAGATGTTTAATGATAGCGAATCTAATTGTCTATCGCATTCAACTTCTCTAAACCCTTTTTTGCATCGTCATAATGCTTCTTGAATTCACCATAGTTATTAACAAGAGTCTCAAATGTATTTCTACTTTCTTTAAACATTTGTAATTCATAATAAGAATACCCCTTCTTAACCAAAGCAGATGATACTTGTTCTCTTTGCTCTGGATAAGTCTCTACTAGTCTATCAGTCTCAATAATTGCCCTTCTATAATCATTAAGGTAATGATAATAAACAGAAACTATGCCAAGTTTTGCCTTAGCACATGCGACAGTATCATAATCATGATAGAAAAATACTGCATTAAATGCATTAACTTCCTTTTTCCATTCCCTAGACCCCTTACTGCCCCATTCATTTATTGCATATTCCCATTGTTCAATTCCTGTTGGCTTGCGCTCGATTTCACTTGATGGGGATACCTTGAACCATTTCGGATTTACCATAGCATCATTAAAATCCTTGGCTGGCATATGAAAATTGACAATTACAAGCAGGAGAATAGGAACAGCACGAACCGCATTATTAGTTATATGTACAAATATAGCTGCTAATAAGTTACTTCGTCTTTCGTATACAATTGCCAAGCCAATCCCAAACACAAAAATTCCAGCACTTTCTACGAAACCATATCCGTGCATCAAAGCAAACAAAAATGCTTGGACAATCATTGCAACTATATAGTTGACTTTACTTTTTAAAGCGTTATATAAGAATCCGCGGAAAAAGAACTCTTCCGCAATTGGGCCAAGCGTAAACATAACAACCAGAATAACTATCACAATAATACTGCTAGGCGCATAACCTAAAGCTGTCATTACTTTGTTTGGAATTGATTCTGATTCAATAAACTTATTCAATGTTAAGACTACTATTCCTGTGCTTAATGCTATTGCTATCCAATAACCGAAGGATATAATAATTTCCTTTGAAACATTAACTAACGATTTATATTTAACTAAAGATGTTATCCCTCGTGCCTTACAAATGTATGATGAGTAGATAAAAATAAAAATAAAGAAACCTAACCATTTAATGATTGCAAATGGCAACTTCAGCGTTTGATCAACAGTAAATACGCTCGTCTTATTTAATGCTAATGCAAAAAACAAAATGATCACTCCAATTAGAATATCCCTGAGAGACCATTCTAAGGTTTTGGGACTGCTTATTATTTGAGTAGTATCATTTTCCATATGCAATTAATTCTCTAATTAGTATTTATGGCAAACAGAAACATCCCTCATTTTCATTAAGATATTCTACAAGAAAAAGCATCATGTCCAGCATATTATGCAGTGGGGAGAGTGAAATGTAAAGAGAATACAACTGAGCAAATAACATGTCCGGCCTCGGATCGAGTCTTACGACCTCGGATCGAGTCTGACGAACTGCATCAGTCGGACATGTTTTTCTGGTGGCCCTCTGGTTCCATATATGTATTGCCCTCAAAAACAGGCGGAGTCTTTGCGGGAGTGCGGAGGCGTGCTTTTATAAGAGGGGATTTCCTTGCGTAGATGTCCACTGTGCCGCCTCTTCTGAATAACACTTCGAGGGCTGTGAAGAAGACGGAGGCGATCCCGACAAAGGGAAGAAGGAGCGCCGTGATATAGGTGTCAGCAGCGCTTCCCCTTTCGTCTCCCTCGGGCCGGAGGCTTCCGGTCTTTAAAATATCATAGAGCAGGTTGTGTCTGAGGCCGGCCATATTTAAGAAGCTCTGTATGAACCCAAAGGGATTGAACTCCAGGGAGAAGTGCTCCTGGCGCACCACCTCAAGGCCCGCGTCCTTTAAAAGCTTCTTTATATTCGAAGCGGAGAAGTGGTACAGGTGAAAGGGGACATCGAGATGGAACCAGCCCGGCCCGCTCATCCTCGATTGCAGGCTCTCAAAGTTCGGCACCGAGAGAAGCAGGAGCCCTCCGGGTTTTAATAACTTTGCGGCCTCCCGCACATCATCCACCGCGTCTTCAAGATGCTCAAGCGAGTGCCAGAAGGTAATGACATCAAGGGAGCATTTCTCAAAACCATTATTAGAAAGCCTGCCCGTTCTAACATTCAACCCGAACTCCTTGCGCGCCGGAGCGGCTGTCTCGTTATTGAATTCTAACCCTACAACTTCCCAGCCCCTGTCTCTTGCAAGAGCAAGCATGAGCCCCAGGCCACAACCCACGTCAAGCATGCGGCCTTTAGTGCTCAAGGACTCTATTTTATTTAGCCTGCCAGTGCGAAGGCTTCTTACCACAGTCTCAACAGGTGCTATGAACCGCTTGCCGCCCTTGTCCCGGTAGCTCGTGGAGGAGTACAGGCCGGTGAGATGGTCAAGGCCCGGGAATGGATGAGTGATGCCAAGGCCGCAGCCCTTGCACTCGTACACGTTATAGGATCTTTTGAATCTCTTAACGTTTTTGTATCTGTTCTCAAAGGAAGTGGACCCGCAGAGCGGGCATTTATCCGGCGCTGGAATAGCTATATCCATGGTTACTTATAATAATACCCCTGTGCTGGTAATACAAATACATTTAAAGTAAAATTGACAATACGGACGGACGAATAATGGAGGGTTTATATGATACGAGATCTTATATGCATATGGCGTGTTGCAGCGATCGTCTTTTTGATGGTCTTTCTTGGCACCGTGGTATCACTAGCCGGGGATAAGACCTATACCTTGAAGTTCAATACCGTGGCCGGGCCCAGGCAGCCGCAGGTCCAGGGGCTTTTAACTTTTGCCCGTGAGGTAGAGGCGCTAAGCGGAGGCAGGATAAAGGTCAAGATCTTCCACTCGGGCCAGCTTGGGA
>DAOWET010000258.1 GCA_030638335.1 Nitrospirota bacterium
CATAGCCCTTTGCGCGGAAGCTCTCAAGGTAAGGTGATGCGTCAGCCTCGGCACGTGTTGTGCTCGTTATGTAATATATCTCTTCCTGTCCGGGCTTCATGCGCTCAACGTATGACTCGAAGTCAGTGAACTTGCCCGGTTCGGTTGAGGTGGATTCCATTATGGCCAGTGTGGTTATCTCCTCCTTGCGGGTGAATTCATAGTGCATGCCTTCCTTAAGCACGCGCCCGAGTTGCCCGAAGAAGGTCTCGTATTGTTCGGGCCTGTTGTCCTTCATGCGTTTCAGCGCATCAAGGATCTTCTTTGTAACGTTCTTCTTGATTATCTCCACGCTCGGGTTGTTCTGGAGCATCTCCCTGGAAACATTAAGCGGGAGGTCAGAGGAATCCACAACGCCCTTTACGAACCTCAGATACGGGGGCACCAGATCCTCGCAGCTCTGCATTATCTGCACGCGGCGCACGTATAGCATTGGCCCGGGCTTGAAGTCCTTGTAGAAGATGTTCATCGGGGCGCGCTCGGGTATGAAAAGAAGCGCGGTGAACTCCGAGGTCCCCTCGGCCTTGAAGTGTATGGTCTCGGCCGGGGGCATGAAGTCATGGGAGACATGGCTGTAGAACTCCCTGTACTCCTCGTCCGTTACCTCGGCCGGCCTCTTAAGCCAGATGGCCTTCCGGGAGTTAAGCGTCTCCTCTTCGGTCACGGCGGTCTTCTTTGAGGGGTCGTCCTTGTCCTGCACCTCCCGCTCCACGTCCATCACCACCGGATGCTCTATGAAGCCCGAGTGCCTTGTGACTATCTCCTTGAGACGCCACTGGCTCAGATACTCCTTTTCTTCCTCTTTGAGCGTGAGCACAACGTCAGTGCCGTGGCCTTCACGCTCTGTCTCCTCAACCGTGAAAGAGCCGCCAGCCGAGGACTCCCAGCGGACTGCTTCGGCAGTGCCGGCCTTTTTTGTGACCACGGCCACGCGGTCGGCAACCATGAAGGCCGAGTAGAACCCTATGCCGAACTGACCGATGAGTTCGGGGCTGCCTGCGGACTCGCCCTTTGCCAGTGCGTCCAGAAACTCCCTGGTGCCGGAGTGGGCTATGGTGCCGAGTTCCCGCACCGCATCATCGCGGCTCAGGCCAATGCCGTTGTCGCTTATGGTGAGCGTGCCGGCCTTTGCGTCTGGCACCAGCTTTATCCTGAATTCCGTGCCATCATCCATGAGCCCCTTGTCAGTGAGGGATCCATACCTGAGCTTGTCTATGGCGTCGGAGGCGTTTGATATCAGCTCACGCAGGAATATCTCCTTGTTCGTATAAAGCGAATGGATCACCAGGTTAAGCAGCTCATTCACTTCTGCCTTGAATTCTATGTTTTCCTTGCTCATTGTGTTGCTCACCTCATAGATACAATGATCAGCGTCCATACACAGGTCCGCGCACCAAACCCGATCCCAAAGCCCGGGGCTTGGCAAGAAGGTATTTTACCAGAAGGCCGCAACACAAGGCCATGTCCCCGCGTGCGGGCCGCGCATTAAGACCCTTAAGCGCCTATGCACCAAATACTCTCTCTGGTATAATCTGTAAAGACAAAGGGCAACGGAGGAAAGACAGAGGAGATGAACCTGGATGCGGACCGTATCAGCCAGGCCGAACGCCAGGCCCTTCACTACGGAGTGTTCAAAAGCCCCATTGGAGACCTGTACCCGATATTCCTTGCAGACGAACTGGTGGGCATTGTGTTCTCAAAACCCCACATCCGCATGGGGAACATGCCTGAGGGCTTCCGGCTGGAGATAGAGTCGTACTTCAAGGGAAGCCCCGAGAGTTTCTCGCACCCCATGAGATTCATCACAGGGACGGATTTTGAACAACGCGTCTGGCTGGCACTGCGCTCCATCCCCTTTGGAGAGACCCGCTCATATAAATGGCTGGCAGAGAAAGTCGGCTCTCCCCGCGGAAACAGGGCTGTTGGCAGGGCACTTTCGAAAAACCCCCTCCCCATAGCACTCCCCTGCCACAGGATAATCGAGAGCACGGGGAAGCTTGGCGGGTACACGCCGGGCAAAGACATCAAGCGAAGGCTGCTGGCAATGGAATACTACAGCGAGCAGCAATAACCTAGAAAGGACTGACCTGCTGGAGCGAGCGGATGAAGTTCTTTATAAGCAGGGGGTTGAAGTCCGTGCCCGCGCCCTCTTCCATGAAACCGATTATCTTCCTGGTCTCCATCCCCGCCCGGTAAGGCCGTTCCGCTCGCAGGGCCTCGTAGAAGTCCGCGATGGCGACGATCTGGCTTACGATGTGC
>DAOWET010000161.1 GCA_030638335.1 Nitrospirota bacterium
TCCATGGGGGAGCAAACGCCGGACGGGCCTGCTGGGTAGTGGCGGGCACGTTCTGCAGGGGAGAGGTGTCAGGGACCTTTGCCGAAAAGATTGAGAGTTGCCTTCAGTGCGAATTCTTCCAGCTGGTCAAGGAAGAAGAGGGGGACAGGCTTTTGAGGACCGTGATGCTTGAGGACAGGCTCTACAGGGAAGACTAGCTTCTGCTGAACAGAGGTTTCCATTTATCCATGGACGAAGAGGGCGGCCTGATAGAACTCCCTTTTGTGATGTTCCTTATGGGCCTGCTCATAGCCCTTGGCATATTCCTGGCAGAAAGGTTCTTTGGCATCAACGCGCGCTGGTATTTCTATATCCCATCGGGCGTGCTTGCATTTCCGTTTGTCCTGATGATGCTCCTGAGCCTCAAGGACTCTCTGAGCTGATCCTCTCGATCACTTTTTGGGATGTTCTTGAAATACGAATGCAGGGAATGCCCGATAAACTGATAAAGGGCTTGCTGAAATGCACAGAGGCCACCATGTCGCCTATCTCTCAGACTCCAGATAAAGCGCCTTGGATTGACTTATGTGCAATATCCTGTAGTGTCTTACCCTGTTGAATAAAAACATAAAATAAAAACTAAGCCAGTATGGTTGCAGAGACAACTAATAAAAGGCATGTTTATCTCATCCGGATGCTCAGCCAGAAAAGCTTGCTGAGGATTTCCGTGTAACATCTTGTTACATAGGCCTTTTTTGGCTTATTGAACCCTGCTCCATGATGCGTGATAGCGCCAGGGACTGCTGGCGTATGAGCAAAATGGGAGTATCCCTCGCGCTCCATGAAAACCCCCAGGCGCATCATGTGGCGGCTATCATAACCTTCTCGACCTTCATGGATAAATGGCACCATATTTAGTTGAGGTGGCAACTAAATGGATCTACGAGTTTTAAGTGCCTGATAACTATTAATAATTAAACCATGGCAGGGCTGTGTTTACAGCACTAGCCCGCATATTGCATGAAGATCTGGGCATATTCCTGGCAGAATGTTCTTTGGCATGAACGCGCGCTGGTATTTCTATATGGCACTTCCTATTTGTCCGGATGATGCTATTGAGCTTCAAAGACTCGCTGAGCTGATCCTCTCGATCACTTTTTGGGAAAGTTCTTGAAGTAGGAATGCAGGTAATGCTCGATAAAGGGCTTGCTGAAATGCACAGAGGCCACCATGTCGTCAATCTCTCTTGCGATGGCCTCGGTAAGGTTTGCGGATATGAAAACAACCGGTATGTTGTCCGTCTCCCTGAGTTTCCTTACTATATCCAGCCCGGTAACCGTGTCGTTCAAGATAATGTCCATGAAGATGACATCCGGCCTGGCCTTCTTAAGGGATTCCCAGAAGCAGGATGAGTTCGTGCATAAGGCAACCACCTGGTGGCCAAGCTCCTCCACCTGGGCGCGAAGCCCGAGGGCCACCACGCCTTCGTCCTCGACTATCAGTACATTGATCTTCCTGTCCATTAACCTGGGCACCTGACTTTCGGAAATATCTTTTGCCACATTATAACACCAGAGAGCCTGCCTGAAAAGGGCGTAAATAAATTATATCCTGTGTCTCGATCAATGTGGGTGAAAAGGGCGTGTAGTTCTGACTGAACAACACTGCTCAGACATACACAGTAAAAGGGCGCTTAGCGCTCCTCAAACCAGAGGCGAGACTGTGAGCGTATGGGAATGTATTTGCAATAACTGAACTACAGCGTGCAGAGCTTCTTCGAAGTATAAGGGCGATTAGCCCGCATATTTCACGAGAAGGTCACGGACCACAAGTGTCACGGACACATTAACTGATTTGCCCCTATAGATCAATCACAAGCCGGAAGTCGGCACGACTCGTTCCCGAGAAGCGCAGTCGCAAGACTCGATCCGAGGCGTATAGGCATGTTGTTGCATACAGTAAGCGGCTGAAGCTTAAGATTGGTTCTAAATAGAGGGGGCCACACGGCCCCCTCTATTTAGAACCAATCGATGCGGTTCGAACTCAGCCCTTACCGCCTGTGGGGCAGGGGAAGGGACTGAGGGATGGCTTACGGCGACAGGGTTCCCGCCGTGCCTTCCTTAAGGTTAATACTTTACTTGACCTCCCCGCACATGGCGTAAATTGAAAACAACATGGTTTCATCCTGCTTGTTCATTGTTGAAACCCGCCATGCATTTTTTCCAATTTCTGGATGACTCGCCCAGATATCTAAAACACCGATACCTGGATGGTTCAACTTGAATCCACCGCCCGTGAGCGATTCGCCAGCTTCGCAACTGACAGTGTAAGTACAGCTGCTTGCGGGAGGACATTCGAATTCCTTCACATGTTCTGTCATCTGCAATGCGCAACCTGACAACCAGATCGCAAAGAAAAGAACCAACACTTTTTTCATGGCCCCTAATACCTCCTTTTACTCGGATACCGAGCTTACTCCAAAGCCCCACACACCCGCACCGGGCACTCGCGACAGTAGTAGCTCAACAATATTAACATCCAATATCATAATTTGTCAAGAAAAACAAACAGGGACATTTATTCCCCCTTTAGAAGAATCCTTTGACATAAAGCGGATAGTGGCAACGACAACGTCAAACCAAAATTTCTGGATTCCCGCCAACGACATGCGGGAATAACGGCAGGGCGGTCAACGTCCATTTCACACGCTGGACCCCCTTTGAGTAAATGGGGCGATTAGCGCCCCCCCCTCGCAACAGGCGCGGGCACTCACATTAATGCAAACCCAATTAAAGGGGGCCCGTGGCCCCTTCGCACCAGAGGCGGGCGTTTAAGAACATCCTGAGCCATGGAGAGGCCTGCCACTGGTCCTTTAGTTGCTCGGGCAGCCAGGGCCACTGCCATTTAAGAAACGCCCTCTCAGGGTGGGGCATCATGGCAAGGTGCCGCCCGTCAGGGGAGCATATGCCCGTTATCCCCTCCGGCGAGCCATTGGGGTTGAAGGGATATGCCTCCGTGGCCTGGCCGGAATCGTCGGCAAAGCGCACAGGGGCCAGTCCTTTACTTATCATGTCCTCCATCACCGCAGGGTCGGGCGCATGGAATTTACCTTCTCCATGGGCCACCCATACGCCAAGCACAGAGCCTTCCATGCCCTTGAGCATTATGGACGGGCTCTCCATTATCTTCACTGTTGAGAACCTGGACTCAAACCTGCCCGATTCATTGTGGATGAACCTGGGCTGGCGCACGTCCTCTAATCCCCGCCAGGGCACCCACCCAAGAAGGGCCGAGAGCTGGCACCCGTTGCACACGCCAAGGCTGAACGTATCCCGGCGGGCGTAGAACCTGTCGAACTCTTCGCGCAGGCGATCGTTGAACCTGATGACACCGGCCCAGCCCTTTGCGCTGTCGAGCACGTCCGCGTAACTGAACCCGCCCACGAAGACCACGCCCCTGAAGGGGGCAAGCCCGATGCGCCCAGCCATGAGGTCCGAGACCGTCACGTCCCAGGGTTCAAACCCCGCGGCAAAAAAGGCAGAGGCCATCTCGCGATCCCCGTTGCTTCCCTCTTCGCGGATGATGGCAACCTTGGGGGGGACATGGTCCCCTTTTAACTCGAATTTCCGGGGCTCAAAAGAAGCATGGTACACAGGTCCTGTGCGGCTCTTTGAGTTTTCCCACTCAGCCTCCGCGCAGTCCGGGGCACACTGCAGCCGCTCGAGCCTGTAGCTTGTCTCCTCCCAGAGCGAACGCAACTCCTCCATAGGCTCATCCAGTACGCGCTTGCCGTTTATAGTGATGGATATATTCTTCTCTTCTGTTGTAGCCCCGATATCAGAGTACCTGACCCCGCTGCAGTGCATGGCTGACTTCACCAGTTCCGCATCCTCTGTGGCCACCTCGAACACGAGCCCGGCCTCCTCCGCAAATAGTGCTGTAATAGGGTCGGCCTCTGTGGCGAAGTCCAGAGAGAGCCCGCAGTTGCCTGCAAAGGCCATCTCAAGAAGAGTAACCGCAAGGCCACCGTCGCTTACGTCATGGCCGGCAAGAATTACCCTGTCCTTTATAAGTGCCTGCACAGCCTCAAGCGCGCACTTGAATGCCGCCGGATCATCGATGTCCGGCACTTCGTCCCCGAGCTGTCCCATTACCTGAGCAAGGGCAGAGCCTCCAAGGCGCGCGCGGTTATTAATGCGCCCGTCGTCATCATTATTTTCCTGGCCGAACCCGACATATATGAGCCTGCTGCCTCCCGGGCGTTTGATGTCCGGGGTGACGGTCTTTGTAATGTCCGGCGTGGTGCAATAAGCGGAGATCACAAGCGCGCCCGGGGCCTTCACCATCTCCCCTGTCTCCTGGTCAACGCTTGCCATGGACAGCGAGTCCTTGCCCCCGTCCACGGCTATGCCAAGGGCGACCATGAAATCGCTCATGGCAAGGGCCGCGTCATATATGAGTGCGCCCTCGCCAGGGAGCTTTGCAGCCCACATCCAGTTGGCCGAGCAGCGAATATCCTCTATATGGGTTAATTCGGCCCAGACAATGTTGGTCATGGCCTCGGCCACGCTCATGCGAGCCATTGCCGCAGCGTTAACCAGTCCCTTTATGGGCTGCTCGCCTATTGAAGTAGCGGCTCCGGTAACGCCAAAATGGCTCTGCGCGATCACTGCCACGTCCGATACCGTAAGCCCAAGCGGGCCGCAGCACTGCTGGCGCGCCACAAGTCCGGTTACGGACCGGTCAACCTTGTTGGTGAGAAAACGCTTTGAACCCACGGAGACGAGTTTCAATACCCGTTCAAGGGCCGCCTTCACTTCAAGTGAGGGAGGAAGCCTTAGAGGCTCAAGCACGGGCACACTGCTTTTGATCTCAAAGGTCTTCCTCGGCATCTCGGCAAGCACATACTTGAGATCCAGGCTCACGGGGGTAGAGCCGTCTGAGCTGTCGTACACCACTACGCGGCCATCCCCTGTCACCTCACCAACAAAAGAAAAGGGCACCTTCTCCCTTTTACAAAGCGCCTCAAAAAGCGGGGCGTTTTCCCTGTCCAGCAAAAGCGCGTTGTTCTCCTGGTACTCCGCGCCCCATATCTCAAGCACGGAGAGCGTGGCATCGCCAAGGGCCACCTTGCGTATATCGATCCTGCCCCCTTCGGGCTCCACCAGTTCCTTCAGCACATTGCAGTTGCCGCCCGCGCCCTGGTCGTGGAGGCTCACAACCGGGTTCTTGTCTCCAAGCTCCACACAGGCCCGGATAACGCGGTTCATCTTCTGCTCCATCTCCGCGTCCCCGCGCTGCACAGCGTTGAAGTCCAGCTCAGCCACGTTCTCGCCCTGTACCATGCTTGAGGCCGCGCCCCCGCCCATGCCGATGCGATAGGCCGGGCCACCCACCTTGGTCATGAGCATGCCTTCTTTAGGACGATTCTTCTGGCGGTGGCGGGCGTCCATCTGCCCGATGCCTCCGGTGAACATTATGGGCTTTATCCACTCACGGCGCTCACCGCCAGGGAGCCTCATGCCAAAGGAGCGCGTAAAACCCTGTATGAGCGGTTCGCCGAACTTGTTGCCGTAATCCGAGGCCCCGTTACTGGCCTCGATCTCTATCTCAAGAGGGCTTGCAAGGTTGTCCGGATAGCTGAATTCATTCTTAGGCGGCTCCCAGGGAAGCCTATAGCCGGGGATCCTCAAGTTGCCCACGCAATAGGCCGCTGTGCCTGCCACCACAAGCCCTCCGCGCCCCACTGCCTGCACGTCGCGAATCCTGCCGCCTGTTCCGGTCTCAGCTCCAGGGAATGGGGCAACTCCCGAGGGGAAGGTGTGGGTCTCCGCGGTGAATATGAGATCATAGTCAACATCCTGCCATTTGTAGGCCGAGGGCTTGCCTGGCTCCTCAGGGAACACAGAGCGGATAACGCTCCCTTTGATGGAGGAAGAATTGTCCTCAAAGGCTATTATTGAGTTACGCGGGTTTTTCCTGTAGGGGTCCCCTATCAATTCAAAGAGGTCCACGGGCATCTCTTCTCCGTCTATAACCAGCCTTCCTCTAAAGAACCAGTGCCTGGAGTGCTCTGAGTTTGACTGGCCCAGATCAAAGAGTTCCACGTTTGTGGGGTCTTTCTTCATGATGTTCTTAAAGAGGTTCAGATAGTAATCAATGTCCCAGTCGTCAAAGCCCAGGCCCATTCTGCGGTTTATCTCCTCTATTGCAGAGCGTCCCTGCTCAAGCACCGGCACCACCACCACGGGCTCCGGCTCCACGCCCGGGTCGAAAGACACCAGTGTCTTTTCATAGATACACTCCGTCATCCTGTCATGCAGGGTGTCATATACACCTTTTACATCTGCATCCGGGAGGTTTCCAGTTAACAGATAGCGGCGGGAGCGCTCGATGCGGAAGACCTTCGTGAGCCCAGCCGCCTGGCAGACACTGACTGCGTTGGTGCTCCAGGCGGTCTGGAAGCTAAGGCGCGGCCCAAGTTCCAGAACATCTCCTGCGAGACCATCAATAAAGGAGGATTCCGCGAATCCCTCAGGCTCGAAGGTCTCTCGAAGCAACCAGCACAGGGCCTCATGCTCGACCTTTGTAAGGGGCTCCGTGAGCCCCACGTTATAGCAGAACTCGCTCTGGATGGACTCTATGGAGGGGAACCGCGCCTTGAGGGCCGCCTCCTTGCGGGCCGTGAGAACAGGCCTTCTATATAGGTGTATGACATGCATTGGCATATATATTACCGGAAACCATGGCAGGATTTGAAGGATGATTTAAATACATACGAGAGACACACGTTTTTCCATAAAAAAACCAGCGGCACGGGCCCCAAAAGGGTCAACCCATACCGCCGGTCCGTTTCGAGTTTTGATATATATCTATTCCTTGATCTTCTGGAACATGCCCACCTTCTTGCCTTCCATAGTGTCGGCGAATCTGGATAAGAGCACATCCACGGCCCTCTCGCCAATGAGTATGGCGGAAGGGTGCATCTTCTTGAAGTTCGTCTTCGTCATGTCAGAGAAATCCATAACAATGATGGCCTTCTTGTCGCCGGGGTCTGCCTGCTTTATCGTGGAGTCCTTCCAGATGACCTTCCCCTCCCTGTCATAGGCGATGACTGTTATCGCTGCGGAGGAAGCGTACTCCTTTTTACCCAGGGTGATCGGCCCCACATAAATACCGCTCTTCATGGTCGTGACGGTGAAGCTCATGAAAACGCCTATCACACCGTCCACTCTCAGGTCCCTGGCCAGCTTGGCCATCTTCTGAGGGTCGCTTATGTACTTGTATCCGCTGGCCACGTTGAGCGGGATCTTCATGAAGAGGACCTTCTGGATACGTTCGTCCTCCTCAAGCTTCTTATATGCCTTGCTGCCTACGATGCGGGTCTTGGGCATGGAGGTGAAGTAATTGGTTTTGGCGAACTTGCTTCTGATAACCGGAGTTAGCTTGTCAATTATCGGCTGCGTATTGGCTCCCGGAATATCATCCACATCCTTGAACATCTGGCTCATGCCCCTCTCTCCCTGGAACTCCTTTGCAGAGACGATCGTAACCACAGCGTAGGTCTTTTTCTTTGTAAAGGCGTCCTGCTGAACCGTCGCCCTTCCAGTAAGGGCCATAGGCGCGCAGCCTGTAAGCATTAGGGCCAGCACGACCACAAGTGATGAGATGATTGCATAACTTCTTTTCATATGATCCTCCTTAAATAAAAAGTAATGCAACGAGTATATCAAACTATATGAATTAATAAACTCCGAAAACACAAAAAACGGCGGTCATATTACCTCAGAGGTAACACTGACCGCCGGTTTGCTGTATCTTAAGGTTTACAGGCTGTTGCCTGGCTCGAATTCCTCTTCATCCACCTGGGGAAGTCCCTCGTACAGGCTTGGGGCCTCCTCCGGGCTTACGCGCTTGATGCCCTTTGCAGTGGGCTTGTCAGCGCCATCGCGCGTAACGCCCACGTCATTGAAGGAAACCGCTATGGGGTGTTTCAGGCCCTCTGACTCGATCTCCGCATTTGGGAGTATCACGGTCTTCAGGTGCTCGTCCAGCACATCAGAGATGTGGAAGAAGAAGTCCCCGGCCTCGCCAGAGATGAACCCGAAACCGTTGTTGGGGAAGTACTTGAGAATACGCCCCATGAGGCCCGTGGCAAGAGCCGCTCCAGTGCTTCGCCTGACAGGCGCTTCGCCAAGAGTAAAAAACTCGTAGGATACGTCCGGGTTGATCTTTACCCCGGCCACGTTGAGCTTTTGCATGTCCCTCTGGAAGGCAAAGGCTACGATGGCCTGGTAGATGAGCTCGGCTCCGTAGGAGTCTATGTCCACCCCGGGGTCCACCTTGATGTAGATGCTGCGGTCTACCAGTGTGCGCTTATTGCGCTCTGCGAGAAATACCTGCTGCTTGTGCGCGTCGTCAGGGTTTATCGTGACCTGAACGCCGATGGGAAGTAGTTTGTCGATCTGCTGAAAGCGGTCAATAATGAAATCCAGCTTGTAGACGTGATCGTATTTCGGATCCCTTTTGATGTCACATTTTTGCTGGATTTTCGCAATAACCAAATCTTCTGTTAATTGTCCTCTCATTTCCCCTCCATTTTTCATGTGACCGTAAACTCACGGCCAATTCATTTTCCGCTTCAATGAAATTTCACTTCATACCAGGGCGCATATGCCTCCTTAATTACATTTAAATGCCAGTGCGCCATGGCATACTACCGCGATTGTCAAAGAACCTGCTTCAATACCAATGTATATACTTTACCCTATTTTTTTAAAGGGTTCAATTATTTTTCACTAACATACTACTACCATGAGAAGGCGTTGGCAAGCCAAAGACATCCGCAACGGTTGCGCCTATATCCATGAAACCATCGAGCACGCCAAGCGGACGGGGGTTTGAGCCGCCGCCATAAAGCAGCACAGGCACCTGCTCGCGCGTGTGGTCAGTGCCAGGGTGCGTGGGGTCAAGGCCGTGGTCTGCGGTGATGATAAGATGATCGTCCTCACAGAGCTTCCTCAAGAAACTTCCAAGCCACCTGTCAAACTCTTCAAGGCCGTGCGCAAACCCGGTGGTGTCGTTTCTGTGGCCCCACAGAGTATCAAAATCCACAAGGTTGGCAAACACGAACCCCGCCTCAAGCGAATCAGCCAGTGCGTAAAGCTCCTCCATACCATGGGCATTGTTCCTGGTCTTTCTGGTCTGGCTGAAACCCCTTCCGACAAACATGTCCGCGACCTTGCCCACCGAGACCACCGGCACGCCCGATGCCGCGAGACTGTCAACAACCGTGCCCCCAGGAGGAGGGACCGGGAAATCCCTTCTGCGATAGGTCCGCTCAAATGGCGGGCCGACAAAGGGGCGGGCTATCACCCGGCAGATGTTATGAGGGGGCACGAGCATCCGGCGCGCCTTGAGACAGATGTCATAAAGCTCCTCAGGTGGGATCACATCCTCGTGGGCCGCTATCTGGAACACGCTGTCAACGGATGTATAGACTATCGGGCTTCCTGAGCTCATGTGCTCATCCCCCAGGCGCTCAAGTATCTCGGTGCCTGAGGCCACCTTGCCCCAGAGGATACTCATCCCTATGGCCTGCTCAAAGCGCTCTATAAGCTCAGAAGGGAATCCGTCTGGATAGGTGGGGAAAGGTATCTCAGTGATAATGCCCATCATCTCCCAGTGGCCGGTGATCGTGTCCTTGCCCTTTGAGCGCTCCTGCGCAATGCCCCAGGATGCGATGGGCTCAGAGGTCTT
Source organism: Nitrospirota bacterium (assembly GCA_030638335.1). Classification (GTDB taxonomy): domain Bacteria; phylum Nitrospirota; class Thermodesulfovibrionia; order Thermodesulfovibrionales; family JdFR-86; genus DAOWET01. Next base: position 9,739 of record DAOWET010000161.1, read on the forward strand.
CGGCACTCCTTCTATCGAAACGATATTTCCAAGGCCCA
>DAOWET010000067.1 GCA_030638335.1 Nitrospirota bacterium
CCATTGACATCGATCTCAGTCATTACACCGAAGCCCTCTTCCTGAAGCTCCACGCGTATCCTCTCAACAGCGTCCTCAAACGACATGCCCACTGTCCTGCTAAAATAATACGCCATCCCGATCTCCTTAAAATATGAAATGTTGCAGACGTATTAATATATATAAAAATCAGCCCGGCGTCAAACAGCGTTTACTCTCCGTCAAAACCAGATCAGGGGGCCGGATCTTAAACAACCGTTCAAGTTGAGAGGGTCTTTCTGCACCATGTATCAGGCATCTGGAGGCTGCCGTGCTCAAGCTTAAGCCCTAGCCCCTCTTATCCTTGTACATCTCGTTGTCAGCTATGGTTATGAGTTCGTCCACGTTCAGCAAGGAGTCCCTGCCGTAGAGTGCGAACCCATGGCTCAGTTTCAGCGTATATGGCTTGCCGGAGCTCTCGTTATACTCCTCTATGCTTGCGGCTACCCTGTCCCAGATGACTAATGCCTCGCCCATGATGCAGTTTGGCAGCACCAGCAGGAACTCGTCGCCCCCGAGCCTGATCACCATGTCGGACTCCCTGAGGGCATTATGCATTATCTCCGAAGAGGTCTTAATGGCCTCGTCCCCCTCGTCATGCCCGTGCTTGTCGTTGATCCTCTTGAGGTTGTTCAGGTCCACAAAGCACACGCACAGCTGAGCGTTGTTGCGCTTGCTCATGCTCATCTGCTTATCAAGGTACCCGAGCCCGTACATCCTGTTGGCCACGCCGGTCAGGTAGTCCGTGGAGGCAAGCACCCTGAGGTCCTCCTCAAGCCTCTTGCTCTCTGTTATATCCCGATGGGTGCCCGCGGCCCGCAGAGGCTTTCCCGCCTCATCACGCTCAAACACCTTCCCGCTGTCCAGTATCCATTTCCACGAGCCGTCCTTTGCCAGGAGCCTGTGCTCGGTCTCGTAATGGTCGCTTCTGCCCTCAAGGTGCTCGTTAAGCGCTGCCATCACGCGGTCTCTGTCATCCGGGTGCATAAGCTTCTCCCACGCCTCAACAGAGGGCCCTATCTCGTCCACCGTATACCCCAGCATCCCGGCCCACCTTTTATTGAAGAACACATGGCCGGTCTCTATATCCCAGTCCCAGAGCCCGAGCTTTGCACCCTTAAGGGCCAGCTCAAGCCTCTCCTTGGCGAACTTCGCATCAAGCTCGGCCCTCATCTTCGAGCCAATCACCTTTGCCACAAATATCCCGCACGCAGTTATGCCCACAAGCAACAGCCCGCGCATATATATCTCCCGGGGGCCTACATCAAGGATAAGTGTCTCAAGGAACGAGTCCTTGAGAAATAAATAAGAATCCACAATGGAATCCAGCACCCCAAAGACAATGCCAAGAAGGACGGAGATGACAACGACCTTCTTCTGTACATGCCTTATCTTTTTGTCAGTTTTGTCGATCATATCCGCCACACTCAATTAATATTTTAACACTGCCGTCGTAATATCTGCACACCGGCCCACACAGAACAAGTCGCCAGATTCGTATGCCGCGACCACGGCGGGCCAGCCAGCCATGCCGTTGATACGAATGAATGGCAAAATAAAATCCCCATATTCCCAAAGGGGTTCCGCCTGCCTGGTCCCTGTTCGACCCTGCCGCTTCCCTGACCTGTTGACATATGCCTGGCGCTGGGTTATGGTATGAGCCTGTCTTGCGCGAGGTGCTGAAGAGCATGGACGGACAGCTTACACAGCTTCCAAAGATCGCCCCAATAGTCACGGGAGACGGTTCCGCCTCCTTCTACAACAACCAGGTGGGCGAGACCTACCACTCAAGAAGCGGCGCGGCCCGGGAGGCTATAGAGAAGTTCTGCAGACCCTCCGGCCTCGGGCGCCTTGCAGGCCAGGGGCGTGCTGTCATATACGACATATGCTTCGGCCTCGGCTACAATACCGCAGCAGCCCTGGACATGATACTTGAGTGCAACCCGGAGTGCCTCGTGGATGTCTATGGGTTCGAGCTCGACCCCTCCATACTGGAGATGACGGGCCAGGTCACACCTCCCTTCAACAGCTACCCCCTGGTGCGCGAGGCATCAAAGAACCTTGATGCAACATTTGGCAGCGCGAGCATAAAGATATTCCTTGGCGATGTGAGGCAGGAGCTTGATAAGGCCCCGCGCCCCGCGGACGTGGTATTCTTCGACCCCTTCTCCCCATGCAAGGAGCCGGAGCTATGGAGCAGAGAGCTTTTCAGGGCTATCCACAGCAGGATGCATCCCGGAGCCGTGCTCACCACATACTCCTGCGCCAGCAAGGTAAGGCAGGCGCTTGACGAGGCGGGCTTTGAGGTCGCGGACGGTCCGTGCGTGGGGCAACGCTCAACCTCCACCGTGGCTTACAGGCCATGAGACATGTTCCCGCTTGCCCCTGCAGCGGCCCTGTGCTATTGTTAATGCCATGAAACGATTCTCTACCGAGGAAACACCTGAAAGCCCCGTAAGCCACAACCCAGGCATCATGAAGCGGGTCCTGTTCCATAAGGGCACCGTACCCGGGCTCATCCACTTAAGCCACGTCGTAGTGCCCAAAGGCTCGGACGCCTTCGAGCACACGCACGACGACATCTCGGAGGTCTTCTACTGCATCCGGGGCAGGATCATATTCACTGTAAACGGAAAAGAAGAAACCCTTGGCCCTGGCCAGTGCATGGTGGTGGAGCCCGGCGAGCCCCACTCCATAAAGGACGTGCCCGAAGAGGCAGAGATGGTCTACTTCATGAACGAGCCAGCGGATAATACTTAAACAGGGCGGCTCAAACCAACATCACAAGACTTTCCGCCATGCCAGCCATGCCAGCCACCACCTTGTACATTGCCATATGATGCTCCCAGTGCTTCTCGTCCGCGTCCTCAGGGCGCAAGTCCTCAGGAGGATATAAACAATAGCTCGCGTCTTTTAGCGGCGATCTGCTCAGAAGCCACTAGTTTAAAAGGGGTCCATGACCCCGCCCTCGTCAGCCGAGGGCCACGTCGAGGACCATCATTATGGTGAAACCGGCCATTGCGCCAAGGGTCGCGATATCAGTGTTCCCGCCACGCTGGCTCTCGGGTATAACCTCCTCCACCACCACGAATATCATGGCCCCGGCAGCAAAGGACAAGGCATATGGAAGCATGGGCCTTGCCACCAGGACAAAAAGCACCCCTATCACTGCTGCCACGGGCTCCACCGTGCCCGAGAGCTGGCCGTACCAGAAGCTCCGGCCCTTGGAAACGCCCTCACGCCTCAGGGGCATGGACACCGCGGTGCCTTCGGGGAAGTTCTGAATGCCAATGCCAATGGCAAGTGCTATAGCGCCCCCCAGTGTTGCGGTGGGCAGATCGTAGGCCACCGCTCCGAATGCCACGCCGATGGCGAGTCCCTCCGGGATGTTATGCAGTGTGATGGCAAGCACAAGAAGGGTCGTCTTCTTCCATCTGGTGGAGATTCCCTCCGCCTCCTCCATGGGCGCGTTGATATGAAGGTGCGGGAGGATCTTGTCCACAAGCCTCAAGAAAACGCCGCCCAGAAGGAACCCGATCGCAGGAGGCAGCCAGCCGGGCTGTCCGAGGTCCTCGCTCATCTCTATTGCCGGGGCAAGCAGGCTCCAGAAGCTGGCGGCTATCATAACGCCCGCGGCAAAGCCCAGCATGCCGTCAAGGGTCTTTCTGCTGAGGTCCTTGCCGATGAAGACGAGGGCGGCCCCTGCGGCGGTCATGCCCCAGGTGAAAAGGGTGGCGATTAATGCCTGCAGCACAGGATTAAGTGACGCGAATCCTTCCATGGAGAAATTATATCACGTAAACTCCGCTCACAATGCCCCTTTCCCGGCCATGTGCTGCAAGGTCTTTTTCTTTATAATCGAGAGGAAGGATATTATGGTCAGCAAGGAGTGAGCCCTCAGCTGAAGGCCCCGGCTCAAGCCTCGCCCGAACCAGGGATAAACCCGTGTGCCGCGTAAATCGCCTGAGCCTCCCTTGAGAGCAGGAAGTCCATGAACAGGCGGGCGTTTTCGGGATTGGGAGCATCCTTCATAACAGTAGCGCAGTAATTGACCTTCGAGCGCTGGTCAAGCCCCTCGCCAGGCTCCACCCCTTCCACAGCCATGCCGCTGCGCCTTGCGTACTCCAGTTCCGTTGCCCAGACAGGCCCGGCATCAACCGTATTCTTCATAAGCCTCAGCGGTGTCTCCCTGTGATGCACCAGTGTCAGCTGCGTCAGGCCCTCGGACCTCTTTTGCTCCACAATCCTCTCAAAAAGGGCCTCGCCGCCGGCGTCTATGTACATGTCTCTGATATGGGAAGAGATGTCCTCCATCTCTCCGGGCTGAGAGACCCTGACATTGTCGCGTGCAAGGTCCTCTATGCCCCTGATCCCCATCGGGTTTCCTTCGGCCACCATCAGGATAAGCCTGTTGTGCAGATAGACGACATGCCGGTCAATCAAGCCCTCATCCCTGAGTATGGACATGGAGCCGGGCGAGACAGAGGTATAAACGTCCGGCCTGCCGGTAACAAGCGTCCCCCTGAACATGGCCCCGCCTGCTAGGATCTGCCTTAGCTCAAGCCCCGGCGGGAGTGTTTCGAAAGAAATGCTCTGGATTTCCGGGCGTTCGGTGCGGAACCTCCCGAGCAGGTCGTCCATGACCATGAACTGGTTTCCGGCCATGAAAAGCACAAGGTCGGCCTCGGCCATCAGTTCAAGGCCATGCAGGTCGTCTCCCCTCGTAGGGGGTATCTCCGGCATCAGGTTTTTTTCGCTCACGCTCCTGCCTCTTTTTAAACCATCAGGGTAAATATATAACCATAATACAACAAAAAAGCAGGAACTATCAGAGAACCTTTCATCCCTTTAAAGATTGCACGACTGAAGAACACTCATAGAAGGCCGCATAGGGTATTTGCGGGTTTTATATTGTTAATCTCAGGCATTTACTTCTGAACCTTTGAAGATTACAAACATGAATCCACACAATTGTCATCAAGTTCCGCAAAAGCAAACATGCAGGAAAAGACACTATGGCACAAAGTCAATCTGTTACAGGAGGGGAAGGTGTTACGTCGATCCTGTCCACTGCAAAAGACAGATGCATCGTCCTGAACTTCAAAACATCCTGCTCCCAGTCTGCCGGCACTTCGAATTGCCCTATGCTGAGAATGCTGTCAGACATCGCCTCAGCCGCTTTGCTTAATTTTTCCGGCGAGTCTAGCCTATCGTACTTTAGATACTTGTTTGTAAGGCCCGGAGGGATGCTTTGATCCAGAATTCCATTGAGCACTACGGTCTCGCCCGGCACCAGGCTGATATGGTTAAGTCCATTTTTAATAAGGTCTGGGTCAAGTGAGATATGATAAGTGTTCCATCCCAAATCTGGCACGACCGTACCGGCTTCTTCACCGTTAACCCTCACGGTCAATGAGACGTCGTGGATGTCTATATTTGGACTAAGAGTGAGCGCAAGGTCATAGGCAGGCCCTTCGTCAAGGTCCACAAGCATCGTGGAGACCTCACCCTCCATCCACGCAAATGAATGTCCGGAGGCACGCTGGCCATTAATCCAGCCGCTCATGAGTGACGC
>DAOWET010000237.1 GCA_030638335.1 Nitrospirota bacterium
ATGGCACACGAAGTGGCATGAGTTCCATAAAGAGAGAACGACAAATCCAGAGACAGGCAAGTGGCACTATACGCACAAGCGTTTGCGCTCAGCACATCGAAGCTTGAAGACCAACTTGCCCTATCTTTTTACTTATAGGAGATACCCAGAATTAAATATCCCAAACACTACAAATACGCTTGATGGGTCTTTTAGTCATTTGAAGGATTTGGTTCGGGTGCATCGTGGATTAAAGCGCGACCTCAAACATAAAATAATAGTCACAAAGCTCCAAAACAGACCCCCCAGAATGTAATTAAGCCAGATTTCCTCCTTACACCTCTGTGCCTTTGCCTGCCTCTTATTTCAATGCTCCCGGCACAGCGTCTGACGGAGAGATTCGGTCGAATAAATATTTTAATGATCGACCGGTCGAACCTTATAATTCTTATCCGACCGGAATCGGGATGAAGTAGGTACAAGACAGGAGGCGCAAAGGAGTATAAGTATACTTCGAGCGGCGCATGGCAAGAAGCAGATGCGCTATATCCAGCCCCGAAGTACGTCTAATACTTATTTCTTGAGATCTGGCCTGCCCACGGCTATGAGGTACAGGGAGTTCTCCTTTCCCCCGTCTATTTCAAGGAGCGCATTGAGCCTGTCGTCGTAGAAGGCCCCCACCGGCACCGCACCCAGCCCCAGGGAGACGGCCTGAAGCAGCACGTTCTGCGCAATGTGTCCGGCCTCGATCATGACATACCCCTCTCCCCGCTTCCCGTATTTCACGGTCGTGCGCTCCGGCACGCCGGTCAGGGCGATAACGAGGGCCGCATCGCGCAGGGAGGCCTGCCCGAGCCCGGCCTCCGATACGACCTTTCTCATGTCTGCCGTTTTCACGGAGGCGAGGCTGTGCCCGGATGGATCGTAGTGGTACAGGCCGGGCTCCAGGCCCTCCACAGCGTGCGCAAACACGTAGACCTCGATCGGGTAGAGAGCGCCTGCGGAGGGCGCGGTCCTGAGTCTTTTTCCATGGAGCGAGCCGGTAATGCCCTGGGCCGAGAACAGGAGCTGCGAGAGTTCTTGCAGCGAGACCGGCTCCCGGGAGAACTCCCGCACGGAGCGCCGCTTCCTGAGGGCCCTCTCCAAGGTCAGGCCCTCAAGGTCCGGGGCCGGCAATGCCGCGGCCATGCGCTCTCCCGTGTGATGGTTGCCGACTGTATGCGCATTGCCCTCGGGGCCGCCCTCAAGGCATCCCAGCAGCAAGAGCGCGGCAAGGGCAGTGCCCATCGCCCTGCCTTGGTTCTTCCACATCCCCTATCCTATCCCCGCAACCAATAACAATCAAGGTTATTCTCCCTTACACCCCTTCCCCCTTAAAATCCCTTGCCTCTACCACCCTCTTGCTGAAATGGAATGTTCCCGCGTCTAACCGAGGAATTTGTTCGAATAATAGTATTAATGAGACCAGTCGAACCTTATAATCCTTATCCGACCGGGGTTGGGAGAGTGCAGATACAAGGAAGGGAGCCCATGCACTTGGCCTGGGCCGGCAGAGGTCTTATTGCGCCATACTACCCGGGAGGATGGAAAGCTTCTGCAGTTCGGAATAAATTATCTCAGCTGCCTCCCGGTTGCCTTCTTTGTTCCAGTGCCCGTCACATTCGATGTAGAAACTCACAGGAGATTCATTCTGCCTGGCAAGAAACTCGTCATACAGGTCGATAGTCTTTATATTTCGGAAGAACATTTCACGGAAGTCCTTGTTCGGGATCGTAAAATCAACGGTGTGCTTGCTGGAACCCTTGTTCAATTGCATATCCACGAACTGCCTGATATAGTTTTGAATAAAATCGTCAAGCTGCACTTCTTCTGGAATAAGGACGATAACCAGTTCGATCCCGCGCCCTTTCAGCAGGGAATACAACTGGTACAGGCTCGCCATATTCAGGTTTATGTCCTTGAAGTTCTGCGCATCCACCATGACTTTCGGGGTGCCATTGTCCAGCCGGATATATTTGTTAATGTTATACATGATCCTGTCCCTGTACTGCTCGCATTTGTCCATTGCGACGTCTTCAGTAACCTGTCCCCTGAGAAGCGGAAAGATATCAACATGCCTGAGCACCTTGAAAGTGTTGTATAGGTAGGTGTAGAGAAAACTCTTAGGCTTCTTCGGCGACATGTTCTTCTCAAGCATATGATAGAAATCGTTTCCCGTAAACAGGGACAAAAGCACCATGTCAGGGTCATAGCTCAAACCCTCTGACAGGACAAGCCTGAGATACTCAGGGGGCTCAATTGCTACAATACCCATATTGACCACCTCGATCTCCCGGCTACTGTTGCTGTTTAAGTGCTCCTCCAGCAGCGTAAGGTAGTTCTCCGGATACGGGACCGAACCGAAGGCAAAGGAATCACCCACGGCCAGTATCCTGTAACTGTCCTTCGGCTTGACCATCGGATGCTCCCTGTCTCTAAACCCTCTGGAGTTCAGGGGGTAACCCATTACGTTCTCATGCGGCTTGCCCCGGTACCTGAGGAGTTTGTCGGATGTAAAGTACGAGACAGGGCGGATGCTGTTGTACACACGCAGCAGCAATTCACCCATAACAGCGGCAACAACAAGGGATGCAAACACTAAAGCGACTTTGGGCAATAATTTATTCATTTATCCAGTATACACAATCCAACACACACCCCAAAGGTTCCGTCCGATGCAGATGCCCTGCGCTATCCTCCGCAACCGATCTTAGTCAATAGGATTTTCCCCCACACCCTTCCCCCTTAAAAAGTCATTATCTTTAGTTCTGTACTGACAAAAGGAATTGCCCGCGCGCCTGACCGAGGGATACGGACTTGGGATGTAGTAGATACAAGGAAGGGCCTTATGAAGGTCAGGGCGTACGAATGTACGTTGAGCGGTTCATTCCAAAGTAGATGTGCTTTATCCAGCCCCGCAGTCCGTCTCTTAGCAAGAAGCAGATGCGCTATATCCGGTTTCGAAGGTCGTCTAATGTTTATTTCTTTTTGTAGTCTGCCGCAAGTTTCTCAAACTTCCTGATCAGCCTCCTGCTCAAGGGCGCAAATATGTTGGGGCTCAGGCGATAAAGCCACCAGAGGAACCTGGCAAGGAACGGGAAGATTATTATGGATTTGTTCTTCTCCACCCCGTTAAGGATAATACCCGCCGCGCGCTCGGGGCTCATCATCCACTCACGTTTTCCAAACATCAGCCTGAACGCCTTCTCCTTGTCAAATCCAATGACCTCTGCCGCGTCGAATATCCCCGTCAGCACCAAACCCGGACAGACAACGCTCATCTTCACCCCCAGCGTTTCCGCCTCGGCCCTTAGAGCAGTGGTCATCCCCACCACAGCATGCTTTGCCGTAGTATATGGCGCCAACCCCGCGGTGCTTATAAGCCCGGCCATGGACGAGGTGTTCACGATATGCCCGGAGCCCTGCCCTGCCATTACCTTGAGCGAGGCAAGCGTGCCGTATATTACGCCCATCAGGTTCACGTCAATCATCCTCTTCCAGGGCTCCACCCCTAGCTCCAGGGTCTTGCCCCCCACGCCGGGGATGCCCGCGTTGTTGAACATGTAGTCCAGCCGGCCGTGCTCATTGAAAGTCTCCTCTATAACGCGCTCAACCTCCTCCCGCACGGAAACGTCCAGCGTCACTGCCTGAGCATTTGGGATGCCCGAGGCCACCTCCTGCGCACGCTCAGGGTCTATATCTGCCACAACCACCTTCGCCCCGCCTGCCCCAAGGGCCTCGCAAAGCGCGCGCCCTATTCCCGAGCCCCCGCCGGTCACTATCGCGACCTTACCCTTATAGTCCGCCATGAAGATCCCCCCCCTTTCAGAATAAAACGCCATCCCAGCCTGATCGCTTCATATTGCACATGATTCCCCATTCTATCGCTGCATACTGTTTTAATCAAGATTTCATTCTCTCACACTCGAACCAGTGACAGGCTAAATCTGCTTACCTGACGGAGATTCTGTGATCAGAGTCAAGCATTATTTTACACAGGTCTCTTGCTCACCCAGTCCTCCTGATATGGAACTCCGTTTCTCAGGACACCAAGCGCGATCACAAGAAGCTTTCTCATGCAAGCACAAAGAGCCA
>DAOWET010000190.1 GCA_030638335.1 Nitrospirota bacterium
CACAAGCTCCTCGAGGGTAATTCATGATTACTATTGCTCCCCAAAGCTCCAGAAGTACGAGTACCTGGTGCAAGGGGCTGACAAGTTCGAGTCCGCAGCCCTGAGCCCCGAGGAGGTCCTGGACCCGCAGGGCCTTGTCCTACTCGGGTTCCTCCTGGACTCAAGGACGGGCTTCGGGCCCTTCAAGGTATTTTTCAAGACCCTCGTGCAGAGGCTCAAGCAGCGGGACGCGGATGACGTCCTGAGGGACGACGACGTCGCAGAACGCATAAACGCATACCGCGAAAGCCAGAGAGCCTTCTTGGACCAGCTGAAAAAGCATTCACGCAGAAAGGACAACGTCGTCATAACCGACTTCCGGGGGCTTGATACGATCCCCATAGGCAACCGCTTTCTTGTCTACGCTGCATTCCCCGAGTGCAACGTATCGGTCCGGCTCCAGTGGGGGCCGAACAGGAACTTTGTGGCAACCACCGTAGGCAGGAGCATACTGAACCTCTCCTGCACGAGCCACATCGGCAACATCTGCGCGGACTTTGGCGGCGGCGGGCATGCGGGCGCGGGCTCCTGCCCCCTTGAGCCAGAGACGGCGGACGAGCAGGTGGAGGAGATAGTGGACATTCTGGTTGAGGGTGGTGTTTAGGCTCCGCGAAGGGACGGGGCCACCGCAGGGCGCGCGGCATCAGGCGCAGGGGATTAATGAACTGGGCGGTGATGCTGGAGTTCTCCGACAAGTGGCCGATGTAACCACAAGTCCTGACTCACTGCATCGGAATCAAATTCCTTTCTCCGAATCCCATTGACATCCCCGCGCATGGTTGCTAGTATCTGACAGGGTTAAAATAATCTTGTATTTCATCAGGACATAATGGAAGACCATTGCACCGCTACAGACAAAGACAATAAAAAACTCCCACGCACATCTGTATTTGCGGTTATAAGTCTTCTGGCTGGACTCTCAGGATCTATCTTCATATTCCACATGGAGCTTCAAAGGTATATTGCTATTCCTGAAATTATCGCTCTTGCGGCAGGTTATTTCTCTCTGCGTGAGATCAAAAGATCTGAAAGCTTGCTAACCGGCAAAACACTTTCCTTTCTTGGAATATTGTTTGGATGTATTTTTATTGTCGCCTCAATCCTTTTACCGTACATTGACTCACGCAGCATAGCTAGGGATCGCTCTCTGGTAATAGCCGCTCTTGTTGCCGAAAGAGATCTTAGCAAGTCACTTGAATCGCTTGCAGACAAAAAGCCCGTGTTTTTCATTATTAACGAGTCATACGATAAAGCATGCATAAGTCACGAGGACCCTGGGAGCCAGGAGACATGTGAACGCTTTTATCCACAGATGGAGGCAAAGGGAAGCTATTCAGATCTTTCTTCATTAATTGATCTCTTTATGAATGAACATAACATTTGGATGGGCCAGCGAAGCCCTTATAACGGAAGCAAAGATCTTTATACAAATAATCCTGCTTTCTCTGACACCAGAGTTCTAGTAACTGCGATGAAAAAAGATATCGCCATCATCGTTGCCAGGGATAAAAAGGGCAAGATCCTCTACAGTGCAGCAGTCAAGATGCCTCACCCCAAAATCACTAAGAACGAAAAATGATCCGCCCATTTATCATTATTGAATAAGCTCAAGGGACTCTCCTAAAGTCCCGGAGCGGGACACACTGGCAATATTGCTGATATCATCCGCCCCACATTTCCATTACCAAGCCCCTATCGGATATAATCTATAACTCAAACCACATATACCAGACAACTACAGAAAGACGGAGAGAACATGAGCCATAACGTAACACTCATACCAGGCGACGGGGTTGGCCCCGAGATCTCAGACGCCACAAAGAAGGTCCTCGACGCAACAGGCGTTGAGTTCAACTGGGACATACAGGACGCGGGCACGGACGTGTACGAAAAGGAAGGCACACCGCTGCCCGACCGCGTGCTGGAATCCATAAGGAAGAACAAGACCGCCATCAAGGGCCCTGTGACCACCCCGGTGGGAAAGGGATTCAGGAGCGTGAACGTCATGCTCCGGCAGGAGCTTGACCTCTACGCCTGCCTGCGCCCCTGCGTGGCCTTTAAAGGCGCGCGCACAAAGTACGAAGGCCTGGACCTGGTAATAGTCCGCGAGAATACAGAGGACCTCTACGCAGGGATCGAATATGAAAAGGGCTCAAAAGAGGTCACGGACCTCCTTAAGTTCATTGACGAACGCTCCGGCAAGAAACTCAGCCCCAACACCGGAATCTCAATAAAACCAATAAGTGTCGAAGGCACCGAGCGCATAGTGCGCTTTGCCTTTGAGTACGCAATGGCCAATGGCAGGAAGAAGGTCACAAGCGTGCACAAGGCCAATATAATGAAGTTCTCGGACGGCCTCTGGCTCGAGGTCTCCAGAGAGGTGGCAAAGGACTATCCCGAAATAGAGTTCGAGGACCGCATCATAGACAACATGTGCATGCAGCTTGTGCAGAAGCCCGAGCTATACGACGTGCTGGTGCTCCCAAACCTCTATGGCGACATAGTGAGCGACCTTGCCGCAGGCCTCATCGGCGGCCTGGGCCTTGCTCCGGGCGCGAACATTGGCACTGATATGGCCGTGTTCGAGCCCACCCACGGCTCGGCCCCCAAATATAAAGGCTTGAACAAAATGAACCCCTTTGCTATGATGCTATCAGGGGTGATGATGCTCAGGTATCTGGGCCAGCAGGACGCGGCCAGGAAGATGCATGACGCCATCGCCACCGTTATAGAGCAAGGGAAGGACGTAACGTACGACATGAAGCCCGACAGGGACGACCCAACAGCCGCAAGCACATCGCGCGTGGCAGAGGCGGTCATCGAGCAGATGGGGGCCTAGCTTACTCTACGGATGGAACCTCCAAGTTCTATTTTAATTGATTCGGCGATAATAGCCGCCTGCATCCTGACAGTGGCAGTGCTCTCTGCTGCTGAGAGTTCCTTTATCTCGGTCAACAAGATCCGGATCAGGAGCCTTGTGGACAAGGGCGACAAGCGCGCCGTTGCGGTGCAGAAGATACTGGACAACCACGACCGGCTCTTCAGCGCGGTCATACTTTCGGGCAACCTCTTTACAGTGCTTGCAACAAGCATGGGCACGGCCATGATGATCAGGCTTCTGGGCCCCGA
>DAOWET010000026.1 GCA_030638335.1 Nitrospirota bacterium
ACCATCCGGACTCTACTTGACCCGTTTGGCCCGTAGCGGCCCTCTCACGCAGTTTAACTGTACAGTTAATCTGACTCATATCCCACCATTCCCCCCGCATTTATGCAAGCTTATGTAGCCAAAGCTTGCATTTCTTATAAGGTCAAGAGAAGTCCGGGGATCATCAGACAGTACCAGTCATTTTGCTGATCCCATACTGCTGATTATTCATTGAAAGCTACAGGGCGGATTACTCATAGAAGGCTACAAATCGATGTGGTGACTTTCTTCCTGAACTACACATACCAAGGGAGAATGGAATTGAATTAGATTGCTGTGCGACTCATCACAGTGCCTTTAAAAAACTCAGCCTCCCACCTGGCTCATGGCTTTGGCCAGACAGGCCCTTTCCTCTCTTCCGGCGGGCTTTTCCCTGATGGCCCTCAATAACAATTCCTCCATCTCTTTGTCAGATAAGCGCTGTTTAATTTTCAACTCTTTGTCTGAGAACAGGCATGTCTTCAACATTCCTCGCGAAGTGATGCGGAGCCTGTTACAGGAGCCGCAGAAATGGTCGCTCATGGGACTGATGAACCCCAGGGTCCCGCTTGCCCCCTGTATCCTGAAATTCCTTGATACGCCCTCAACATCAAGGGGGACGAGCCGTCCATAGCTCTTTTCGATCAAACCCATCACCTCCTGGCTGAGCATTCTCCTCTTCTCACTCCACGAGAGGTCTCCAACAGGCATAAGCTCTATAAATCTCACCTGATAGGGATTGTGATAGCTCAACTCGGCAAAGGATAAGATCTCGTCTTCGTTGATACTGCGTATGGGAACCATGTTTATTTTCACGGGGCTAAGGCCATGCCTCTGGGCAACCCTCATGGATTCCAGTGCTTTATCAAGACAGCCGCCGCCTGTTATGAAATGATATTTCCGGGCGTTCAGTGCATCAATGCTGATATTCACCCGTTTAATGCCCGCCGCTTTCAGCTCCTCGACCCTACCGGCCAGCATCTGCCCGTTGGTGGTAAGGCTCAAGTCCTCTATTCCCAGCTCACTGATCCCTCTGACGATCTCGATCAGATCTTTTCTCAACAAAGGCTCTCCGCCGGTAAAGCGGATCTTCCTCAAACCGTGTTTCCTTGCAATGCTTACGAACCGGAGGATGGTCTCCTTGCTTAGACAGCGGGAAGGGGAAGAACATACGGGCATCCCTTTTGGCATACAGTAGACGCATCGAAGGTTGCACCGGTCCGTTACCGAAAGGCGCAGATAATCGATCTTCCTGTTATATGTATCCCTTAGTTCCATATCATTTCCCAAAGGGGCAGACCGGGTAACTGCATTCCGGGCAGTGCATGCATAGCCCGCCGTGTCCGAGTTCAGCAAGCTCTCTGCGGCCGATTTTCTCTCCAGTCAGCACACGGGGCAGCACAAGGTCGAACACCGTGGCTTTGGCATACATCCCGCATGCCGGGATCCCAAGCACAGGCACCTCCCTTGTGTTCCCGTTTGTGCCCTGGCGGACATATGCGCACAGGAACATAGCACCCGGCAGTGCGGCAGAGCCATAGGTGACTTCTTCCGCCCCGAGATTTCTGATCGCAAACCTTGTCACATCGTCCGGGTCCACCGACATACCGCCTGTAGTGATGAGAATATTTGCACCTGCATGAAGCAGCTCTCTGAGGCGGTCTTCGATGAACCGTTCATCGTCCGGGGCATAATGAAGCCCCACAACTTCTCCACCAAACTCCTCGATCTTTTGTGTGATCGTCGGCGCAAAGGCATCCTTGATCTTTCCGCTGTAAACCTCATTGCCTGTAATAACCACCCCGGCCTTGGGCCGGGCGATCTCGCGGACCTCGACAACACCCCCAGCGGCAGCCTGCACCGCCTCTTCTACCATGCTGCTCTTTACCACAAGTGGGATTGCACGGGTGCCGGCCACAACCTGATCCTGTTTGACAAGCGTGTTATTGTGCAGACTGGCACACATGACCTCCCCGAGCATATTGAAGGCACATAATGCTTCCTTATTTACCTTGAGAAGCCCATCTCTGCTGGCCACGAGGTTTATCTTGCCCTCCCTGGGCTCACCCTGTATGGCTACACCGTCTCCCATAAGCGCATTTGAGAGGGCAAAGGCCGCGTCGTTTTCGTGCATCTCGTCTTCAGCCATTTTCATGACAAACAGGTGCTCTTTCCCGAGCCGTTTTAGATGACAGATATCCTCATCCTTTACGATATGCCCCTTCCTGAATGCTCTGCCCTTGAACTCACCTTGTCTTATCTCAGTGATATCGTGGGCCAGTACCGAGCCAACAGCCTCGGCAACGGCTATTGTCTCAAGCTCCGTGCTCCATGAAGTACTTGTATGTTCAGTATCACACATGATCTCCTCCTTTTTGACCCTTTACCGCAAACACCGTTATTTCTGTCTTTAAGATAAGGGCGACAGCAATGGGGAAGAGGACACTTGTATCCCCGAAAGCCCCTGATATATCCCATAGCGCACGTTTGAATTTATTCACCGAATACCTGCCTGTAACGTTCGTCAACCGATTCCCTTATGCCCTCTTCAAGCGCTCCGTATTTTTCAATAAACTCTATTGCTTCCTCGGTGAGAGCAGCCCCGCCTCCGTTTTTCCCTCCGGTCCTGCGTCTAACCAGCTTGATGCCAAGACGCTCCTCCATGGCGTTTATATAGCTCCATGCCCGTCTGTAGGAAACATCTATTGCCCGTGCCGCCTGGCTGATGGAACCGTGCTTCTCAACGGCTTCAAGAAGCATTCGCCGCCCCCTGCCGAACACCGGCTCGCCATCAACCTCGATCCAGAGCTTCGAACGGACTTCCATGCCTCACCTCCGTTATTGCCATTTTGCATAGCGCTCTATAAATAAAGTTTCTTTCTGATCTCATAATACACATCACCGGCACAGGCGCGGCAGAGGGTCTTTCCGTCGACAGACACCTCACGCCTGTCCTGAACATGTTCTCCACATGCATCGCAGACCACTCGGCTCACCGGTCTGCCTGGCATGTCTTCATCCCTTACAGAAACCGAAACCTCCATGGCTTCGAACAGCTCTGCATCCGTCATCACCTTATAGGCCTCAAGCTGGGCGGCATACTTGTCCTCGATCTCTGGATAGTAACTCTTTGCCTGCTCCCTGGACTCTTCCTTCGCAACCAACCTGACAGCAAAAGCGATCTTAAGATTCATGAATGTGGCGGCCATTTTCCCAAAGTCATGGAACTTCATCGAGCGTTTGCCAAGGCTTGCCCCTGTGACGCTCTGCACAGCATCCGTTGCGCAACGGTCCATCTCCACGAAAACCAGAAAATCCTTCCGCTGCGAGTCCTTCGGGTCCTCGATGCCGATAAGCCTGAGTCCGAGCATGGACATCCTCACACCAAGCACCTGCCCGGCGCAGAGATGGCCGTGCACTTTTACGGACTCTTCAAGCAACCCCTCAAAATTATCTTTCGCATTGATCATTTTTATCTCCCACACATACTTCAAGCGCATGTGTCTGGTGCTCCTTGATGGGTATTATGTATATGGACTGTTTTGGGCAGAACTCCTCGCAGAGCTCGCAGCCGACACACGAAAAGGTGTTAAAATAGAGCTTACCGTTAGGCTTCGATAGCGCCCCGGTGGGACACATGGCAGTGCATGCCGAACAACCGTTACAGTCCTTATGGAAAGCGATATGTGAGTATAGCTTTTGCAGCTTCTTTTTCGAAGTCACTGAACCTGCCCGATATGCGGCATTCAAGAGCCGTCGTTTCATGGGCAATGATTTTTCCGAATAGCTTTTGCGCGTTCCCCCCCCTGTCAGGGAGCTCGTAAACTCGTGGGCGGCCTGAAAGGGTTCACGCCTGAGCATTCTGAAGAAGTCCCTCCGGCCTGTTTGTATATCATGATAGTCAAGCTCATTGACAGAGTCCACGAGAACTACCCCCTCGATTTCCATTTCAGCAATGCTCTCCTTGAGGAATTCGCTTATATGAGTGTTTTCACAGTCTGAACATTCTGAGAGATTCAGCTGGAGAGTCTTATCAATTAGCACAGGAATAGACACCAGATGTTCAGGCGAGAGGAATCCGAGACATGGCCCGGAAGAGTGCGCCATAAGCCCGTCCTTTAATGAGCATGCAAGCACCGGCTTATCGGCAATGAGGAGTTCCCCAAGTGTACGATTAAGATTATATCTCTCCACAGTGATCGCTTCGGTTGGGCAAACGGCAGCACAGAGCATGCAGCCGGTGCATGACCTCTCATCAACCGAAAGCCCATGGTCAATCTTGATGGCGCTCTGGTCACATGCGTTCAGGCAGCGACTGCACGTGCTTTTGTTGTAGCGGTGTCTGAGGCACCGTGAAGGGTCTGTCTTTATGCTGTATGGATTAAACATCGCATTTCCGCTTGATTGTCCGTCACGTCGATGCTCCGGCCCTGTCAGGAATTGTTCCCGGCACCGGAGTTCTATTAATAAATATGGATAAACAAGTTGCAAGGAGTCTGAAGAACTCGACTTCAGATGCTTCAATGATTTTACTGCAAAAAGCCTCGACCCATGGGCTAAGGTACTTGTCAAAAAAGACGTGTTGCATCTTCAGATACTCAAGGGCTTCGTTCATATCACCATCCTGCATGGACTGCACTTCTTTGGACACAAGGTAATGCATGAACTCAAGCTCTATTGCAATGTGGTCGGGCGCGTCCTTGTTCTCCTCGCTAAGGCCAAGCCCCGCCCGCTGATACATCTTCATTACGTCAATTGTCGAGTCGCCCATGAGCATCTTGTTTTCTTCCAGGTAGACAGAGCCATAGGGAGGAGCCTGCAGCTCAAAGGGTCCGACAAACAGCTTCGCGTGCGCGATGGAAAGCTCCTTGGCATCGGTCCGGTCAATAGCATTTCGCATGCCACTGGCGTAAGCAGACGCTTCCGGGCTTACATCATCCAGGATCTGAAAGAGACTGCCGCAGACATCTTCATCCATCAGCGTCTGTTTTTCAGGCGGATAAAAAAGGGCGGCAAGGAGCTTATAGCAATCGGCTCGCTTCTGCTCTAAAATCATGAATTCCATGTTTTCCACTAGAATCCCCTCTCTTGCCGTACACCCCACTTGTTTTGGGGCGGGGTGGGACGAAAACGCCCCACCCCTTTAGGTATCAGGTTTTTACTTTGAAGCTTCTGATGTAATACACGTTCGGATTTGTGCCTGCCTTTGCCTTGAGCACCTCAGCCTTGTGCTTCTTTAGTAGCTTCGCAGCTTCGCTGGAGGAGTCTTGAGTGTCCCCAAAGACACGAGCTCCTGATGGGCAGGCCTCCACACAAAAAGGAAGCTCTCCTTTCTTTACCCTATGGTCGCAGAAGATACACTTCTCTACGATCCCCGAGCGGCGAACGTCTTCGAATTCAGGGTGGCTGTACTTTGTGCGGTATGGAGGGATTGAATGTGTCCTTCTCGCCATTTCCGCGCCTGAGGCCGTCCCGGCCATAATGAGCTCAGACGGGTCGCGATAGAAGGCGTGGGTATCCTTGGCTGCCTTGTTGAAGCTGATAACACTCCACTGGCCGATCTCCACGGTCTCCTGGCTGTAGGGGCAGGCCTTCTGGCACTGCCTGCATCCGATGCAGCGTTCGTCGTTGTGCATGGTGATACCGTCGTCGGTCTTGAACATGGCCTTGGGAGTCACAGGGCAGGCCTCCACGCACGGAGCGTTGCTGCAGTGGTTGCAGAGCACCGGGCGGCTCGTATGCGTCATGTCCGGGAATTTACCTTTCACTTCATGCTGGAAGTCGGCCCAGTTAAAAGACTGGCCGTCCTGCCGCATCTGGGTGTTATTCTCACTCTTGCAGGCTATGGCGCAAGCACCGCAGCCCACACATTTCTGTAGGTCTATGACCATGGCATATTGTTTTTTCATCTATATCACCTCCCTTAGGCCTTCTCGACTCTGATGCCGGTAAATCCTCCGTTACGTACGGTGCTTCCGCTTAAACGCTCGATATCGAAAGGCATTATCTCGTTGTTGTTAACCCCTCGGGCGATAGCCTTCTTGTAGTCCTTGGCCGCAACATTGCCATAGGCCCAATGTCCCTGGCCGTAGCATTTTGTCACACAGCCGGGCCGGACGCCCTCCCAGAGCTTGGCCTTAAGCTTGTAGGTACCGGTAACAGAGGTGAGTTTCACCATGTCTCCGTCTTTGATCCCTAGCTTCTTTGCGTCACTGGGATTAATTTTCAACACATCGTCCCAACCCACGTCACCGATGTCCACATGCTTGAACTCCTGGTACCAGGGGGCGTTGGCGCTTCTGCCCTCGCGGTTCAGGCGGCTCTTATAGTCGATGAACACAAAGGGATAGTTCTTCTCGTCCCCATGGCGAAAGGGGGGCTCGTAGTGGGGCACGAAGCAGAGTTCTCCGCGTGCGGTGTAATTTGTGACCTTCATGACTCCGTCCACATCAGTATGGTGCTTCTTGGCGTGCTTTTCAAGAGCCTCCTTGAGGGTTTCACTGTAAAACTCAAACTTGTGGGTCTTGGTCTTGAACTTGCCCCAGCGTGCTTTGTGTTTGTATTTCGAGGAGTTCCACATGCCGCGCGCCAAGAACGCCTGCCAACCGTTTATCTTATCTCCGCCCACATCCTTCTTGCCGTCCCAGAGAGGCGCAGTCTGGATCTTGAGGTTGTACTCGGCGAACTCCAAGCCATTCGTGGGCTCCATGCCGGTCTCGGGATCCTTGTACTCTTTGCGGAGATAATCGTCGAGATTGGCAAATCCTTTTTCCTTTAGCTTCAGCGCTAGGTCCCAAACGACCTCCGTCTCGTCTGCCCTGACGTCCCAGAGCGGCTTGACCACAGGCTGCACGAGAGTACAGGTGGCGTAACCATTGGCCTTGGCCTTGACATAGCCGAGCTTTTCGAACATCGTGATGGTCGACGGAATCACGATGTCAGCGTACTGGGTCATCTCCGAGGCATGGGTCGTGACATGGGCGAAAAATGGGAGTTTCTCAAGTGCTTTTTCCCAGATTTGCGCGCCTGTGTTGGAGAACACGAAATTGTTCATGTAGCCTATAGCCACCTTGATATCGTAGGGGTCCTTTGCGAGCATGGCGCTTGCCACGTTGTTGGTCACAACGCCGCCGCCGGATTTTCCCTTTTTCAGGGCGGGAAGTTCCAGATAACCCCTCTGGTCTATCTTCTGCATCTTCGAGTGCTTCTTGGCAAGTTCGTCCTGGTACTTTCCGTACTCGGGTATCTTATTAACCGGGATCGTTGAGGTTCCCATTGAACCGCCCTTATGGTCTATGGAACCCATGAGCCCAGCCAGTGCTTCGACGGCCATGGCCGAGTAGGCGCCCCTGACATGCATGGCAGCGCCAGGTCCCATCCATACACAGACATTCGGCGCCGCTTTACCCATGCCCTTGGCAATACGCTTGATCTGCTTGTCGTCAATGCCAGTGATCTTCTCAGCCCAACTGGCGTCCTTGTCCTTGAGTTCGATGTTCCACCACTTGACGAGTCCATTGGTGTGTTTTTCCTCGAAGGCACTTTCATCAACAGTCTTGCCTTTTTTGAAAAGGTTCTTGCCCTTCTTGAAATCTCCAACGAACTCCCTGCTCCAAAGCCCACTGACGAGTATCTCGTGAGCGATTGCGGAGGCAAGGGCTCCGTCTGTGCCGGGGATGACAGGCAGCCACTCTTGCGCCTTGGAGGCAGATGTATTCAGCTTAGGATCAACCACAGCAACGGTTGCCCTATCCAAAACATCGCCGAATCGCTTGATCGTAGCCGGTATCATCCGGTTGCTACTCAGGGGATCGGCACCCCATATGAGCACGTATTTCGTGTTGTCGAGGTCGTAGTCACGGTAGCTCCAATACCCGTGGGTAAAGTATGAGCCGAACTTCTCAGCCTCCGCGCATGAGGCGCTGTGGGAAATACCGTTGGGGGAGCCGAAAACCTTCGGAAGAGCCGCATAGATGGTATCGCGCATGTAGGTGTAGCGACCGCGCATGACCATGAACTTCTCGGGCTCTCCTGCCTTGCGGAGTTTCATCATCTTCTCGGCGATGGTATCAAGTGCCTCGTCCCAACTGATGGGCACGAACTTGGGGTCAATACCTCGGCCCTTCTTTCGGTTGGTCCGCTTCATAGGGACCTTCACCCGGTCCGGGTCATAAAGCTGCTGGAGCGAGATGGGACCCTTGGGGCAGAGAAACCCGTCGTTTTGCTTCGAGTGCCTGTTTCCCTTCACCTTGACCGCCCTGCCGTCCTGCACAAACACTTCCGCCGGACACCAGGTTGTGCAGCCCTGGCATGTTGTGGGCATCCACTCGCCCTTTGCCGTGCCGAGGTCTTTTTTCATCTCTCCCTCGGCAAAAGCGTTGAGCTTCGGTATACCCAGCGTTGCCACTGCGCCAGCGGCTGCACTGACTTTGAGAAAATCCCTGCGTTTGATCTTCATTCTTCCCTCCTTTTAATAAGATTATGCGTTAATTCCCAATTGTCTCACAGGTTTATTTTCTTGTAAACCCCTTTATTTTAATCAATAATATTAGAGTTTAATTAACTCCATACCTTGCTGGCCAAGACCGAGATAAGGTTGGCTATCTAAACAAGCTCGTAGACCATCTTGCTCCACTGTTAGGTCAGTATCCTGGACTCCTGGAACAGCTCGCTCATCTCGTCCGAATCCCCAAACCGCCAGCTTGAAACTGCCAATGCCCAAGCCAAGTCCTCTGCCAATTCCCGGGAGCCTGGATGCGCCAAATAGCAAGACCAGAATCAACAAAATGATTGACAACTCACCAACTCCGAGTCCAAACATGGCAGTCCTCCTCCACTAGACAAAAAGCAATTGCCGTGCCAGTTTGTAAGTCATTGATTTTAAAGAAGACTTGAAATTATGGCGTTACGTTTTCGAAACACTTGGCAATAATATGAGGGAATCTGTCGTACAAGCGTAAGAGTCTGAAATTAATGGATAATCCCGGCAGTGACGGTGAATTAAGCTGTACAGATGTTACGAAAACTAAACGGTCAGCCTTCTGTCTCATGTGAACGGAGCTTTTCCCAGAGGGTTTTCCGGCTGATACCAAGCATCTCGGCGGCCTTGGTCTTGTTGCCCTGGGTGATGGATAATATTTTCAAGATATAGTCCCTTTCAGCCATGGATGCCACGCTTGAAAGCCCTGGCAATGGGGAAGCAGGAGTTTCGCCAAGAACATTGGAGGGAAGATCGTCAAACTCCACAATGCCGGAAACGGAAAGGGTCACGCATCGCTCGACGATGTTCTCCAGTTCTCTGACATTGCCCGGATAGTCATATTCCAGAAGTGCTGCAAAGGCTTCTTTTGAAAACCTTACATTGCGGGACGACCTCTTTCGGCACTTTTCAAGGAAATGGTTCACGAGGGGAACGATGTCTTCCTTTCTTTCCCTCAGGGGCAGGATCTCAATGGGAATCACGTTCAGGCGGTAATAAAGATCCTCTCTGAAATCACCTTCACCTATAGCCAGCTCCAAATCCTTGTTCGTTGCGGCAATCACCCTTACGTCCACCTCTATCTCATCCGTTGCACCGACCCTCTCGAAACGCCTTTCCTGAAGCACCCGCAATATCTTTGCCTGGGGTTCGGGCCTCAGGTCCCCGATCTCATCAAGAAAGATCGTCCCGCCATCGGCTGCTTCGAACTTACCGGATTTTCTTTTATGCGCGCCGGTGAAGGCCCCCTTTTCATGACCAAAAAGTTCGC
>DAOWET010000012.1 GCA_030638335.1 Nitrospirota bacterium
CGTTGCAAGGGGCGATGCCAAGGACGTCAAGCTCACTGAGGAGACGAAGCTCAACGAGGTCGCCGGTCACACAGGCGTGGAGTTCGGCGAAGGGAGCCCCGTCGAGAAGGTGCCCGAAGAAGTGGCCACAAAGATGCTCGAGGACTTCGGCAGGATCGAAGGAGACTTCAATTACATCAAGCGCGTGCCCGAGAAGACACTTGAGCGCTGGAAGAAGTGGGACATCGTCCCTCGCGCGGTTGACCGCGAGGTGGTGGAGGCCCTTCACAGGACCTGCATCGGCGTTGACCATGACCCTGACCACCTTCTGCTTGGCGCACTCAAGGTAGGCCTCGCAGATGGCTGGATGGGCTCGATGATCTCCACCGACGTCACGGACATCCTCTTTGGCACGCCCACGCCCATCAAGGCAGAGGCGAGCCTCGGCATCTTCAAGGAGGACGAGGTCAATATGGTCGTGCACGGCCATGAGCCCACACTTGCAGAGGCGATAGTGGCAATGTCCACTGACCCCGAGATCGTGGAATTGGCAAAGAGCAAGGGCGCAAAGGGCGTGAACATCGGCGGCATGTGCTGTACGGCAAACGAAGTCCTCATGCGCCATGGCATCCCCACCACCGGCGGGTTCACCAACCAGGAACTCGGCATTGCCTCGGGCCTTATCGACGCGATGAGCGTTGATGTCCAGTGCATCATGCCCGGGCTTGTGAAGATCGCAAAGAACTTCCACACGAAGATCATAACCACAAGCCCCAAAGCAAAAATGAAGGGCGCCGAGCACATCGAGTACGACGAACACCACCCATACGAGACGGCCAAGACCATTCTCAGGGTGGCCATTGAAAACTACCCCAACCGCAAGACGGAAGGCGACCACGTGACCCGGAAGTTCCCGGTCATCGCCGGCTTCTCGCACGAGTACATCGAGTACATGCAGGGCGGGCGCTGGAGGGCCTCTTTCCGTCCCTTGAACGACGCCATCATGGCCGGCCGCATACGCGGTGTTGTGGGCCTTGCCGGCTGCGACAACCCGCGAGTTCCCGCCACCGGCACACACCGCTTTTTAGTCACCGAGCTCATCAAGCAGGACGTGCTCGTCGTGTCCACGGGTTGCGGCTCAGGAGCTTGCGCCACAGCCGGATACCTCACCCCGGAGATGGCCCTTGAGAATGCGGGTCCCGGCCTCCGCGAGGTCTGCGAGGCCATCGGCATCCCCCCCATCCTGCACCTTGGCTCATGCGTGGACAACACCCGCATACTGACCATCGTCTCGGCAATGGCCGCAGAGGGCGGTCTCTCTGACGAGATCGCCGGCATGCCTGCCGTTGGTATCGCGCCAGAGTGGATGAGCGAGAAGGCAATAGCCATTGGCTGCTACTTTGCCGCCTCCGGCGTTCCGTGCATTTTCGGCGGAGAATCCCCTGTTGGGGCAAGCAAGGAAGTCACACGCATCATGACCGACGTCTGGATGGAGCGCTTCAGCGGTGCCCTGGCCTTTGAGCCCGACCCTGAGAAGATGCTCCAGTGGTGCTTTGACACCATCGATGCAGCGCGCGACGGCCTCAAGCTCAGGAAGTACGAGCCCGGCAAGTTCGGCACAGAGAAGGTGCTCATGGACATGGCCGCGCGCCGCGAGATCGAAGCAGGACACGGAGCCGCTCCCCACAAGGGCGCAGGTAGCGAATAGCCCTGAGCAGCTTTACCTTGACAAACAAGAGAGGAGGTGCTAATACGCACCTCCTCTCTTGTTTTTTCCATCTGATTTCTTGACAAGCCTTCAGGTATTTACGTATTCTCAAAGCTGATATGAAATTACGCGCATTAATAACACTTGCCCTGCTGGCTGCCATATCCGGCTGCGTGCCTTCCGAATCCATCCAAAGGACACAAGCCATTAATGAAAAGCCATGCATTGAGGGTATTGATATCACCTCATATCAGAATGCCCTGAAGGGCCTGAACAAAGACACCAGCCCTGCTGACACCGGCCCTTACAGCCAATATGTGAGGGGCGTTGCCTTTTATTGCGCGAGCCGGCACGCCCGGTCCATTGAGGCCCTCTCCCTTGCCCTCTCTATTGATCCTTCTCACTACCGGGCCCTCATGCTCAGGGCAAGGGTTTACATTGAGACAGGAAAAACAGGACAGGCACTTGACGACCTTGCCGCTGCCGCTGATGCAGACCCCTCAAGCCCGGAGCCTCTGATCGAGCGTGGCAATATTCACCTCTCCATGGAACTGCACTCAAAGGCCGGCAATGATTTCGTAAGCGCGATAAAGCGCTTTCCAAAGAGCGTTGCGGCTCATGTAGGGCTGGCTGACATCTACGCAGCACAGGGACAGTTCGAGAAGGCCCTGAGCTTCTATGACAGGGCCCTGAGGTTCGACCCTGATTCAGCGGACGCTTATGCCGCAAGAGGGCTTATGTATTTTGAGACAGATGACTTTAAGAGATCAGTGGAAGACCTTGAGCGCGCCGGGAGCATAGATCCGAAGCTCTCCATCCGCCTTGCCGAGAGCAGGGGATTCGCCCACTTTTTCATCGGTGATCATATGCAGGCCGCAGACGCTTTCTCTGAGATAATCTCATCCGAGCCCGTGCCGCCATCAGACATCATTACCATGCGCGCGCTGGCGTATTTCAATGCCGGCAAGCATGATATGGCGCTTCGTGACTCAGCGCTCGCGGTTGAACTCGCCCCTGACGACCCCAGGATGCATTACAACCATGCCAACTTCCTGGCCCGCACCGGAAGGACCAGCGAAGCCCTTAAAAGCTACAACGAATCAATAAAACTCGACCCCGATTACTATGAGGCCCTCTTGAACAGGGGCAAGGTGTACTTTGACACGGGCAAGTATTTCCGTTCACTGGTTGATTACAACAGGGCTGTAGAGTTGCGTCCTGACCTTGTCCAGGGATATGTCCACCGGGGCTCTGCATATGTGGCTGCGGAGATGTACCGGCAGGCTGAGGAGGATTTCTCTATGGTCCTGGAGAAGGACCCGGGCTTTATTGACATAATTATCGCAATGAGCGAACTGAGCGCGGTGCGCGGAGCCCCTCTTGACACATGCATCTGGCTCAACAAGGCCGTGGCCCTTGGGTACTCCGACTGGCAGTACGTCTGGGACTCTCCCGCCTTTGGCCCTGTCAGGCATGAAGAGTGCTACAAGGATATTGTCCCGCCCTCGCCTCAGCAAGAGGAAGAGTCGAACAGCCCCTTGGCTCCTGTCCCTGGCGATCCTGCTCAGGATGTTAAAACCCCTTGATAAATTTGACTTCCAGCACCTTAAATAGTATATTAATAAAGGTTTTATAAATACTTGATGGGGGTATTGTGCATGAAAGGCCAGGCGCTTCTTAAAACTTTTCTTCTGGTTGTCTCCGCATTGATGCTGATCAATTGCGCCGCTCCCAAGGAACGCATTGTCCCTGTTGACCTTATTGACGTGAAAGAGAATGTGGAGCGCGTCGGCCTTACAGAAGCAACAGGCCTGAAATACGTGCAGAAAAAGACATGGGCCTACCTCGATGTAATAGAGCGTTCCCCCAATGTAAAGAGCGTGTCCCGTGTCACCAATAACGACAAGGACGACGTTTATTACGGGTTCCTCGACTATTCTCCCGTGGACGACATAATCGCCTACAGCATGACCGAAAAAATAGAGGAAGTCTTCAAGACTGAGAACAAGAAGACCACTCTACTGTCAGAAATATATACAAGCAACATATGGAAGCAGCGCATAGGCTCTTTTGCCAAGACCCGCCTTACCTACGGCAATCGCATAGACACAGGGCCCAGCTATACACGCGACGGGGGCAAGGTCGTCTTCAGCTCGGACCGGTCAGGGAGGAATACGAAGATCTGGATGCTCAACGTTGACGGCGGAGGCGGCCTGCGTCTTATAACAAGCACTCCGGCAGATGACTATTCCCCATATGCCTCCCGCGCAGAGGACCTTGTCACTTACACGTCCATCCCTGACGGGTCCTCGGAACCACAGGTCTGGACCGTTGACACACAGGGCAGGCTTGCCACACAGCTCCGCGAGGGCAAGGACCCGCGCATCTCACCCGACGGCAAGTGGATTGCGTTCCTGCGGAAAGAGAGCGACAGGTCATGTGACGAGGAAAACCCCGACGCTGACGAGGGAGTGTACCAGATATGGAAGATGACCGTTGAGGGCGACAGCGAGACCCAGCTTACAATGAACGAGGACTACTGCGTCAAGGGTGCCATGTGGTCACCCGACGGCAAGTGGATAGTATATTCTTCCAACGAGAACGTGGACTCCAACAAACGCAGGAACTATGACATCTGGCTAATGGCCACGGACGGCACCCAGCGCATCCAGCTCACAACGAACGGCTCCATGGACATCCTTCCCACCTTTGACCGCACAGGGAAACATATCATCTTTGTCTCAAACCGTGGCGGCAAGTGGAACATCTGGCTTTTCAGGCCTGTGATCTACTGATATTCCGCAGAAACTCAAATATTAAATAATATGCATTCATAGTTATTAATTCATATACTTTCATAAGATTATTTTACTGGACAACCCCATACCGCTTTCCCTCATAATACATAAAGGGAAATAGCCCTTTCCGGGCCAACAGCTTGATTCCCCACAGCTTTTACGGCTCTGTTGCAGATAGCATGAAAATTCGAGAAACCAACCTCTGGAGGACGTTTTTATGCCAAAGATACTTGAGAAAAAGCTCATACGCAAACCTGATGTCTTCTACTTCAAGGTGGAAGCGCCTCTCATCTCTCAAAAGGCCCAGCCAGGACAGTTCGTAATTGTCAGGCCCAGCGAACAGGGCGAGCGCATCCCCCTGTCGCTTGCTGACATAAACCCCGAGGACGGTTCGATCAGCCTTATCATAATGGTGATAGGCAAGACATCGGGAGAACTGTCCCTGCTCGATGTCGGGGACAATATCCTCGACGTCTGCGGCCCCCTGGGCGAGCCCACCCACGTGGACAACTTCGGCAAAGTGGTGCTGGTTGGAGGCGGTTTCGGGGTCGCCCCGCTCTACCCTATCGCAAAAGCAATGAAGGCGGCAGGCAACTCTGTAGTGACTGTCATGGGCGCCCGAAACGAGCACCTGCTCATCTATGAGAAGGAAATGGCGGATGTATGCGACAAGGTCATTGTCACGACCGACGACGGCAGCAAAGGACACAAGGGCCTCGTCACTGAAGCCCTTACAAAGGAAATAGAAGACAACGGCTGTGACCTCGCTCTGGCCGTAGGCCCGTCGATCATGATGAAGTTCGTGTCTCTTGCGACAAAACCTTATGGAATAAAGACGATGGTGAGCCTTAACCCGATAATGGTTGATGGAACGGGCATGTGCGGCGGGTGCCGCGTCTCTGTGGGAGGCAAGAACATGTTTGCGTGCACGGACGGCCCGGAGTTTGACGGACACGAGGTGGACTGGGACCTTCTGTTCCAGCGCCAGAAGACCTATCTGCCCGAGGAGGCAGTGTCATTTGATGAGTGGAAGAGCCGCCATCCAAACGCGCTCAGCGAACAGTAAGCCCCCTGGGAGGATATATAATGGCTAAGAAGAAAAAAG
>DAOWET010000147.1 GCA_030638335.1 Nitrospirota bacterium
CTACCCGAAATGGTCGTGGTGCTGGCCCGTTAACCGCCGCATTATCTACAACCGCGCAAGCGTTGACGAGAACGGCAAGCCGCGCGCCCCGCACAAGCCTGTCATCTGGTATGACGGGGCCAAGTGGAGGGGTGATGTGCCTGATGGCGGATGGCCGCCTCTAAGCAACAAGGCCAAGACAAAGAAGGCCTTCATCATGAAGCCCCACGGCGTGGCCAGCATCTTTGGCCCCGGCCGGGCGGACGGTCCATTCCCCGAGCACTACGAGCCTCTTGAGTGCCCGCTACAGGAAAACCCGCTGCACGGCACGAGGATCAACCCGGCCTCGAAGATATTCGGGGACGAGTTCGCTTCCTGCGACACGCGCTTCCCCTACGTGGCCAGCACATACCGTGTGACCGAGCACTGGCAGACGGGCGTGATGACAAGGCACCAGCCCTGGCTGCTGGAGATGCAGCCCCAGAACTTCTGCGAACTGAGCAGGGAACTGGCAAAGGAGAAGGGCATACGCAATGGCGACAAGCTGAAGATCTCCTCCGCGCGCGGAGAGGTCCTGGGAATCGCCATCGTTACCGAGAGGTTCAAGCCGTTCAAGATCATGGACAGCACTGTCCATCAAGTGGGCCTGCCATGGTGCTTCGGCTGGCAATACCCCGAGGACGGCAGCGGATTCGACAGCTCGAACCTCCTGACCCCGAACATCGGGGACGCGAACACCATGATCCCTGAGACGAAGGCCTTTATGGTCAACGTCCAGAAGGCTTAAGGGGGTGATGAATAATGGCCAACATGGAAAAACTAAGCGGAGTTGATATCACAAGGAAGCGCATAGGCCTGCTCGTCACCCCGGAACTCTGCATGGGGTGCAGGGGCTGCCAGGTGGCGTGCAAGGAGTGGAACAAGCTCCCTGCCGACCGCACCAGCAACAGCGGGACCTATGAGAACCCGCCGGACCTCAACGCCAATACGTGGAACAAGATAAAGTTCATTGAGCCGAAGGAGAAGAAGGGGCAGGAGTGGCTCTTCATCAGCCAGCGTTGCATGCATTGCGGGGACCCCGGATGCCTGAGGATATGTCCCGTGCCGGGCGCCATCGGCAAGACAAGAGACGGCGCGGTGGTCTACAACAAGGCAAAGTGCATCGGCTGCAAGCTCTGCAGCGTGGGCTGTCCCTTTGACATCCCCCGCTTTGACAAGAACACGAAGATCTCGAAGTGCCACCTGTGTTTTGACCGCACACCCGCGGGCCTGGCCCCCTTGTGCGCAAAGACATGCCCCACCGGGGCCATCAGCTACGGCGACAGGGACGCGCTCATCGCAAAGGCCAAGGGCATGGGCTACAAGAGCGTCTACGGGGAGAACTCCCTTAGTGGCCTCGGAGTGCTCTACGCCTTTAAGGAAGCCCCCGAGTACTACGGTTTCAAGGGCTCCCCTGGCCTGCCAGGCGGTGTGAGTTTCTGGCGCAACTTCCTGAAACCACTCACCGCCATCGGCGTAGGTGCTTCGGTAGCCGGGGCCTTTGTCCACTACCTGAGCATCGGCCCGGACGAGGTCACGGATGAAGGAGGTGACGCATAATGAAGATGGTACAGAAGACCACCGCTTTTGAGCGGGTAAACCATTTCGTTCTGCTGGTGAGCTTCTTTGTCCTGACGTTTACCGGCTTCGGTTTCATGTACAGCGCGCTGAACTGGATGAACACCGCTTTTGGCGGCAATGCCTGGGCCAGCGTCTTCCACAAGTGGTTCGGGGTAGCCTTTGCCATATCGGCCGCCATCTCCATCGCCAGCTACATCGGCGAGGCGCTGAGCTTTGACGACGACGACAAGAAGTGGCTCTCGGTGCTTGGCGGCTACTTTGACAAGTCACTGGAGGTCCCGCCTTCGGGGAAGATGAACATGGGTCAGAAGCTTTTCTTCCTGATCATCGTGGTCGGCTGCGGCGGCCTTATCTCCCTTACGGGCTTCATGCTCTGGCTTGGGAGTTCCATGGCCTTCGCGCACCTGTTCCACTCGCTGACCTTCTTCCTCATGGTGGTGGCTCTACCGTTGCATATCTACCTTGCGACGGCAGCCAACCCCGGCACATTCCGCATCATGACCCGGGGCGACGTGCCGCTGAGCTTCGCGAAGAAGAAGTACGGCAAGTGGGTAAAGGAGGAAGGGCTGGATTAAGGGCCATGCACTTTGCCCATTTTTGGTAGCATAGAAGCATAACGGACGCCGGGGGCCTGGATTAAAAAGGGCTCCCGGCGTTTCATTCCCGCCTGTGTGTGTGGGCGGAAAAACCGGGGGAAAGACATGAATTTCTTCAAACTTCTTGCACTGGCGGTGGTCATGTCCTCATTCGTTCTGGCCGCTCCCGCACTTGCTGATGAAAACCTCTACGACATATCCGTGGAGGGCTCGCCGTATCTGGGCGCAAAGGACGCCCCGGTCACGATCATAGAGTTCCTGGACTACCAGTGACCGCATTGCGCGGGGGTCGGTCCGGCCATCCACAGGTTGCTCAAGGATTATGATGGAAAAGTAAAGCTCGTGCTGAAGATGTACCCATACCGCTACAGGGATTTCTCGCACATGGCGGCCGAGGCCTCGCTTGCGGCCTGGGAGCAGGGGTATCTGGAGGAGATGCACAACCTGATGTTAGAGAGCTCCCCCAGGCTCGACAAGGCAAGCCTTATCCAGTACGCTGCAAAGGCGGGCCTGGACAGCGGCAGGTTCTTGTTGGCCCTTGAGAAGATGAAGCACATGGAGATCATCGAGCGCGACACGCAGCTTGCGCTGGACATGGACCTCTACAGCACTCCGGCCTTCTTTATAAACGGAAAGAAGTACCTGGGCAACCGCCCTTATGAGTATTTTAAAAAGGTCGTGGATGAAGAATTAATAAGGCTCAAGCGTAAATGATCTGATTCACGGCATCTACGGCAGAATAAGCCGCAGCCCCCTACATGCATAACGGCATATTTGATAACATAGAAGAGGTAATAGATTTCTATGACCAGGGCGGTGGGCCTGATAACCGAGAGTTAAAAAAACTTGGCCTGAGTGATAAGGAGAAGGCTGCGCTTAAGGTTTTTCTGACAGACGCGCTCACAGGCGATGAGATCAAAATAAAACGACCGGAGATACCCTGACCTCAGATGGCTAAAGACCGATTTAAGCGCGAGATAGACTACCTGCGCATAAGCATCACGGACAAGTGCAACCTGGGCTGCACCTACTGCATGCCGCACATGAAGCCAAAGACCTTCAAGACCAACGAGGTGCTCACAGGCGAGGAGGTCTTGCGAATAGTCCGCGTGGCCCGGGACTTTGGTGTCCATAAGGTGCGCCTCACAGGCGGGGAGCCTCTTTTAAGGGAGGACATAATAGACCTCGTCCGGGGTATCAAGGCCGCAGGCGTGCCCGACCTCTCGCTTACCACAAACGGCATGTTCCTTGGCGCGCGAGCGCGCGAGCTTAAGGAGGCCGGTCTTGACCGCCTGAACGTGAGCCTGGACACCATGCGGCCCGAGAGGTTCAAGAAGATCACGGGCGGCGGCGAACTTGAGCGCGTGACAAGCGGCATAGATGAGGCCGAGCGCGCGGGGCTCTCTCCCATCAAGCTCAACATCGTGCCTATCAGGGGCATAAACGACGACGAGGTGGTGGAGTTCGCGCGGATGACCGTGGAGCGTCCGGTGCATGTGCGGTTCATCGAACTTATGCCCTCGCGCCGGGACTGGGATGACAAGAAATGCGTGAAGAGCGCGGAGGTGCAGGAGCGGATAGAGGCCGAGCTTGGAAAGCTGGAGAAAAGGCAGTTCAAGGGCAGGGGCCCTTCGAGGAATTTTACCCTGGACGGTGCAAAAGGGATTATAGGGTTCATAAGTGCGGTAAGCCACAGTTTTTGTTATGACTGCAACCGCATGAGGGTCACGGCTGTTGGGAAGATAAGGCCGTGCCTGTTCAACAAGACTGAAATTGACCTTCTTGCCCCCATGCGCGAGGGAGCGAGCGATAAGGAGATAAGGCGGCTCTTTAAACTCGCCCTGGACACCAAGCCCGAGGGCAATTACCTCAAAGACCCAAAGGACAATAAATCCATCGACTCCATGAGTTCGATTGGCGGATAATATTTTATATGAGTGAAAAAATCGAAAAGTGGGTTTCTGAATATTCAAGCAATAGGTCTTTGTATGAGAGTTTTTCAGCTAAATTAGCTGAACTAATTAATGAATTATTACAAATTAATAATGTCTCGTATTCCGGTATTGAGAAACGTGCCAAAACTGTGGATAGTTTCAAAGAAAAGTTACAGAGGCCTGGGAAAAAATATAAGAGTCCCTTTGAAGAATTACCAGATATTGCTGGTGTTAGAGTCATTTTATATTACGACAGTGATATTGACGTTGTCTGTAATTTGCTAAAGAAAGAGTTTTATATTATTGAGAATATGAGTATAGATAAAAAAAATGAGTTGGGTGAGGACAAGTTCGGATATCTATCAGTTCATAAGATAATTAAACTAAAAGGGAAAAGAAAGAAAGTAACTGAATGGAAGCGCTTTGAAAATATACACTGTGAGATTCAAGTAAGAACTGTTTTGCAACATGCTTGGGCTGCAATATCTCATAAGCTGCAATATAAGAGAGAATTCGAAGTTCCCTTGGAATATAGAAGAAAGCTTATACGGTTATCTGGTTTGTTAGAGTTAGCAGATGAACAGTTTTCTGATTTGAGAGATGCTCAAATTAAAGCAAGTGCAAGCATTTCTGATAAAATATTAAAATCTGATTTAAATATTCCAATTGACTCATTATCTATTAGAAATTACCTTAGTAGTTCGTCTGTTGCTTCAAAAATTAATAGAACTGCAGAAAAAACTGGAACTATAATTATTACAGATGACATATATACTGGAGACGCTGATCTAATTTATATTTCTAATATTATGCAACTTGATACTATAAAGAATCTTGATGAAAAATTAAAGAAAATTAGTTTGTCTTTTGCTGAATCATTTTTTTCGAAATATATAAATAACGTTGGCGTTGAAGTACATAATGACATTGGTCATAACCTTGCCATGGTATTATATGCGAGATATTATAAAGAATATAATTTCAGCTTGTTTAAATGGCCTGATTATTATTTAGATGAACTTAGAAATGCAGTAAAGTAATATTTTTTGATTGATGTTTTTAAATGTATTTATGCCGGAATTAAATAATATACGAAAAATGAGGTTCTATCATGCTTAAAGAAGGTTCCAAAGCCCCGGCGTTCACGCTTGGCGGCATAGACGAAAAGGGCAAAGAATCAAAGATTTCTTTTAAATAAGAATTTCTATTTATTCTTTTTCTACTTTTTCAGCGAAAGTTCTCCCGCCTGACGGAGATTCTGTGATCAGAGTCAAGCATTATTTTACACAGGTCTCTTGCTCACCCAGTCCTCCTGATATGGAACTCCGTTTCTCAGGACACCAAGCGCGATCACAAGAAGCTTTCTCATGCAAGCACAAAGAGCCA
>DAOWET010000120.1 GCA_030638335.1 Nitrospirota bacterium
GGGCCACCACCACGGCAATGGTTATCAGCGCTATTTCCACGATCATGATAGGTAATTATAGCATGATTGCCTTTGTTGTATAACACTTATAAGGACATGGCAGGGCCTCGATAAAAAAGGGGCCCGTGCATGTATGGTGCGCAGGCCCAGTGGGGAAGTTCGTGGCTAGAATGTGAAAAGAGCGTCCGAAGCCTTGCCGCTTAAAAGCAGCTTTGAGGCGTTCACGAACTCCACACCGTCTATGCAGTCATCAGCGTGGAGGTCTCTGGCGTCGCTTGAGGGGTGGCAGATGAAGAGTTTTCCCTCCATCTCAATATAGTTGCCAACCATTGTGTCCACTGATTCGAATTCCTTGAACTTGAGGCCTTCTGTCGCGCCCTTCTTGACAATGTTCACTGCCTCTCCCATCAGGAAGATCTCGCACTCATTGTCAAATGCCAGGGCTGTGAGGGCCTGGGCAAAAACCGCGGAAACCACTTCTGTATATTCCTTTGGGTCCCGGGATATTACATAAACGATCTTGTCTGCCATCCTGTGTTTTCTCCTATATGAACAATGTTGTATTGGATTTGTAGGATTCGCTCAGGAAAGCGGCAACGCCGCCCACTTCCACGCCGTCGATAAGGTCTTCCTTCTTTATGCCCATGAGGTCCATGGACATCTGGCATGCGATGATCTTCACGCCGAATTCCTGGCTCATGGTGATAAGGGAACCAAGGCCCTCCACGTTCTTTTGCTTCATCATGAAGTTGAAGAGCTTTGGGCCTATGCCCGCGAAGTTCATCTTGCTTGTGGGCAGCTTGCCCGGGCCTTTGGGGCGCATCCAGAGGACCATTTTCTCGAGGAAACCCCTGCCCGCAGTGCTGAAGCTCGGCTTCTTGATAACGTCCAGCCCCCAGAAAGTGACGAATATGGACACTTCCTTGCCCATGGCCAGCGCGCCGTTTGCGATGATAAATGCGCCCATGGCCTTGTCAAAGTCCCCGCTCAAGAGGGCCATGGTAAGGTTGCCGTTCTTTTCCTCAAGCTTCGCTATGCGCTCTTCAAGTGCCTGTGCCTGGCTTGAAACTTCCGTGTCAGTGCTCATATCCTTCCCTCCTGGAGTTACTTCTTTGTGATTGTGGCAATAATGAGATTGCCGTCCTTGGTGATACCGTTTAACGGGTTGCCTGTCTCGCTGCACCATGCCGTGATGTCCGGCTCGAATCCCGGGTCATCCGAGACTATCTCGAAAACGTCGCCTGATGCAGCCTTTTTAAAGGCCATGGCGGTTTTCATGATAGGCATGGGACACGCCAAGCCTTTGAAATCCAGATTTGTTGCCATATATCCTCCTTCAAAATTGTAGTTGACCTATCCATTGAAATCGTGATACACTTAAACATCTGCAAATATAACTATATGTTAATATAAACCGATGTAAAAGTAAAGCAGCAATAAAATGCTTTAAAATTAGGTGGGGTGAATTTGAAGAACGGGGTAAACACCCATACGAGGTATGGGGCATTCACTTGGAGGAGGTAAGCAATATGAGGAAGAATTATATTCTCTTATTGGCCGCGATCATGATCTTCAGCCTTTCAGGCACAGCATTCGCGACCAACGGATACCAGCTCATTGGTATCGGCCAGATCCAGATGAGTATGGGCGGGGCGGTTACAGCCGCACCAATGGACTCCATGACAGCCATCACTAACCCTGCCGGCATGGCGCGTGTGGGGAGCAGGGCGGACTTCAGCATGGCGGCGTTCATGCCCACAAGGAGCGTTGATTTCACCGGTCTTGGTGATGGATTGGCCGGTGGCGAAAGCACTGAGGGCGGCACAGACATGTATGGCATTCCCTCAATTGGATGGACCGCTCCGGCATTTGGTCGCGATGACATGTATTTCGGCGGCGGCATGTATGGCACAAGCGGCCTTGGTGTGGACTATGGCCAGATCACGATGATGACCGGTTCAGCCCTTGACGGGATGTTTGGCGCTCCGAAAGGCACATACGACGATGTGACCTACACCGGGCACAGCGCGATCCAGTTCTGGAAGATGGCGCCCACGGTTTCATGGAACGTTAACACCAAGCTTAGCGTTGGCGGCGCGCTGAACATCGACTACCAGTCCGTGGCCATCACCCAGAGGTTCAATAACGTACCGCTTACGCCTGCGGGTGCGGCAATGTTCGGTACGCAGGCGGTTGACATCAACTTTGACCTTGGCCGTCCCACAAGCCAGATGGGATATGGATTCACCCTTGGGACTCTGTATGACGTGACCGATAAGATAACTGTTGGCGCTTCATACTCTTCTGAGCAGGAATTCGAAGACGCTGAATTCCAGCTTGGCCAGGACGACGTGCTGAACTATGGCGGCGCAACCGGCGAGCCGGGCACATACAATATGGACCTCGACTACCCCCAGCAGTTGGCCTTTGGCATAGCCTTCAAGCCCACTGAGAAGATTATCGTTGACCTTGACGTGAAATGGATCAACTGGTCAGCCACCCATGACAAGATAAACTTCTCCGGCCCAGATGGGGCTTTCATGGACATGGACGGTAATACGTCCAGCTCCATTGACCTGGATTTCGGATGGGATGACCAGTACGTCTATGCCGTCGGCGGGCAGTACGAAGTAAACGAGAAGGTCAAAGTGAGGGCAGGGTATAACTATGCCGAAAGCCCCATTGACGAGGCCGATGTGTTTAACAACCTTGTTTTCCCGGCAATTGTTGAGCAGCACATAACATTTGGCGGTGACTACAAGTTCGACGACCACTGGACCATTGCCTTTGCCTACATGAAGGCCTGGAGCGAGGAGCTTACTGGCACTGACGACATCTCGGATGAAATGCAAGAGGTGTTTGCGTTCAATTCCGATTCCGACGCCAAGATATCCCTTGAAGAGCAGTCGGTTGGCATGCAGTTGTCCTATCTGTTCTAAATCCGTATAGCTTGATTTCCAGAAGGCCGGTTCGCATCAGAGCGAACCGGCCTTTTATTTCCCACGCTTCCTGATTCAGCGTATCTTCTGTGCAAAAAAGCATTCGAAGTACAGAGAAGTACTCCTCGGATCGAGTCTTGCGACTTCATACTTTTTTACTTAAATCTACACTAAATCAGAAACCGTTGATGTTTTCAACACCTCGAAGCTACATCAAAGATTATTAAGACCTGCCAATCAATTTATTAATTAATAGTTGAACTTTATTAGGCTACAGGGTTGGCTCCCAGAGGGAGCTAGTAATTCCGGTCCGTGACCGGATTGGGTTATAATCATTGTCATGAGACATGTGATACTTGGGACCGCGGGACACATAGACCACGGCAAGAGCAGCATTGTGAAGGCCCTGACAGGCATAGACCCTGACCGACTGAAAGAGGAAAAGGAACGCGGCATCACCATTGACCTCGGGTTTGCCGACCTTGCTTTCCCTGATGATGACCTCTTGATCGGCATAGTGGATGTGCCGGGCCACGAGAGGCTTGTAAAGAACATGCTTGCAGGGGCCGGGGGCATAGACCTTGTACTTATGGTCATTGCGGCTGACGAGGGGATAATGCCCCAGAGCCGCGAGCACCTGGCCATATGCGACCTGCTTAAGATCCGCGCAGGCCTTATAGTCATTACCAAGACCGATATGGTGGAACCCGACTGGCTTGAGCTTGTTATGGACGAGGCAAGGCAATTCGTGAAGGGCACATTTCTGGAAGGCGCCGGGGTCGTCGCAGTCTCCGCAAAGACAGGCCAGAACATCGGCATGCTCAGGGAGAGGATAAAGGACATTGCGCTCCTGGTTGAGCCAAAGCCGACCAAAGGCCTTTTCAGGCTCCCCGTGGACCGTGTGTTTACGCTCAAGGGGTTTGGGACGGTGGTCACCGGCACAGCGCTCTCAGGCACAGTGCGGGTGGATGAGCAGGTGGAGGTGCTCCCAAGCGGGCTTAAGACCAAGGTGCGCGGCCTCCACAGCCATGGAAAGCATGCGGAGCAGACATATGCGGGGCAACGCACCGCAGTGAACCTGCAGGGAGTTGAAAAGGACGAGCTGAAACGCGGCGACATGGTGGTGACGGCCGGACGGTTCTCAACCACAACTGCCCTTGATACGAGGCTTGAGCTCCTTAAGGATTCAATCCCCGTAAAGACCAGAAGCCAGGTCCATTTTCACCTTGGCACCTCAGAGACCGTTGCCCGGGTTATCCTGTATGGCACAGAGAAGCTGGGCCCGGGCGAGAGCTCATATTGCCAGTTCAGGCTCAACGAACCCGTTGTTGCCCAGGCCGGTGACCGGTTTGTCATAAGGAGGCTGTCTCCGCTTGAGACCTTGGGTGGAGGTCTGGTTCTTGATTCCTCTCCCAGGCGCAGGCGCAGGCGTGACGGCATTGACGACCTCCCGCTGCTTGAAAAGGGCGGCATCCGGGAGCGGATCGCCGCAAAGGTGTCCAACTCTTCTGTTGAGGGCATGACCATTCACCGGGTGGAGGGCTGGCTCAAGGCCGAGGTCCCGGATATTGGCGAGGCGGTAAGGGCCCTGCTCAAAGAAGGCGTGCTTTTTCGTTTTGACGACCTCCTTTTGCACAGGGACGCCTTTGAGCTCTTCAGGGGACGCCTGACGTCCATGCTGAAGGAGTTCCACGCCCACAACCCCACGCGCCAGGGGATTGCCAAGGGAGAGGCCAGGGAGAGGCTGAAGGCTGACCAGCATATTTTCTCGGCTCTCGTGGAGATGGTGGACGATGTTGCGGTACAGAGGGATATAATCTCGCTTAAGGGCTTCAGCGCCGCAGTAAGCGACTCTGACAAAGCTCTTATACAAAAATACCTTGAGGGTAAGGGCATAGAGGCCCCGCAGAGGAAGGAGCTTGCCGCAGAGCTCGGGATAAAGGACAAGCAGCTTGCTGATGTGCTCAAGGTCATGGCAGAGGAAGGCTCGATCAAGAGGGTGAACGACTCGTTCTACATAAGCATGCCGGCGTATGAGGGCATGATAAAGGTGCTAAGGGAGCATTTTGCTTCCAATGACTCGATGACCGTTGCCGGGTTCCGTGATCTCATGGGGACCACAAGGAAGTACGCGCTTCCGGTCCTGGAATTCCTTGATGCCTCACGCGTAACCGTGCGGGTGGGTGATGTCCGAAAGCTCCTGCTCAAGTAAGCCTGCATTCACGCTGGCGCTCGCTTTTGCGCTGGCCCTGTTCCCTATAATGGCCCCTCTTGTTGCGTCCGCCTCGGTGGAGGTGCGTGACATGGTTACGGTCAAGGGCAGCACTGTAATGCTTTCCGCCAGGACTGGCGGGACTTTTTTCGCTGAAGGCGGCGAGTTGGTGGAGTTCTCTGTTTCCGGCAAGGCGCTTGGGAAGACCCTCTCAGGGGGAGACGCTGTGGCTTATATGGAGTTTACGGCAAAGCAAAAGGGCCTTCATGAGATTCTTGCGCGTTCAGGGGGCGATGAGGACAAGGGGTTGCTTCTTGTTGCTGAGCCCGGCACAAATGTGCTGCTCGTGGATGTGGCAGGGGCCTTGTTCAAGGACCCCATCGGACATAACCCTCGCGATGATGCCCTGGAAGTTCTTAAGGCGCTTGGGTCCAGGTATCAGATAATATATCTGCATTCTCGTCTTTTTGGCCTTAAGCTTGCGCGCAAGTGGCTGAAGGACAATGGATTCCCCGCCATGCCTGTGACTCTATATCAGAAGGGCAGGTCAATAAGGCGCCTGAGGCGGATGGGCCTGAGCGTTGAGGCCATTGTAACGGGCCCGGTCGTGATGGGAGAGGTACTGGAGAGGGATGTGAAGGTATTTACCTTTGACAAAGAGGGCACGGGCGAGCATGTATCCACGTGGGAAGAGGTCCGTGAGGCATTGCGTGAGACATTACATGATAAACAATAAAGACATCTCCAGCAATTAACATATATGCCCCGTGGTATATTTGTACAGATGGAACTGAAAGGAATACAGGGAATTGCTTCGTATCTGTGAGATATTCACCTCCATACAGGGAGAGAGCACGTATGCAGGGCTCCCTTGTACATTTATCAGGCTCTCTGGCTGCAACCTGCGCTGCCTGTACTGCGACACCACCTATGCCTACGAAGAGGGCGAGGACTATACCATTGACTCGCTGGTGGATGAAGCCGTGCGCGCGGATACTGAGGTGGTGGAGGTCACCGGGGGCGAGCCCCTTGAGCAGGAGGAGACCCCGGTACTTCTAAAAGCCCTTCTTGACAAGGGTTTTAAAAAAAAGGTGCTTGTGGAGACCAACGGCAGCAAGGATATCAGTGTTCTTGACCCAAGGGCAATAGTCATTATGGACATAAAGACACCCGGCAGCGGTGAGGCCGGAAGTTTTGATCTGCACAATATTGCCAGGCTAAAACCCTCGGATGAGGTGAAGTTCGTGCTTACCAGCCGGGAGGATTACGAATGGGCAAGGAGTTTTCTTCAGGAACATGACGTTCTTTTAAAGTCAGAGGTGCTGTTCTCTCCGGCCTTTGGTTCTCTTGAGCCACGGACGCTTGCGGGATGGATCCTTGATGACGCCCTTACAGTGAGGCTGAACCTTCAACTGCATAAATATATTTTTAAACCGGACGAACGTGGCGTTTAATCGCTTATGTGCTCCATGTAGTAATTGAACTCGTGGATGAAGTTGTTGCAGAATAGCCCGCTGTCCAGGTTGTCCCTTATCTCATCAAGGCCCCATGGGCGGACTTCGTCGATCTCCTCCCTGCTGTGCCTGAGCTTGCCGTCATAAGTGCACCTGAAGGTGAAGACCATCTCGGTCTCGAAGTCACTTGAAAATACATATTTATAGAGGAACTCAAGCGGGACGTCAATGCCAAGCTCCTCAAGCATTTCCCTGTGCGCTGCCTGTTCAATACCCTCTCCAGGGGCCATGTGTCCCCCAACAGACGTGTCCCACTTTCTCGCGCACACGTCCTTTTGCAGCGAGCGTTTCTGGAGGGTAAGCTCACCAATGCTGTTGAATACGAGCACGTGCACTACCTTGTGCATCAATGCGGGGTTGCCGTGCATCTCGTCTCTGGGCGCTGTGCCAAGCACGTTGCCTTTGTCGTCAACTATCTCAAGGATCTCCATAACACCAGCTCCGGCAATTACAAAGGGCCTCCGTCTGTGGAGGCCCTTTGTAATAGTCCATCTCTCAGTGAAGAGTTATTTTATCTTGTAGACCGCTGTGTCGAGCCCGGTAGAGCTCTTTACCTGTGAGGCCTTCTTAGATGCCTTGCCCCACGAGCTGAAAGGCTCGTCAAGAAGCACGTAGTTGACAGTTCTCCCTGCGCTCTTCTTGGGCTGTATCAGTGGCTTAAGCCCTTCCTTTTCCACGCTGAATGCCAGGCGTTCGGCGTTTTCCCTGACGCCAAAAACACCGAACTGAACATAGTATGCCCCTTTTATGGCTGCCCCTGTGGCAGGCTCAGGCTTGGCCGTTTCCTTCCTGGGCTCAGGCGCAAGGGCTTCGGCTTCCGGCTCTGGCTCAGCGAGGGCCTGTTCTTCCTCAAGCTCCATCAGAAGGTCTGCCGGAGGCTCTTCGTCCATATCAGGGGAAGGTGCGCTTGCTGGTTGCCTTGTCACTGTAACTTTGGTCGCGGGTTCCTCGGCCAGGAAGAACGTATAGGCGGCAAAACCTCCACCGCCAAGGATCAGAAGAAGGAGCACAAGGACAAGAATGCGTTTGACAGGGGATTTCCCACCAGCCTTCTTGTCTTTTTTCTTTTTGGCTTTTTTCTTTTTCTTCTTTCCTTTTCCGGTGTCCTCTTCAGCCTCCTCTGAATCAGCGAAGAGCTCGGAATAGTCCTCATCCTCCACATCCATCTGGGGCAGGTCGTCGTCCCCGGCTATGGAATCGTCCATGAAAGTTTCATCATCACCCATGGGCTCATCATCAAAAGACGGCGTGTCGTCAGACATAGGTTCCTCCGTTTCGCCTGTACTGTCCTGAGCATCCATCTGCATGGTGTCCTCTACATCAAAACCACTGTCCGCATCCTCTGCTCCTGCTGTGCCTTCGGAATCATCTATATCCATCTCACCCCATCCGCTCTTGGCAAGGTCCATCTTTAATGTTGAATCAGCGTCATCCATATCCTCTTCAGCTCCGCTGGAGTCCATCTCTCCCGCGCCGCCGCCAGCTTCTTCATCAGCGTCACCGGAGTCCATTGCGCCCCAGTCGCCGCCAGCTTCCTCTTCAGCGCCGCCAGAGTCCATCTCGCCCCAGTCGCCGCCGCCCGCGTCCTCGCCAGCTTCCTCTTCAGTGCCGCCGGAGTCCATCTCGCCCCAGTCGCCGCCGCCAGCTTCTTCAGTGTCACCGGAGTCCATTGCGCCCCAGTCGCCGCCGCCCGCGTCTTCGCCAGCTTCTTCAGCGTTCTCTCCATCACTGGCAGAGTCCATCTCGCCCGTGTCCTCAAGGCTGAACTGCTGCGTGCCCTCGAACTCGTCATCCATCTCGCCGGAGGTATCAGCAGACATGTCTGTATCTTCTTCCAATTGCTCCTGGAAGGATGACTGGAGGTCGTCAAGGCTCTGCTCGGTCTCATCAATAGAGAAAACCCCTTCATCACCACCAGCGTCCATCTCCATTGTGGCGAACTCATCCTCGCCAGCATCACCACCAGCGTCCATCTCCATTGTGGCGAACTCATCCTCACCAGCATCACCACCCATCTCCATGGTGGCGTCGTCTTCGATGGATCCATCCACCTCTGCGACAGGAGAGTGTTCCTGGGCCAGGGCAAGGAGCTCATCGTCATTAAAGGGTTTCTGAAGGAACGAAACGATCCCATAGAGCTTTGTGTATACAGGCTCGA
>DAOWET010000264.1 GCA_030638335.1 Nitrospirota bacterium
AACGACAAACGAGTTCTTCGGTATCGGCAAAGAGGATATATAACCGCCCGCTCCGCCCGAAAGACCGGGTGGACGGCAATGAGTTTGAAAGGAGGGTATGATGAGAAGTTATTTGGGGATGATTGGAATAATCTGCGTTGCGGTTATTGCTGTAGTGCTACTGGCCTTGCCTGCGTCCGCAGAGAAACAGTTCACGAATCTTGCAAACAAGAAGAAGTTCGAGATCAAGA
Source organism: Nitrospirota bacterium (assembly GCA_030638335.1). GTDB lineage: Bacteria > Nitrospirota > Thermodesulfovibrionia > Thermodesulfovibrionales > JdFR-86 > DAOWET01. The sequence continues at coordinate 231 of DAOWET010000264.1, forward strand.
GGGGATTTTCCAAAGAGGCCAACGAGTGTATAGAGTGCCACCTGAAGAAGATGCCCGGCGTAGTGGAGGCATGGAAGTCCAGCAAGATGGCCCACGCGGGTGTCTCGTGCTACGACTGCCACGTGGTGGAGAAGAGTTCCCCCATGGCGTCACAGTGCGAGGGCCTCAAGGGCAAGAAGACCTATATTTCACCGATGGTCTCCTCAAAGACATGTTCGCGCTGCCACCCCGAGGAAGTTGACCAGTTCCTCAAGAGCGGCCATGCCGAGCTGGCAGGCGCTCCGGTTATCGATAAGGCGAAGTTCCAGACACTGATGTACAAGCATGAAGGCGCCGAGTCCCTTGGCGTGAAAAAGGGCTCTCCCGCCAACCGTGCCGCAAGGGCCACCGGATGCCAGATGTGCCACGGCACCAAGGTCGAACTCGGCCCGGACAACAAGCCCATTAACGAGACATGGCCCGGCGGCGTGGGCACACGCTACCCTGACGGCTCTATTGGCACATGCACGGTCTGTCATACGAGGCACTCCTTCTCGATAGTCGAGTCCAGGAAGCCAGAGGCGTGCGCAAGCTGCCACCTGGGTCCCGACCACCCGAACATCGAGATATACCTCGAAAGCAAGCACGGACAGATATACCTTACCCAGGGCGATGAGTGGAACTGGGATTCCGCCCCGGACACATGGGAGCCCGGCGACTACACCGCCCCCACTTGCGCTACCTGCCACATGAGCGGCATCGGGGACCTGGCGACCACGCATAATGTCAACGAGCGCCTGAAGTGGGACCTTGTCCACCCAAGGAGCGAGATCCGCAAGAACGAGCGCGGCAATGGCGAAAAGGGCGACAAGCTGATGCGTAAGGTCTGCGCCAACTGCCACGGCAAGACCCATACCGACGTCCAGCGCAGGAACCTGGACAACGCGGTGGCCCTGTACAACACGTACTTCGATGGCGCGGTCAAGATGGAGAAGGACCTCAAGGCCAAGGGCCTTCTGAAGAAAGACCCCTGGAAGGACGGGTTCCTTGAGCTGAAGTACTACCTCTGGCACCACACCGGCAGGCGTGCGCGCCAGGGTGCGGCCATGGGCGCTCCCGACTACGCCCACTGGCACGGGTTCTTCCAGATATTCCAGGTCTACAAGGACATGGAGGACATATATAACTGGCGAATCAAGAACAAAAAGATCGAGGACCTCAGCACGGTCATGAGCCCCGGCCCGATGTAGGGCCACGGTAAAACAGCTGGCGTCTGACTAGCGGCCCAGTGGATTTAACTTGTATGTCATATAACGGTTCGGGCCCCTCCGGATAAACCGGCAGGGGCTCGAACCCTTTAACCATGAAGAATGCTACGTCGTACTTCGAGTGGCTTATGATGCACCAGATGCGGTGAATCAGGACTTGTGAAACCTATCCTATCCCCCGCAACCAGATAATTAGTCAATATAATTCTCCCCCACACCTGCCCTCCCAATCAATAAAATGATTTTCTCCTTAAGCCTCACCCGTTCCGCCCTTATGCCCTTATGAAGGTCAGGGCATCTGTGCCGGTCGGGCACGACTCTCGTGAGCGAGTCGTGCCGACGTGCCGAGGGTGCCACGGGCACCTTCTAATCCTTTCCTTTTTGCGCGCCCTCTTGTGAACACAGAGCTAGACAACTTCTGTCAGGGGTAGACGCGAAGCGCGGGTTCATGATGCCTGTTGTTTTAACGAAAAATGCGCGGGCATTTTGCGAAATAATTTACAGAAAATTTACCTCACTTAACAACCAATTTACAGGCTGATGTGGGAACATATGTTCAAGAGGAAGAACGAGATGTTAGTAATGTAATAACGAGAGGCAGGGCATTCCATGAAAAAGCTGAACTGCTGGGAATTCAAGAAATGCGGCAGGGAACCGGACGGTGCCAATGTGGATGAGATGGGTGTGTGCCCGGCAACGCAACTCAAGAGTCTGGACGAAACGCACGGGGGCAAGAACGGGGGCAGGGCCTGCTGGATAGTGGCTGGCAGCCTGTGCCAAGGGAACATACAGGGGACATACGCACTTAAATACCTGGACTGCCGCCAGTGTGAGTTCTACCTGCATGTCAGGGAAGAGGAATCATGGAGGTTTGAAAACGTAGGCGCGTTGCTGCTTAGATTGAAAGAGACAGAAGAACAATGCATAGAGAAATAGAAGGACACCATACCTATTCCCACCATGTGAAATAGGGGGACACAATACCTATTTCTCAAAATCAAAAACCCCCTCCCCCATTTTCCAAATCTCCCCCGAAGTCAAGATAATACTTTTTCATTACAGAATGTTCCGCTTCGAAGGGTATCTGGGCCGGTGGTGCCACAGGCACCTTCTTCTTCCTTTTTGCGCGCCTGAAGAATACAACAAAGACCTCATTAAAAAATGATCCCATCCCTTTATCTTCCCTTGTTTAGCTTTTACAGCGAAAGTTCACTTGTCTGACTGAGAGATTCGAAATCGGGATGCCGTAGATGCCAGGCGAGTGGTGCGAAGTCGGCAGAGTCGATCCGACCCATATCCCTATATTACGAGTGCCGCTCAACGCCGCAGATGCGGTATATCCGGTTTCGAAGGTCGTCAACTTGCAAAAATGCCAACCTGATTGCCTATATTCGAAACTATAGGAAAGCTACTAATAATAACTTGACAGCCAGCCCCCAAATGATACTCTATGAATATAAAAGCGAGACAGAATATGGCGATTTCAGTTCCGCAATATAGGAGAAATGGGACAACTGTATTATGCCGTAAGCAGATACTCATCGTTTAAAGGGGGTGACTAAATGTCATTCAAGGAACTATTGGAGAAATTGACTCGAAATAAACCTTTGATTATCGGCCTTTCTATCGGGATTCTGCTGACAATTGTAACAGTCCTGGCATCGGGCTTTATGGTCGAGACCACCAATACGGACACCTTCTGCATAACCTGTCATGCCATGATGCCATCGCGCATCTCCTGGCAGGAGTCCGTGCACGGCGGTCAGAACCCGCAGGGCTTCAGGGCCCAGTGTGTTGATTGCCATCTGCCCCATGGCAACTTTGTCGAATATTTAACGACCAAGGCGGTCACGGGCACCGGGGACGTATTGCAGAACGTCTTCTTTGACCCGAAGGAGTTCGACTGGGCCGGCAACGCGGAGAGAAGGAGGGAGCATTTCACCTATGACAGCGCATGCCGTCGCTGCCACCATAACCTGACCGGCCCTGGGCTGACCTCCGGCGGGTTCATCGCCCACAGGTCCTATCTGATGGGCAGGACTAGCAAGAAGTGCGCAAGCTGCCACCCGCATGTGGGGCACAAGGACCTGGTGGGAACGACAAACGAGTTCTTCGGTATCGGCAAAGAGGATATATAACCGCCCGCTCCGCCCGAAAGACCGGGTGGACGGCAATGAGTTTGAAAG
>DAOWET010000071.1 GCA_030638335.1 Nitrospirota bacterium
ACGGAGACTTTTACTTGCTCCTTACTTTTCCTGAACACGGTTGAGGCTGACGGCCTCCAGTTAAATGGGTCCATGACCCCTGAATACGTTCGAGGCGGAAGCCACCAGTTTAAAAGGTGTCCGTGCCACCAAAGGCGGTCTCACGGAGACTTTTACTTGCTCCTTACTTTTCCTGAACACGGTTGAGGCTGACGGCCACCAGTTAAATGGGTCCATGATCCCTGAATACGTTCGAGGCGGAAGCCACCAGTTTAAAAGGTGTCCGTGACACCAAAGGCGTCGGGGATGTGCTCTTCAACCTTGGGCCTGAGGCCACCGGACACACAGACCACGTCAAAGCGCACCGGCGGAGGGCCATCCGGGTCCTTGAGAGCGCTTATGTAAATGAGTGCCGCGCGGGTGATCCTTTTCTGCTTTCTGCTGTCCACGCTCTCGGCCGCGGACACATAGCTTCCGGCGCCTCTGGATTTCACCTCTACGAATACAAGAGTTTCGCCGTCCCGGGCTATGATGTCCACCTCCCCGGCTGCGGAGCGCCAGTTGCGCTTGACTATATGGCAGCCTTTTTTCCTGAGGAACTTTGCCGCCGCATCCTCGCCCCTGTCGCCAAGCAGTTTCAACTTTTACCCTCTTCAGGTTCAATAAGTGTTTCTTCCACCATACCTGTCTCAAGCCGCCTCAAAAGCGCGGGAAGCCCCTCCACGTCCTTCACTTCCTTCTGGCACATGAGGCGCAGAGAGTGGCGGAAGCGCTTATAACCCTCCCAAGTACCTGAGAGTTCGCGCCCAAGTTTACTCTGGAGCGCGTCTCCCTCCCGGTCCCAGTCCATCAAGAGCACAACTTCGCTATAAGAATCAAGGATACCCTCACAGAAGTCGTGCACGTTCATGCCCCGGTTATAGGTGATGACCTCTCCAGCGAGCCCAAGGGCTTTGAGCGCTGCCTTGTCGCGCTTGCCCTCGACGATGACCGGCACGTGCACGTGTTCGGGGGAATTCACCTCTGCAAGTTCCTCAAGCAGCTCGCGCAAGCGCTCGGCGCGCTCTGCCTCGCGCTTCAAGGGATGGAGCACCCGCTCCGAGTTTCGCTGCCTGTCCCTGCCTTTATGAGCCATGGGATATGATACCGCATAAATATTGAGATGGGGGGCGATGGTTGAATGCACCAGTGCATTCCACGTGGTCTCTGCCGCGGGGTGGTTATTCCATGCCTTTCAGAATACCTTGCGGTTTCTGCCGCAGGGAAGTTTATCTTTATGAGGACACAGATCGGGTCGACTCGACCTGGTAAAAACCCCTCTGTGAGGGGCTGTGGTGCCGAAGGGGAGACTCGAACTCCCACGAGGTTACCCTCACTAGACCCTGAACCTAGCGTGTCTACCAATTCCACCACTTCGGCTATAGGAAAATAATATTATCCCCTCCGGCTGCTGAAGGTCAAGCCGGGCCGGGCTATTCCTCCTCAAAAAGGTCGTCCCCGCGCCGGACGGGTTTGTCCCTGCGTTTGTCGCCGCGCCGGTCTTCCTCTGTTCTCCTGTTACCGTCCACGGGTTTTTCAACGACCCTTCTTGCGGCCTTCCTGCGGTTTTCGTCCTCCCGTCGCGCATGTTCCCTGCGCTCGTTTATATCGTCAGAGTCGTGCCCGGTGTCTTGCATGGTGAAGGCCCCTTTCCATAAACCTTTCATATACCCTCTGTATATTAAGGTTAGCCTGTGCGCCGGAATATGTAAAGGCCGAGGCAACTGTCCACAGTATCTTTAAATGCCTCACAGGGGAGAGAAAGGCCGGTCCATGACCGGTCAGCCCGTGACCTTGTAGCCAAAGCGTGTGACCGCTGCCTCTATTTCCGCGCGGGTTGAGGGCTCCCCGTTGTACAGGACGCGGGCGCTCTTGAGTGTTACGTCCGCGTTTTCAACGCCCTTGACCAGATCTATGGAGTTCTTTACCAGAGCGGTGCAGTGGCTGCAGTGCAGGCCCTCTATCTTCAGTGTCTCGTCCTTCATGGTACACCTCCATAATGGCATAACGGCATAACGGCATAATGGGCTTATGCAAAAAGCATGGGCCTCTGATATGAAGGGATTGTGAAGGGGCAGGGTGAGGGTTACAGCCCTCAGTTGAAATGATCTGATGCTACTCCGAGTCTTTGTCTGTTGGTTTCTTTTTAAAGAAGGGAAATTCGTAACGGCGTTCAAGTCCGGTGCGGCGGAAGGTGCCGGTGCGGTTGTCAAGGCCTAAGCGGCGCTTGTCCTTTTTAACAGAGAGTTCCTGCTCGCGGCGGTCGGCCTCGCGCCGCTCATCGTCGGTGCGGCGCTCGGCCTTGTCCCTGCTTTCATCTTCCGTGCTCATTTATTAATAACCCTCCCAGGCAATAATGCTATACCTTAATAATTATAGCTTAAAAGCATGACGGTCGGTCACGGACCAGCCACGGGCTGGATTTACTAGGTCGAGTCGACCCAAACCGTATCCTCCTAAAGCAAATACTTTCAATACAGGTCTCATGGAGACCTCTTAATAGGTCGAGTCGACCCGGTCTCACGGAGACTTCTATTTATTCCGGTGGGCAATAGGAATGTTTCAGGGGAGAGATGCTACGTTACTTCTCCTGGAGACGCTGGAAGCTGTGCGCTCCAGTTAATACGAGCCCGTGGCTCGGTCGGGGCTGACGGCCACCAGTTTAAAGGGGCCACCTCCGGTGGGGGAGTTTGGTCGCAACGACCCGTAGTGTTTCCTTCGAAGGATCAACAAGAACGCTTTAAGGAAGAGATGCTACGTTACTTCTCCTGAACACGTCTGAGGCGGAAGCCACCAGTTGAAGGGGGCCTATGGCCCCGGGGCTCGTGGCCCCCCGTGGTATGATTGGGCCATGCTTTTTTGGCAATGACATGAATAAAACCGTTGAGACAGACATAGAGGGGTTTCACCCAAGCGGCCCAGGCATTGGCTCTGACAACGGGCGCACGGTGCTTGTGTGGGGTGCCCTGCCAGGGGAACGCGTTCGGGCCGAGGTCAGGAAGAAGCGCAAGCGCATGCTTCACGCACTCGTGCAGGAGGTGCTTCGTCCCTCGCCTGAGAGGGTGGACCCTGTGGAGGAGCACTACCTTTCGTGCAGCCCCTGGCAGGTGCTTGCGTATGAACGGGAGCACTGGCACAAGCAGGCCATGGCCCTGAGCGTTCTGGAGGCGGAGGGTATTGAACTTCAAGGCACGCTTGAGCTTGCCGCGGGCAAGCAGAGGCTTGGCTACCGCAACAAGATGGAGTTCAGCTTTACCAGGGACAGAGATAACAATGAGAGGCTCTCGCTTGCCCTGTTCCAGAGGCTTGGGAGGTGGAAGAGGCCGCTAGCGGGATGCGCGCTGGCCACTGATGAGATAAACGCGGCCTCAATGCACGTGCTTGAGGCCCTGAGGCGCGCCGGGACCCCTGAGCACGTGCTGAAGACATTTGTTGTGCGCTCTGACCGCAGGGGAAGGGCGCTTGGGGCGCTTTTTGTGAAGGACCACGAGACAGCCCCGCAGGCTTCCGCGCTCATGGGCGGCCCTCTTTGCGGCATGCAGGTGTGGTACTCCGAGCCCCGCACAATGGCCTCCCGCCCCACGGAGCTCCTGTCCATGGAGGCCATGGAGGGCGGGGATGTTTTCCATGAGGTGCTTTCTCCCTTTGGCGGCAGCGGCGTTACTCTTCGTTCGGGCCTGCTGGGCTTTTTCCAGATAAACCCGGAGGTCTTTGAGATGGCGCTTCGTGACATGGCCCCCTATCTTGAGGGCGAGCACGTTGTTGAGTTCTTTGCGGGAGTGGGAGCCATTACCATTGGAGCGGCGGCAGGGGGCGGGGGCCCCCAAAGCGCGCTCCTGGTGGAGATAGACCCGGATGCCGTGGAGTACGCGCGCGCTAACATTGAACTTAACGGGCTTTCTGATAGGTTTGAGGTGCGCCAGTCACTTGCCAGAAGGATGAGAGACGAGATCGCACATGACAAGGTGGCGGTATTTGACCCCCCGCGCTCAGGGCTCGACCCCCGCACTATAAGACAACTGGCTGAGGTCAGGCCCAAACGAATCGTCTATCTCTCTTGCAACGTGGGCACGCAGGCCGCGGACGTGGGCCAGTTGCTGCCCCTTTACAGGGTCGAGTTTGCAAGGCTGTATAATTTCTTCCCACGCACTCCGCACGTAGAGTGCCTGATGGTGCTGGAACGCATATAGCGGGGGCCACGGGCCCCATTTAAACTGGAGCGAGCCACGGGCTCGTTCTAACCGGAGCGTCCAGCTTCGAACGTTTTTTTGAACTGGAGCGAGCCACGGGCTCGTTCTAACCGGAGCGTCCAGCTTCGAACGTTTTTTTGAACTGGAGCGCACAGCTTCCAGCGTCTCCAGCAGAAGTAACGTAGCATCTCTCCCCTGAAACATTCCTATTGCCCACAGGAATAAATAGAAGTCTCCGTGAGACCGGGTCGACTCGACCTATTAAGTCCAGCCCGTGGTTGGTGCCCTCTCGTGAAATAAGCAGGGCAAGACATTTGCGCCGTGTGTCGCAGGTGCAACAGATGTGATGCAACAAAGCACACACACCGCTTTAAGGCACAAACCTAACTGCTTGAAACTATGGGATAAATTGCCCATCCTTTCTGGCATCTTTCTTGCTTTTATATAGGCAGAGGATAACCGGGAGGAAAATATGGACAACAGGATGGGTCTCATACACGAATATAACAGGGACAGGCAGGCTGACAGGCCTACGATGATGGAGGACCTGTTCTGCAAGCTCTGCGTTGCCCTGTTCGTGCTCCTGGCCGTAGTGGCGCTCATATCCTGAAGAGCCGCCCAAGGCCTGACGCGATCCGCTTCATCCTTAACCCGCATATTGCATGAAGGGCTGGGGTAAAGGTACAAAACGTTTTAGTGCCTTTGCAATAAAGCATAATTTTTACAAATGATGCAAAGTCACGTTTTGTACCTTTTGCTTCCCCGTCCTTCACCCTTCGGGCGAGCCTGATTCACCACATCTACTTCGCCATAAGCCGCTTGAAGTATGCCTATACGACTGCGCGTCTTCTGGCTTGTATCTGCGGCAAATCAGAACTCGTGAAATAAGCGGGCTAAGCAAAGGGGAGCATGGGGCTGCTTTTAAGCGGCCCCTGCTCTCTTAATATCTTTTATATCTCTTTTGGGTCATTTATACTGTTCATAACCGGGTCCATCCGGCACCGCACTGTCAACTTTTCTTGCAACCTTTCTCCTGAGGGTATAACATAAGGGAACCTCTAATAATTGGGGCCACGGACCCTTTTATTCGGGGTCATGGACCCCGTTTAAACTGGTGGCTGTCAGCCTCGAATGTTTTAATGACAACATTGACCCTGCCCCGATTTAGTAGACACACCGAAAGGCTTGTTGTTTAAACTAAGAGCAGGAGGTGTGTTGATGGGAATCGGAAGCGGTCGCAGGATATTTACTCAGGAGTTCAAGGAAGATGCGGTTCGGCTGGTGACAGAT
>DAOWET010000220.1 GCA_030638335.1 Nitrospirota bacterium
CGGTCTCGGCGGCCTGGTCCAGGTCGATGGCGTCGTACTTGCACGCGTCCTTGCAGGCCGTGCAACCTTCCTTGCATGCAGCCCGGTCGATGACGTACTTTGCCGGGAATGCCTGGTTGAAGGGCAGGTATACGGCCTTTGTGGTGTCCATGCCGAAATTGAAATCATTGCTGCGCTCGGCAGGACATGCACTCTCGCAGTCCCCGCAAATGGTGCACTTGTCGTTCACGTAGCGGGGGTTTACCTTGATGCTGGCGGTGAAGTCTCCTTCCGCCCCTGATATGCCTGATACCTCTGCCTGGGTAAGTATGTTCACCCGGGCATTCTCCTTGATGCGGCGGAAGTTCATCTCCAGACCGCACACGGGCGGGCAAAGCTTCGGGAAATACTTGTTAAGCTGTGCCACCCTTCCCCCTAAATAGGGGTTTCTCTCTACGATGGTGACATCGTGGCCTGCCTCGGCAAGTTCAACAGCCGAGGTGATGCCGGTGATGCCTCCTCCGATAATCAGGACTCCCTTGTCTGCCATTGGGACCTCCAATCAAAGTGATTTATGTGGTGTAAGTCAAGGATAGGGCCGGCCAATGAATGCCAGCCCCACCGTAAACCCAACCCCATAAGAAACTTAAATGAGCGCGGGGCCCGCCCAACAGGCAGGCCCCGTCCCATCCAGGTGCTTTTAGTCGGAGACCATCTGCACGTAATCCTTCTTGAAGACAGGCCATTCGCCGGTCTTGGGATCGTACTTGGAGTTGACGAAGCAGCGCCAGTTCTCATCGTCAATGAAGTCGTGGTCGCCACGGTAGTAGTAACCGGGGTAACGTGACTCTTCACGGAAGAGGATGTGCTTGGCATGTGCCTCTATGCTCCAGATGCGATGGTAGTTCTCCCAGGCCCTCAAGAGCTCGTGGAGGTCCGCCGCGCCCGTGAGGCCCGCGTCTTCCTTGAGCATGGTGAGCTGCGCAAGGCCGGCCTCGAGCATGGTCTTGCTTGTCATGTACCAGGTGCTTACGCCGCCAAAGTACTCGTCAGCGATCTTCTGGAGCCTCGCCTGGAGCATCTTGGGCTTGATGTAGTGAGGGCTGACCTCAGGAGCCGTGGAGTAGGTCTTGTACTTCTCGTAGACCTCAAACGGCAGGTAGATCTCGCCCGCAAGCTCATCAGCGTTCTGGTTAATGGTGGGCTTGAAGTCTGCGTTGTCGCCGCAGAAGCGGATGGCTTCCTTGCCCACGACTCTGCCCTCGGCGTGTGAGCCGGAGGAGAACTTGTGGCCGGAAGCGCCGCAGATGTCGCCCATCATGAACAGGCCGGTGACCGTGCTCATGCGGTTGTAGCCCCACTTGTAGTGGTCGGGGCTTGAGAGGTCGTCGGGACCGCTGCACCAGAAGCCAGCGCAACCGGCGTGGCTGCCCAGGAGATACGGCTCTGTGGGCATGATCTCGGAAGGCTTGAGGTCCGGCTCGATGTCGTTACCGGCCCACACACCTGCCTGGCCGATGCACATATCGAGGAAGTCTTCCCAGGCCTCGGCTTCGAGGTGCTTCATCTGCTTCTTGTCCATGGTCTTTGCAAGCTCTGCCATGGCCTTGTCGGTGTGGATGTAGATGGGGCCCTTGCCGGCCTTCATGTCCATCATCATCATATGGTTACGCATGCAGGTGCCAAGCTTCTCGGCATATGCGCCGTACTTCTTCACGGCGTCGTCGAAGTTCTCGCCTGTGCAGTAGTCTTCGCCTGCGGCGTTGGTGGCCTTGGCCTTGAAGAAGAGGAACCAAGCGCCAACCGGGCCGTAACCGTCCTTGAAGCGGGCGGGGACGAAGCGGTTCTCCATGAGGGTCAGCTCTGCGCCGACCTGGATGCCGGTGGCGTAGCCGCTACCTGAGTTCCATACCGGGTACCATGCGCGGCCCTGGCCCTCCTGTGAGGAACGGGGGCGGAACACGTTGACCGCGCCGCCGCAGCCGGAAAGCAGGGTGTTGCACTTGAAGATGTAAACCTTGTTCTCGCGGACGCTAAAGCCCACGGCGCCGGCGATGCGGTTTTCCACCGCGTCGTCAAGCAGGTACTTCACGATGAAAATGCGCTCGTAGATGTTGTCCATCCCGAGGGCGGCCTTTGCGGCCTCGGCAACGATGACCTTGTAGGACTCACCGTTGATCATGATCTGCCAGCGGCCGGAGTTCACCGGGGTGGCCCCGCCCTTGAGCGTGCCTTCGGCGGTTGCGCCGTCCACTGAATGACCGTCTTCCTTCTTCCAGATCGGCAGTCCCCACTTCTCGAACAGCCATACGGAGTCGTCAACAACGCGGCCAAGGTCATAGACCAGGTCCTCGCGGATGATGCCCATCAGGTCGGACCTGACGTAGCGGACGTAGTCCTCGGGGTCGTTCTTGCCCATGTAGGTGTTGATGGCGCTGAGGCCCATGGCCACGGCGCCGGAGCGGTCCATTGCCGCCTTGTCTACGAGGGTGATCTTGAACTTGTCGCCAGCGGCCTGGTTCCACCTTACTGCTTCAAAGGCGGCGCCGCAAGCACTCATACCGCCGCCCACGATCAGGATATCGGTCTCGATCTCCACGATCTCGGGCTTTTCGCAGTACGAAAAGTTGCATGTTTCCTTTTCCATCTATATCCTCCTAATGTTTTTCGTGTAGTTCACGTACTCAGGCTATCTGACTTCAGGGCCCTTATATCTTCGGCATCTCCTTGCCCTCACCCTGATGGGTGCACAAGCCCTGGTCCTTGATCTTGCTCATGTCCGCTTCGGGTATGCCGTCAAAAGGATCCACTGAACCCTCAGGTGTTGTCCTGATCGGGAACTTGAACCTCTTGAGCTTGCCGTTACGGAACTTCACGGTCCACATGATGGAGTCGGAACCCCTCAAGGGAATGACGTTGCCCCCCAGGGGAACAAAGTCGGCGTAGCCGCGGACCTCAATGGCCTGCGTGGGACAGATCTTAACACAGTTGTAGCATTCCCAACACTGCTCCGGTTCCTGATTGTAAGCCTTCATCAGGTCCCTGTCGAGCGCCATCAGATCGTTGGGACAGATGTACTGACAGGCTGTCTTATCCTGCGCTTTACATCCGTCACACTTCTCAGCGATTACAAAACTTGGCATAACACTCCTCCTTTTGGTTTGTCAGTGTTGCCAAAACACTGTATATGAACTTCATTACTGTCTATGCTCCTTTTGAGAACTTGTGTTCCTTGATCTCCACCTTCTCGGTGAGACCTTCGTAGTACTTCCTGAGTATGGTCAGCACCTCGGGACGCGAGAAGTGGTCGGGCACTTCATCTCCCTCGCTGAGCATCTTCCTGAGCTTTGTGCCGGAGAGCATCATCCTGTCTTCCTTGCCGTGGGGGCATGTCCTCATGGAGGCCATGCCGTCGCACTTGGTGCAGTAGAAGGTCCAGTCGATCTTAAGCGGCAGGGTCTCAAGAGAGCCCTTGGGGATCTCGTCGAAAATGTGATGTGCGTCAAAGGGACCGTAGTAGTCGCCGACGCCTGCGTGGTCGCGGCCGACCAGAAGGTGGCTGCAGCCGTAGTTCTGGCGGAACAGTGCATGGAGCAGCGCTTCCCTCGGGCCTGCGTAGCGCATGTCAAGGGGATAGCCGCCCACTGCAACGGTGTCCTTTACAAAGTGGTGCTCTGTGAGAGTGTCAATGGCCTCCTGACGTACGTCAGAGGGGATGTCGCCAGGCTTGAGCTTGCCAAGCAGCATGTGTATGAAGGTTGCGTCGCAGATCTCGATAGCGATCTTTGCCAGGTACTCGTGGCTGCGGTGCATCGGGTTTCTGGTCTGGAATGCGGCAACCGTGTTCCAGCCCTTCTCCTCGAACATCTTGCGGGTCTCTGCGGGGCGGAGGTAGATCTCCTTGAACTCGGTGGGGAATGAGCCCTCTGAGAGCACCTTCACCGGGCCGGCCAGGTTCACATCCTCCTGGTTCATGACCATGGCCACGCCGGGATGCTCGGTGTCCGTGGTGGTGTAGACCTGCTTGCACTCGTACTCCTTGTCGATCTTGTACTTCTCGGTGACCTTCATGGTGGCCATGATGTCGCCGGTCTCTTCGCTTACCAGCGCCACTTCCTCGCCGTCCTTGATGCTCTCGGCCTGTCCCTCGGTGGTGGAGCAGGTGATGGGGATGGGCCAGAAGGTGCCGTCTGCCATCTTGAACTCGGCGCATACGCCTTTCCAGTCAGCCTCGCCCATGAAGCCCTTAAGCGGGGTAAACCCGCCGATGCCCATCATAATAAGGTCCCCAACCTCGCGTGAGGATATCCTCACCTGGTTGAGGGTCTTGGCCTTCTTCAGTTCTTTCTCGAGCGCTGCCCCTTCAAGCAGGAGAGGCTTGAGTACTTTGTCCTTCCCATGCGGGTTAACCAATGCCATTAGTGAGTCCTCCCTTTTTAGTCAAGAATTAAAGTTGATCCCGTTATACGCCGAGCAGTTCGCAGACCTTTGTGAATATGGCATCAATACTCCCGGTGCCTTCCACCCTCTTGAGGATGCCCTTGCCCGCATAGTAATCAATAAGCGGCGCGGTCTGCTCCTCGTAGACCTTCAGCCTGTTCTTGATCGTATCTTCCTGGTCGTCGTCGCCCTGGAACAGCTCGCCTCCACACTTGTCACACTTGCCCTCTGCCTTGGGTGCGTTGAAATACATGTTGAACATCTGTCCGCATGCCTTGCACGTGCGCCTTCCGGTGAGCCTCTTCATGAGGTCCTCCAGGGGCACGTCAACGCTCAGGGCCGCCTCTATGGGCATGCCGAGTTCCGAGAGCATACCGTCAAGGGCCTCGGCCTGCGCCGTGTTCCTCGGGAACCCGTCCAGTATGTAACCCTTCTTCGTATCGTCAGCACCCAGGCGTTCCTTCATCATCCCCAGCACCACACTGTCAGGCACAAGCCCGCCACTGTCCATGTGCCCCTTGGCTTCCTTGCCAAGCTCGGTGCCTTCCTTGACCGCAGCGCGCAGAAGGTCGCCTGTGGAGATCTGAGGGATCCCATACTTCTCGATAAGCATCTTGGCCTGGGTACCTTTACCAGCCCCTGGCGCTCCAAGCAACACTAGTCTCATTAGCTATTCTCCTGTTCAATAAATATCCCGGATCATGCAAACCTCCGGTCGGGATAACCGCAACAATACCCTCACGCTTCATATACATGGGTTTGATAGCGGATTTTAGATTATGGTTTTCAATGAACTATTGCAAGGCAATAATTTAAATTAGGACATTACTTTTCCTTATATTTCGCTTACTAACGCCCGTTACCATAAGATTCCCTTATGTCGCCATAGGCGGCTTTGTGCCTGCCCCTGCGGGCAGCCCCAGGCATGGCCTAAGTGCCTGATTTCCCATTCTTTACAATAAACCAGCTAAATAAACCATCAAAGCACTGATAACACTAATAAAATCATGGCCTTACGAGATCGACGGGCTTTTGAAGACAAAAAACCGCGGCTTTCATTTTTCGAAACTCCGGCCTCAAAATAACCTGAACTATGGCAGAATTTGATCAGGGTGCCTTATGGCAGAATTACGCCTTTGGATTTATAATAGTGAAGGCCGCATTTAAAAATTAAATACTAATAAGGATTCGCTAATGTTCAAGGAAGCCTCGCTAGCCCTGGAGTATACAAAGGTGCTTGACGCCCTCGGCTCCCACTGCCTCTCAGAGGTCAGCCGGGCGAAGGTCCGGGAGCTTGCCCCCCTGCCCGAGGCAGAGGAGGTCCGGGCCCGCGCGGCCCTCATAGAGGAGGTCAGGCGACTGATGCAGGCAGGAGGCGGGCTTGGCATATCCACCTATGAGCCCATCGCCGACACCCTGGCCGCGCTCAGGCCTGAGGAGTCCATACTTGAGCCGAACGAGCTGCTATCTCTCAAGCCCGCTCTTTATGCCATGACCAGCGCGGCAAGCTCTATTGAAGGCTTTGCGGACAGCCTCCCCCTTACCAGCGAGTTCACGGAAGGTCTTCTGGGTTTCTCTGAAATAGTACGCCGCATAGAGTCCACCATAGGCCCTGAGGCAGAGATACTCGACAGCGCCTCCCTGGCGCTCTCGGAGCTTCGCGGCCAGATGCGCGCCCTTGACCGCAAGGTATCCCGCCGCCTTGAGGAGATCACCCGCACCACAGAGTTCGAGCCCTTTTTGCAGGACACCTTCGTCACAAAGCGCTCCGGCCGGTGGGTGCTCCCTGTGCGCATGGACTCCAAGGGCATGGTAAGCGGCGTGGTGCACGATGTATCGCGCACAGGGGAGACAGCCTTCATGGAACCCCTTGAGATCATAGGGCTGTCTAACGAGTTGGAGAACCTCTCGGCAGAGGTGCGCGCGGAGGAGATTCGCATCTTGAGGGCCATAAGCGCGGAGATACGTGCCGAGGCCGCGGATATAGAGGGACAATTCGATATCCTTGTGCGCCTTGACGTCCTGAACGCCATAGCGGCCTTTGCTGAAGCCCACGCGCTCCACACACCCGGGATCAATACGGATGGTGTTATAAAACTGGATAAGGCACTCAACCCCTTATTGATGCTACTGGACAGCGTAAATGTGGTGCCGCTGGACATGGCCCTGGGAGAAGAGGCCCGGGTCATGGCCATCACAGGCCCCAACGCAGGCGGCAAGACGGTCACGATGAAGACCGTGGGCCTGACCATCCTGATGGCGCTCTCCGGCATCCCGGTGCCTGCTGGCGAGGGCACCAGCATCCCCTTTGTCACAGGGCTTCTGGTTGACATAGGAGACGAACAGTCCGTGGAGGCGCACCTGTCCACATTTTCGGCCCATGCGACCAATATTGCGAAGATAATCAAGAGCGCGGGCAAGGGAAGCATCGTGCTCCTGGACGAACTTGGCACTGGCACCGACCCCTCGCAGGGCGCGGCCCTTGGCGCGGCAGTGCTCCAGGAGCTCTCGGACAAGGGCGCGCTCGTGCTTGCCACCACTCACTTAATTGATATCGTGGGCTACGTGCACAAGAGCGAGACCATGGTGAACGCCTCCATGTCATTTGACGAGGCGACCATGCGGCCTCTGTATAGGTTACGCAAAGGCGAGCCCGGCCAGAGCCACGCTATAGAGACCGCAGCCACATACGGCATGCCTGATTCAGTAGTGGAGCGGGCAAAGGAACTTGCCGGGACCATCCAGGTGGAGTTCGAAGGATTAGTCCGTGACCTGCAGGCAAGAAGGCTTCAATTGGAACGCGAGGAAGAGGCCGCAGCCAAAGAGCGTGAAGCCCTGGGGCTTGAGCGCAGAGAGCTCAAGAAAAAACTCAAAGAAGCGGATAACGAGAAGAAGAACATAATGCGCCAGGCCTTCGAGGAAGCACGCGCGATCGTGCGCTCTGTAAAACGTGAAGCCACTGGACTTCTTGAAACGGTAAAACGCGAGAGGAAAAAATCCGCCCTCAAGAGTCTGGATACTGTAGGCAAAGTGCTTGATTCGCAGATAGACGCGCTCACTGAAAAGCCGGAGCCTATCCCGATGGACGAGCTTGAGCCGGGCATGCGTGTGCATGTGGCGTCCATAAGGCTTGATGCGGAGGTGGTGTCGGTTGATACAAAATCAGAGCGTGTGAAGGTGAATTCATCCGGCAAGGAGCTGGAAGTACCAGCCTCGTCAATACTTGAAGCAAAAGAGGCTGAAAAAACCCCGCAGGTGAGGACTCATCTTGTTGAGAGGGCAACTGAGGCCTCAAGCGAGATAAAGCTTATCGGTTTGCGCGTGGACGAGGCGCTTGAGAGGCTTGAGCCGTTCTTGAACAGTGCGTCTCTGTCCGGGCTGGACTTCGTTCGGGTCATACATGGTTTGGGCACGGGTGCCTTAAGGGGTGCGGTGCGCGAGTTTTTAGAAGAGCATCCACTCGTTGAAAGCTTCCGGCCCGGAGACATCCACGAAGGCGGTGACGGCGCTACTGTTGCGACGTTGAGGTAGTCTCGGAGAAATATTTATTCGTGAGTTACCTTGCCTCACGGGCCTTATTTCCAATCAACCAGTGCAAAGAGAATACGGCCAGACTCACAGCACCGCTAATTAAAACGATCACAAGGCTCTGAAGTGCGGATTGCCTTTCAGCGATTATATTTCCCGATCCACCCAGGGTAAATTCAGGGAAAATTATCTGTACAATATCGTATAAACCTATGCTTGCCAAAATAGATAAACAGAAAATACTTGGCAGACAAACAATCAGGGCGTAAATTTCCAGTATTGTTGTTCTCATTTCAGCCCCTCCTTCGCTGGGCTTCTTAACCCTTCTTCTGCGTGCAAGCTCATTGTGATAATGCTTTCCAAGCAATCCAGCATTTTCCCTTGCCCATTTTGAGAGCGCGGTGGTCCCAGTGGGAGTCGAATCAACATACAGGCAATTCGACATAAGCCCTTCTATCTCTGGCCGTGTAACAATTACATCTCCAACCAGCCTGCCGATTATTTTTGCAACGAGGTGCCCCAACCAAGGGGATATGGACATTATCTTTCTATTTATTCCCAGGGCCCTGCATATCTCTTCGACCAGCCCCTTGTATGTAAATGTCTCCGGACCGATAGCATTGACAATGATATTTTCCCGCCTCTCCCCGTGATCTATTGCCAACCCGGCCTGGTCATCAACATATATGGGTTGAATTTTATACTCTCCATCACCAAATACTCCAAATACCGGGAAGTTTCTAAGAAACCATGCGATGTTGTTTATCAGAATGTCCTCTTTCCCGAAAATCACCGCTGGACGTAAGATTGCATAAGATATCCCCGTCTCGATCAAAGCCTTTTCCAATACCGCCTTTTCCCTGAAATACTCAAGGTTCGATTCAGCAGACGGATTGGTAATACTTATGTGCACAATTCTTTCAACCCCGGCCTGTTTTGCGGATTCAAACAAAACCAGGGTGTTTCTAACCGCGTCCGAATGGGTAAACATCTCGTGGTTGAACCTCACCCAATAGGTGTTGTACAAGACGGACACACCCTGAAGCGCTTTGGTGAGTTTATCGGGTTCATCAAAGTGAAAGGGTCTCGTATCTATCTTTTCCGCAAGGCTGGAATCCTTACGGGATGAGCTTGTAAGGGAAATGACGTCATGCCCCTTGTCAAGCAGTCTTTGTGCGATATACCTGCCCGAGTAACCAAGCGCGCCAGTGACCGCATGTGTTTGCAATTCAGGCATACTATTTCTTCTTGCCTCCAAGTAGCTTCTTTAATGCGCCAGAGCGCAGGTCATCCAGGGCCAGAACAGTGGCCACAACGTTATCGAGATTGTTAAAAAATGAATTCATATGCTCCATCCTCTTTACGTAGAAAGCCCCCATCTCGGACTGAGCTGATTTCCCGCCTGAGGTCTTTACCATCTCAAGGCTCTCGTTGACTGTTTTTAGTGCATGATCAAATTCGCTGTTCTCACGCTCCTTTAGTACCCCGCGCATGACTTTCCAGAAATCAGATTCCGCAGTGTAATAGTCCTTGCGGTCCCCAACCTTTATATGCTTGTGGATCATCTTAAGCCGTTCCAGACTGCGAACATTAGTGCTCACCGCCCCCTTACTCACACCGACCTGCTCTACCAGCAAATCCAGCGTAACAGGCTCGGAAGACAGGTAAATCGCTCCGAAGATCGCTCCCATGGCCTTTGGGAATCCCCAGAAGTTGGAGATTCTGCTCAAACCGTGAATAAAATGTTCCCGGGCATTATCGAGATCGTTGTCCACAAACCCTCCATCGTTTAGAACGTTTAGTTTGTACTATACATAGGATATCTGAAAAATAACACTTTGTCAAATTGTTTTTTAAGGCAGGAGACTCAAAGGCAAACAAAGGGGCTTTAAGGGGCTCAGATCGCGAACACCTTGAGGCGCATCCGCTTGTAGAGAGTTTCCGCCCCGGCGACCCCCACGAAGGCGGCGATGGTGCTACGGTTGCGGTGATGAAATGATTAATGACATAACGCTTTTAATATCCCCAGTTCAATAAGGAAGTGCAACACTTGGCGTAGTGGCTGCCTGGCTGGTACGCTTGGTGGTTATGGAAAAAGGATACAGGCATCTCAGCCTTGCTGAACGCGACAGGATAACAGAGTTGAAGTCGGACGGCATGA
>DAOWET010000216.1 GCA_030638335.1 Nitrospirota bacterium
AGGTGAAACTAACTATGAAAAAAGCAATATTTATGGCAATGGCAGTCGCATTCGCCTTTGGCATGATCCTCGCAGGCAACGCTGAGGCGGGGGTGCTGAACACATGGCACGACTTCAGTGAGGGTTCAAACGCATGGGAATTCCAGGCGGTTCCTGATACTGACGTACTCGCTGCTGAAACAACCCAGATGTGCGTGTTCTGTCACCACCCTCACAGAAGCACTGGGGGAACCAGCTTCTCAACCAACGAGGTGCTCTGGAACCAGGTTGATCAGAACGCTACTTACGCGGTCTACAACTCAACCACCAGTGCTACCATCAACGGTGTCGCCACTACTATCAGTAACGCAAGTGGCGTGAGGAGCTATCTCTGCATGGCTTGCCATGACGGTGATATCGCTAATAACTCACTCGTAGCCCTACCAGGCGATGGTGTGAACACAACCCTGTACGCCCTCGTCGGAACCGGTGACCTGGGTGACACACTCGAGGACGACCACCCTGTCAACATTACTTACGCTAACACGGTTGACAATGGCCTGAGCGACAACATCCTCAACAGTGCAGTTGACGGCACTTACCCGCTCTACAGCGGCGAAGTGCAGTGCTCCACTTGCCACGATGTGCACGACTCGAAGACCACCGCAACCACGGGTGTTCAGTTCATGAGAAGCGCGTCCTGGGAAGCAAGCAGTGCGATCTGCGTAGCTTGCCACACCAACAAGTAAGATTGTTCGTGTGCTTGCGATGCATGCAGCATCAAGGAAAAGGGGGCTGATTTTCAGCCCCCTTTTCCTATCACACTTCAATGAAAATGAAGAGGTTTGATTTTAACCATGACCGTGACTATAATAGTTAAGCCATGATACGGAATAAAATATTAATACTGGTCGCAGGCATCATTTTATCTTCCTTTGCCACAGGCTGTGCTCCACAGTACGTTGAGCCGGACTATTCCCGTTATTTCTGGCCGCCGCCGCCGGAATTGAAGCGTGTGCAATTGCTGAAGCTGTTACGGACCGACATTGACATCAGGCGACCCACGATCAATGAAGAACTTTTCGGCGGCACCGCTTATTTCGCCTTTAAAAAACCCTGTGACGTGGTCATGGACGATGCCGGCACTCTCTATGTCTCCGACTCTTATAACCGCACGATATACAAGTTGAACATGGATTCCGGCCAGCTCGCTACTTTTGGCCCTGCCGGCCGATGGAAGGAACCCAAGGCCATGGCCATTGATAACAAGCACGGACTTATGGGAATCGTCGACTACAAGACCGCGCACGTATACAGACTCGCTTCGGGCAAACCAGCCTTCGAACTAACCGGTGCCGATATTGCAAAACCATCAGGCATGGCCTTTGACCCTGAACGGAAATTCATCTATGTATCAGATATCAGAGGCAACCAGATACACAAGTTCGATTACGAGGGGAAATTCCTTCTAACATTTGGCGGCAGGGGAAACGCAGAGGGGCGTCTCTACTTCCCGGGGCATATGGCTGTGAATCCCGAGGGCCTGCTGTATGTTATCGACATAATGAACTGGCGCGTTCAGGTATATGACAGCGACGGCAACTTTGTCAGGACCTTCGGAAGCCATGGCAGCGGTCCCGGGCAGTTCGGCAGGCCAAAGGGCATAGCCATCAACAGTGAAGGCATCGTTTTTGTCTCTGACGGTGACTTCAACCGCATCACGCTTTTCACAAGCACTGGCACGCCTTTGATCATCTTCGGGCAAAAGGGACGCCAGCCCGGCGAATTCCTGAACCCCTACGGGATATCCATCGACAAGAACGGAAAGTTCTACGTCGTGGACCAGACCAACCGGCGCGTGCATGTCTACCAGCTCTATACCGACGAGTACTACGAAGGCGAGTTCCAGAAGGACATCACCTCAACTCCCAAACCCTAGTAGGTCCATCAGGAAACATCCCGCAACACTTCCGGTGCCGGCCAAGCAACCGATCGGTAACAGGCGATAACAGGTGTCCAGGCAGACCTGGGACAGGAGATTATTTCTTCTCCGCAGGATTCCGCAACTTCTCCATGAGCGTTCTTTTCATGCTGGAGCCATCCGGCAGCCCGGCAAGCGCCTGCCTTGCCTCCCGCGCGCGGCCTGACCAGAAAAGCCCTGCCGCCCTGGACTCAAGCAGAACAGGATGCCTTGGAGCACTGATGAGCATCAGCGCCGCATAGTCCGCAATATAACTGTAGAGGCGCCTCTTTGAGAGCGCGCAGCACCCTATCACCTCGGCGTTGACAGGGTCGTCCCTGACAAGCAGCACAGTGTTGTTGCGGATATAGACAGGGACCCATATGTCATCGCCCTCCCAGGCCATCATGGACAATATGGGGAAGACCGCGCCGTTCTTGTCCGAGAGCGCCGGCACCATGATCGTGTTTATCCCGTACGAGTCCAGTGTCTCGCGCCAGCCGGGAGAGCCCTCCAGTATCTCCACATAGCGGGCAAATGCCTCGGAATCCAGTTCCCGCCCGTCGATGAAAACACGGTAGTCGGGCCATGCGCTCCATATCAGGTATCCACCCCAGCCCAGGTAATTAAAAAGCGGCCCTTTTACATCGTGCTCACGCATGAACCGCACCGCACCCTCCGGGTACTCACCGCTTATCCAGGTGGACGGGGGCCGCGGGTCAAAACGCCATGGCTGCTCTGTTCCGTAGTAGGCAAGCATCGAGACAAGCAGCAGGGCCATCGCGGCCGCAGGCGCGGCCCGCCTCCAGCCACCCAGGCCATCCAGCGACCAGGTTACGCAAAAGGCAAGCACTGGCAGAGCAAAGAGCACCCCCCTGAAATACGCAGTGCCAAACCACACGACAAAGACCGCCACAAGCACCACCGGGAGCATGATCCTCTTTTTAAACCAGGAAGCGGTCGCGATCACAGCAAGTGAGATCATATAGTATGCAAGGATGAACAATGGCCATTTAAGCCCGAGGGACTGATAGATATACATCAAGGGCTTGTACTCCAGCACCTGGCTCATGACAGTAGCGCTTCCCGCCAAGGCCCTCTCACCCTGAAGCATCTGGCCGCCCAGAAGGCTCAGGGCCCACTGGACCTGCAGATACCACCCGGGGTGCAGCCCCGCTGCAAGCAGCCCTGCGGCAGAGGCCCCAAAGAACCAGGCCGGACGCTCCAGGGGCTGTCCCAGATACCCTGCCAGCGTGACGCCATATCTGTGGGCAAGCAATGTGACCAGCTCACCTGTGGCCCAGAGCGCAATAAGGGAAACACCGACTATGTACCCCCCGTGCATATTGCTCCACAGGGGCATCAATGCCGGAAGGGCCAGATGCCACCATATGGACGCGTCCCCCCGGCGCAAGCGATGGAGGACCAGCAGGACAACACATGCAAACGCGAATGAGAGCGCCTGTGGCCGCTCATATGACACTGTGAAGAACATGGATGTCAGGAAAACAGGTGCGGAGACCACAGCGAGCCCGGATGAGGAGCCGAACGACCACCCCTTGCGTCTCGATCCCCAGGCAAATACAAGGACAAACGGCAGGAGCACCAAAGTCGCCCTTAAGGCGGAAAGCCCCGAAGGCCCGAAGTTCTCAAATACGGCATAAAGCACGACCTGGCCAAGCCACTGGCTCCTGAGCCCCTGCAGAGAGCTGCCCTCAAGCCGCTGGCCCTCAAGCGTAAAGCCATAGGGGTCCTCAGGCCCTGGCAGCGTATGTGTCTCCAGGATGTACTGGCCGTTTTTCAGATGGAACCAGGTGTCGGGGCTTCCAAGCGGCACAAGCGCCAGGAACCAGAAGTAGACAAAAAGACCTGCCCCAATCAAGAAAACCGCCAGCAATGGCAGGAGAGCCGGGCTTGCCTGATCCTCACTTTCTTCCTGTTTCACGATCATCAGTTGTCCAAGTAATGAATTTCTTGTAGCAATAGCTTAATGGAAGAGGGTTTAATGCTGACTGCCCTCCTGCTCCTTTATGGCCGCCTCAACAAAGGACGGGAACTTCTCGGGCAAGAGCCACTTTATCCCCAGCTTGTCCGCCCATATGACAGCCCCTCCATCCGCCGTAACCAGCACGGCGTCGAGCTCATAAGCGAGCAGAAGAAGGTCAACGTCCTCCTTGCTGTCGAGGATGCCCTCCCGGAGCGCGTCGCGGTACTTCCGCCTTAGGTCCTTGATAAGCTCGTCGGGTTCAGTGGAATGCGCTCTGCGCAACGCCTTCTCGGATATCCTGAGCCCCTTGTTCACCCTCTCGCGCATCTCCTCCACAAACTCGTACAGAAGCATCGAGGGCAACTGGATATCAAGCCTGGAGGGGGCCTTCTGGTTCAGGTGCAACAGCAGTTCCCCGCTGATCTGGTCCCTGCTTACGAAGTTCATCAGTTCCTCGAATATCGAGGGGGGCATGAAGAACTCCAGCGAGGTGGCCTCCCTTGCCATGTCAAGAAATCGCGAGAAGGCCTCGGTTGGTGTAGAGCCAAGGCTGTGCCGTACCTCAGGGTTCACAAAAAGGCTTGTGTCAAGAACGACTCTCTTAATCTTTCCGCTCCTGTCCGGCATTAAGCCTCAGCCTCATGGTGTTCCAGTTGTCGCAGGAAGGACAACGGCCAACCCACTGCATGGCGGAATGCCCGCATTCCATGCAAAAGTACGGAACCTTCAGAGCAGAGCTGAGCTTCATTGTCTTTTTGAACTGCTCGACCGCCTTCTCACACTGCTGGCGTCTCATATACAGCTCGCCAAGCAGAAGAGGGACCTCCGGGAAGGTGTCCTCAAGCGCTTCGAGTTCGCGGAAAGCGTCGTCCACCATCTCAAGCCTGAAGTACAGCTTGGCCAGGAAGAATCGCAAACCAGTGTTGTCCGGCTCCTCGGAGAGCCTGTGCTGATAGGTGCGTATGAGCCTGAGAGGGTCGCCAAGGCCAATGACGATGTCCTCGAGGCGTACAAGGAGCAAGTGGACATGTGTGGACGCATAGGCCTTCTCGATGTATTCCACAGCGCCGTCGGTATCGTTGCCAGCGATCATCGTCTCGACCACGCCCACATGGGCCGGGATGAAATCATTGTCCTCCTTGACAATGGCCCTGAACCCCTTATTGGCCTTATCGAGCTCGCTGGTTTCCAGCGCTGCGCAGGCCAGCTCATACTGGTAGCCCATGAGTATGGACTTCTCGCGCTCCTGCCGTTGCTGGTCACGCTCAAGGCGCAGGATGGCCCTCTGGACCTCGATAAGGTCATCCCAGCGGGAATCGCGCTCAAGGAGCGCGCGTTTTTTCATGAAGGCGCTGTGGTTGTCCTGGTCTATCTGGAGTATCTCGTCAATGTATTGCAGGGAATCGTCCAGGCGTTCAAGGCGCTGCATGACCTCGGCCAGCGAGAAAAGGGCCTCAAGGTTCCTCTCGGATGCGTCCAGCGCCCTCTTGTAGTAAGTGGCGGCCTGCTGAAAGTCCCCGGCACGGGTCTCCATGTTACCCATCCTCAGAAGGGCGTCAGAGTGCCCTGGGTCCATCTTGAGTATCTGGTCGAGGGAAGACCTCGCTGTTGCCGTATCCTCGCCCAGGATGGCGTTCAGGGCCCTGTTGTACAGTTCGGATATCTTCTCAACCCGCTTGTGGATGCGTTGGGCCTGGTAATTGACCATGAACCGCATGGAATCCCGAACCATGAACAGCACAAGCATGGTCAAGGCCCCAAATACCGCGGAAACCAGGATCAGGCCGATCTTGGGTATCTTATAGACCTCGCCAAAGGGTACGGTTATGCTCGTGGCGTCGTTGTTGAACACCGAGAACATGGCTATGACAGCCAGAAATATGATCACTACGGAAATCGAGAGCTTGCCCATCAGTTGTGGTAAGACCTCCTGTTCATTATCATCTGCGCCCTGTAGACCTGCTCAAGCAGGATCACGCGGGCCATCTGGTGCGTAAATGTCATCGGAGAAAGAGATATCCGCTGGCCCGCGGCCTCCTTCACCCTCTGGGCAACCCCGTAGGGGCCGCCGATCACGAACTCCGCCTCGGCCTGCCCCCCGAGCATCCCTGCAAGCCCCGGCGAGTCAATCCCCCTGCCCTGCTCGTCCAGCAGGATGAACCTGCTTCCAGCCTGCCTGAGTATACGCTCCGCTTCCTTTTCAAGGGCGTCCCGGGACCCCGAGGCCTTGCCCCTCTCTTCCTTGACCTCGACCACACTGACCTGGGCCATGGGTCTCAGAAGGGCCATATACTTCTCAATACCCTCAGCGATCCAGGGCTCCTTGGTCTTACCTACCCATAACAGCCTTATCCTCATCCACCTCGACCCTCGGGGCATCAAGCCAGAGTTTCTCGAGCTCGTAGAACTCGCGGGCATCCCGGTCGAACACGTGCACGACCACATCTCCGTAATCCATGAGCACCCAGTGGGCGAACCTCTTGCCCTCTATGCCGGAGGGCTTGAGCCCATAGCTGGAAAGCACCTGCTCAACGCTCTCGACAACAGCCTCCACATGAGGTGCGCTCGTGCCAGTGCAGATCACGAAAAAGTCCGTATAGGCCACAAGCTCCAGCATGTCGAGAACGACAAGGTCCAGGGCCTTCTTGTCCAGCGCGGCAAGAGCCACAGCCCTGGCCTTCTCTAGAGAGTCCCTTATGCCCTGCTCGCCCTGCTCATCAGGGCCGGGGTTTTCTCTACCGGTGGCCATGGCCCCCCGGTTTCCCGTTATCACGATGTGTCGCCAGAATACAAAGCATTCGTAATTATAAAAGATTTCACTGTCTCAGGCAATAAGTACGCAACGCTCTGGCCCCTGCCAAGCCTTTTCCTGATATCAGTGGCCGATATGTCCAGTGCCGTTGTCCTGACAACAAAGGCCTTCCGGGGCTCGCCCTTCCCGCTCACCAGGGCTCCTTCCGCTACCGTCCCTTCACCCCTGTCAAGCCTGCCGAGGGACTCGGGCTCAATGCTCAGATGCGGAGAATCCAACAGGTCCAGAGCCGGCACGCCTGGCCTGCATACAATAGCAAAGTCCGCCGCGCAAACAATCTTTCCGGCGTCTTTCCATTTAGGCAGGTCAAGAAAGGCGTCCGCCCCGACAATAAAGACCAGGTCGTCCTCCGGATAAAGCTCCCCCAGCGTGCCGATCGTATCAATGGTGTAGGAAGGCCCGGGACGAGTGGCCTCGATATCAAGCACCTTGAAGGCGGCATTGCCGGCCGTGGCGAGCCTGACCATCTCGACCCTGCTGGTCACATCCACAAGGTCTGCGTTCTTCAGCGGAGGGACACCGGCGGGGATAAAAAGTACCTCCCCAAGCCCCAGAAGCTCACGGACCTCTTCGGCGGCCCTCAAGTGGCCAAGATGAACGGGGTTGAACGTTCCGCCAAGGATGCCAACCCTCATCCGGCATCAAAGCCCCATTTTGTTCAATGCGTCCTTGGCTGTCTGGGTCTGCGTGGGCGCGTCCTCCAGCAGGTAGAGCATGACACCGCCCCTTACAGGGCGGATAACGACCTTGCCGTCCTTGGCAAGTGCGTTTGTCGCATCCACAGGGCTGGCCCCGTCATAATAGTCCTTGAAAGCCTCATTAAACCCCGAGTATACGGTGTGTATCCCCTTATACCCACCCTTACGGAGGCTTACGATCGCCTTTTTCACAAATTCCTCATGCGAAAGCTTATCCTCAGACATGTGCAACCTCCTTGCAATTTGCCCCTATTGCCGCGTATGCGGTAAATGTCCGTCAAACTATATATAACTGCTATATTATTACATACCTATATATATGTAAAGCATAAATATCAAGAAATAATGAAAAAAATGCATATCAGCAACTGGATAGGGATTTTCAGGCAGGCTTCTGAAGGGGTAAAAAAACCAGGGCCGGAAGTCTCCGGCCCCGGCGGGAAATTACAGTTCCACGATCAGGAGCGCGAACAATCCCGAGGTTGTGGCAATAGTATATTTTACAGCAGAACGGTTGGCTACGAACTGGTATCCTTCACCGTATTTCACGGTGTGGGGAATGCTGATCTCCACGTTCTTGCCCATCTGAGCCATCCTTGCAAGGAGGTTGCCGCAGACAATGTTCCCAAACTCCCGAACGCCGTCGAATACGAGGTCATCGTCCTCGGTGGCGGCATCCTCGCCAATAATGGCGCCTGCAACAGCCCTGGCCATCTCCTCGTCGGCCAGGATGATATAGTCGTAGTTCAGGCCGCCGGAGAAGGTCACGGAGACCGCAACATAGCTCTCACCGGGCTCGACCTCCATGAACACGCCGTCGTCCATCTTGGCCTCAAGCTCAGCTATGCGACGGAGCATCTTCAGGGTTATGTCGCCCATGATCCTCACGAACTCAGGCTGCTTAAGGCCGTCCGGCACCCCGGTCTCGCCTAAGACATAGACGCTCTGATCTTCCCTGAAGGCCGCCAGCTCGCGGTCAATGACCTCCGGTGCCACAAAACCCTTTACCACTATGGCCTCACCGATGCAGATGTGGTCGTTCTTCTGCATTGTAAGGACCTCTTCCACCTGCTCCTCGGTGAGCATCTCAAGCTTTACTGAAAGCTGGCCTATCATCATGTCGTTGCGCTTCTGCTCGTCATGGAGGCGCTTTACCTGTACCTTTTCAAGAAAGCCCTTGGATATGGCGTACTCACCGAACTTCATGTTCCGTGATTCCTGGAAGCGGATAGACTCCAGAAGGCTCTTGGCATCGATCACATTACGTTCAAGAAGGAACTGTCCGAAAAATTTAATGCTCATAATACCCCCTGCATTCAATAGTACGAAGGTTCGCCCGACCGGGGCCAAACTCCGGTCATGCCGCTAAACAGCTGCAAGTATCTCTCTGACCTTCTCTGGTTCAAAGGGCTTTGGAACAACGTTCATGGCCCCGAACTTGAGGGCCTCGGTCACCTTGTCTCCAACCCCGCCGGCCGAGGAGATGACCACGATCTTGGCCTCCTTGTCCAGGTTCTTGATGGAACGGATGGCCTGGAGGCCGTCCATCTCCGGCATGACAATATCCATGAACACCACATCAGGGCGTATGGTCATGAACATCTTGATACCTTCGATCCCGTTCAAGGCATGCCCTGCCACCTCGAACCCTTCGGTTTCCTCGACTATCTTCTGAAGCTGTTTCGCGGTAGCTATGCTGTCGTCAACCAGCAGAACCTTCTTCTTATCCATATATGACCTCTCTTCTGACTCAAGTTCTCCATACACACATGATCACAGGATGATCTTGCGCGATCACACCCTCCGGTACAAATAATTGAGACAACATGTACATAATAAACCAAAAATGGGAGTTCAATCAAGTATTTCGGACTTTATGGGCCTAAGAGAAGCGTTTTTCCCTGAAGCTCACCCTGACCCAGACCCCCCCCAGGCGCTCAACATCAATGGTGCCCCTGAGTTGCCTGGACAAGGTGCTTACTATCTTCATCCCAAGGGTATCGGCCTGCTCGATATCAAGGTCATCAGAAAGCCCGACACCCGTATCACGCACAGAAAGAAGGCTCTGCCCGTCCTTCTGATGTTTGAGGGCTATGTATACCGTCCCCTCCCTTCCATCGGGGAAAGCGTGTTTCAGGCTGTTTGTCAGCAGCTCGCTGATGATAAGCCCGCAGGGGATGGCTGTGTCCACATCTATCCTGTCGACCGAGACGTCCACCTCAAGCCGGATAACATCCGAATTCGCCTTGTATCTCCTGTACAATTGCCCTGCCAGGGCCTCTATATACTCCTTTGCGTCAAGCCCGCGCGGGTCTCCGCTCCTGTAGAGGCGCTCGTGTATCATGCTGATGACTCGTATCCTGTCCTCGCTGGCCAGCAGGTACTCACGCGATGTCTCGTCCTCAATGCCCCCTGACTGCAGCCTCAGAAGGCTCTGGATTATCAGCAGGTTGTTCTTGACCCGGTGATGTATCTCGGAGATAAGCAGGTCCTTGTCGGACAGGGCCTGCCTGAGGTCGTCCTCCATGCGCTTTCTCTCGGAAATCGCGACAATGACCCCGCAAAGCCCTGTTAATTTGCCGTTTTCCACTCTTCTGGACGTCCGGATAAGTACAGGGACCCTCGACCCGTCACTATTGAGCACCTCATACTCCGACACCCCGATATCCTCTCCCGCCATCACCCGGCCAAGGTTTGCTTTGGCCCTGTCACGGTGCTCAGGCACAATGAAATCAAGTGCATTTACCCCTGCCTCAAGATCCATTTGCGAGTACCCAAGGACGTCATAGGCATTCTCATTGGTGAAGGTGATCATCCCCCCGGGGTCTGTCTCGAACACTATCTCGGGCATCAGGCGCACAAGGTTCCTGAACCTTTGCTCGCTTTCCCTGAGCGCCTCCTCGCCCTGCCTCAGTATCCTTTCGCTCTGCATGCGCTCTGTCACGTCGGAGAGTATGCAGGCAAACCCTGTCACTTCTCCTGAGAGGTCCCTCTTGTACTTCCAGTCCACCTGCACGTCGATGATTCGGCCGTCCTTTGTCAGGTTCCTGCAGCAGTATGGCTCAGGGTCAGGCTGCTCAGAGGCCAGTTGCTTCAGGAAGCCCGGCAGTTCATCGCATCCGGGGCCACGAACCTGGAAGTCCCATACATGCATCCCCGATATCTCTTCGGAACTGTACCCCGTGATCTCCGAGTATGCCCTGTTGTGAAATTGTATCCTGCCGTCTGTATCGCATTCGTAAACAGCGTGCGGCAGCGCGTCAAGAAGGCTGTGGATCTCATCAAGAGAGGCCCTGCTTTTGATGTTGTCCGTATCGTCCAATTAAAAGCCCCCTTAAGAAGACTTAGATTATACATCAAAGACACCTTGCGAGGATGTGTTTTTATACTGCACGGGACAAGCAGAAACCATGCCAGAAGGGAGGCCACGCAGTGCACGGCGGTGGTATAATAACCCCCAACGGAGGATCACATGCGCATATACGACATTATCAGAAAAAAACGTGACAAGGCGGAACTCATTGAAGCGGAAATAGATTTTTTCGTTCAGGCAGTGACCACCGGCTCGTGTTCAGAGTCCCAGGCCTCTGCGCTTCTTATGGCAATATTCATAAATGGCATGAGCGAGGCAGAGACGGTAGCCCTTACCAGGGCCATGCTCGCCTCGGGGCTCACTCTTGAGACCTCTGACATCCCGGGGTTAAAGATCGACAAACACTCCACTGGCGGGGTGGGCGACAAGACCAGCATCATACTGGCCCCCCTGCTTGCGGCCATGGGCGTAAGGGTCCCGATGATATCAGGCCGCGCCCTCGGGCACACCGGAGGCACACTGGACAAGATAGAGACCATCCCCGGCCTGAACACTACGCTGAAGCCAGATGAAATGACCGGGCTGGTCAAGGACATTGGCATGTGCATGGCCGGGCAGACAGAGGAGATCGCACCTGCCGACCGTATACTCTATGCCCTCAGAGACGCCACGGCCACGGTGGAGAGCATCCCCCTTATCGCGGCAAGCATCATGAGCAAGAAGCTCTCAGAGGGACTGGACGGGCTGGTGCTGGATGTGAAGACCGGCTCCGGGGCGTTCATGGAAAGCCTGGAGGACGCCCGCGCCCTTGCCCGCACCATGATCTCCATAGGCAACTCCATGGGCGTGAAGACCATAGCCGTGGTCTCGGACATGGACCAGCCCCTTGGGCGCACTGTGGGCAATGCGCTGGAACTCAAGGAGTGCCTGAGCGCGCTCAGGGGACGGTGGACGGACGACCTCAAGAACCTCACCCTTACCCTTGCGTCCCGCATCCTCCAGATGAACGACGCCCTTGCCGAGGGCGCGGAAATGGGCAAGATGACAGAGTTCACCCGCCGCACCTATGTCCACGAGGCAATGGAGTTCCTGGAAAAGGGAGATGTGTTCAAGAAATTCGTGGAGTTCGTAGACGCACAGGGAGGGGACCCGGAGGTGGTGTTCAACCCCTCGTCACTTCCCACAGCCTCGCACATCCACGAGATAAAGGCCGAGGCCACGGGTGTCATCAAGCACCTGGACGCAAAGGCCGTTGGCACAGCGGCAATGCTCCTGGGAGCCGGGAGGGAAAAACCCGGAGACGAGATAGACCAGTCAGCCGGTATAATCCTGAACAGGAAGACAGGGGAGAAGGTGGAGCAGGGAGATACAATAGCTCTTATGCACACCAGCGACCCTGCGCTTACAAGTGAGGCTGAGGAGGCCTTCCGCTCGGGCCTTGTCATCTCGGCTCGTGAAACAGCGCCAAGGCCCGTTGTCCGCGAAGTGGTAATGTAGCTTTTACCGGAAGCGCTAATATTGTTTCCTGAAATAAAAAGGTTTAATTTGAGAACCAGACTAGTCGTACTTCGAGCGGCTTATTGCGAAGCAGATGCGGTGAATCAGGAAGCGTCACTTCACTGAGGACAGGAACCAGTCTTTATATGCCACGGATATCCTGTTCCATTCGTAGGGGTCCGTAAGCCGCTTTGCCTCGTGGGAGGCAAGCCTGCCCCCGGCCTCAAAAACCTCTTTCAGGCCCTCTTTCAGGGCCCCCTCGTCATAAAGGTATACGTCAGGGAAAAGCTCGGGGTATGAGAGCCTTCTGGGCAGAAGCGGCCTGCACCCGGCCCGCACTGACTCGATCACAGCAAGGCCGAAAAATTCATGGAGAGCGGTGGAGACAGCCACCGAGCCCCTCCTCAACCAGCGGGCATACTCCCTGCGGTCCTGCGTAAAGCCCATGTGCAGCACCTTGTCGGAAAGCCTCTGCCGGGCCTCTCCAAAGACATCCGGGCTTCGTTCGAACTCCTCTCCAAGTATGACAAGGCCGAAGTCAAACCCCTCCGCGGCCAGCTCGAACAGTGCGTCAAAGAACTCCTCCGGGCCCTTGTCGTACTCCCAGCGGTGGTTCCACAGCACAACAGGCACGGCAGAGGGAAGCGGCGAGACGGCAGCGTCTATCTCCCTGAACTCCACCCCGGGGGGAAGCACCCTGGCCTTTTGTCTTATGGCATGGGCCGGGTCCTCCATCTGCATGTCCCCGGCATGGCGCAGAAGGCCCGCAGCTCCCTCAAGAAAGCTATCGAGGTTATAGCGCGAGTTGAAGGCCACCGAATCAGAGGCAAGGGCCGTGGTAACGTTGGTAAGGGCGAAGTGGAAATCCCTCTCCACCTCTTCCTGAACAGGATACGCGAACTGGTTCTCATGGAAATACGTGAGCACGGGCACGTCGTTCACCCATGAGGGCGCAAGCCCCCTGAAGGCGGCAACGTCTAAAAAGGTGGAGCACAGCACCAGGTCGAAACGCTCACCGGAGCGCTCAAGCAGGCGAGCAAAATGAGGGGCCGCAAGCCTCATGCGCCATTTCCATTTGCGTGCCGGAAGCGTCATGGGCCTGAACCTGAAGGGCAGGTGCCGGGCAAGCCCGTCAAGGAACTGCTTGTGCGAGCCCCCGTAATATGGCTCCACCACCAGTACGTTCAGGTCCCTCTCCGGCATCTACCCGTCCTCTCGTGCAAGGATCTCATAGACGTAGGCATCTCGCTGCATCCTGCCGGGAGCCCAGAAGTTCGGGTAGCTCTGGTTTACATGACTTATAAGCCTGCCATTTAGAGAAAGCCACCTCAAGGAGTCCTTGAAATACATCTTCCCGCACGCGGAAACCATCATCCCCCTCAGGATATCGTCCATTATGAAATATCCCGCCCCCTCTTTGCCTACCCTCTGCCAAAGGGGCCTGCACCTGTCAAGCGGTCCCTTTGCGTGCTCCACGTCATAGCCAAGAGGCCTGTACCTGTCTCCAAAACCGGGTGAATACAGTATGTGCCCCATCACAGGGCCACCGGCCTCAGGCACGGGAGCGGATACGCTCTGGAGCAGAAGGGAGTAATCGTGCTGAATGGAAAAGGCCCGTATGCTCCTGGCCTGGTCCCAGTACCCGGTAAGAGGCAGGCAGACCACGAACACGGCAATGGCCACCGGGCGAAGCTTTGCTGGTAGCTTTAATGAAACAGAGCAAACGCCAAGGGCTGCCGCTATAGAGAGATACGGGTGCACCTCCACCATGTGCCAGTACCCGAACTTGTTGGTTAGGAAATAGTTCAGGAAAAGTACACCGGCAGGGAAGCCCACCAGAAGAAGGGCGGCCCTGCGCCTGTCAGTGAACATTGCGAGCGAGACACCGATAGCGATCAGAGATGCATAATAAGCAAATGTCACGTGGTTTGGGAAGATAGTGTCAGCCATGGTCAGGTACTCCACTATATAGTCCCGGCCAAAACCCTTTAGGGCCCCTGCGAAAAGCGTGAAAAAGTTCTCGCTCAGAAAGGGAAAGGCCCATACTCGCGAGAGCCCTGTGGCAGCGCCTGCCGCAGGGCTTCCGGCCAATGTTGTCTGGGACGGCAGGAAGCTCCAGAGCATCCAGAAGGCAAACCCCGCCAAAAGGCCTGCCGCGAACATCACAGTCTGCCTGGAGCGGAGCCCGCGCCAGAACAGTACCGGATAGAGCAGGGTCATGCCGGCCACGTATTGCAGGTTATTGGGGTGCACGTTTATGGATAACGCGACCAGCAGGGCGGCCCCGAATGCCAGCAACCCCTTGTGTCTGATGTTTTCACGGGATGCGAACACAAGGGCGGTAAATGAAGCGAACACGAAAAGCGTAGACATCATCTCGGGCCTTATGAGCCTTGCGTTCCAGGCAAATGTATAATCCCCTGTCACCACAAGCAGAGCCAGCAGCCCGGTGGCCCTTCCCCCAAGCTCCCGGGCAAGCACAAAGACAAGCCACAACACCAGCACGGAGCAGGCAAGCGAGAGCGCCCGGTACTGTACGACCCCCACCCCCGCGACCTTGCCAACGCCCCAGAGTGCCGCATAGAAAAACCTGGGGGTGATATGGCCGGGCAGATCGCCCTTTAGAAGTTCGTCAACAAAATTTCCGCCAGTGCTCATCATGCCAAGCTCGTCCCCGAGATAATGCACCGGCGGGAAGGTGATTATCGTGGAGGCGCCAATAATGAAAAATAACAGGATGATGATCCAGTGTGCGTGGCTTGAGGCAAGCTCAAGGTACTTCCGGTATCCGGTGCCGGTGTCCTGTCCGGTGTCATGCGGGGATGTCTCTGGGTTCATGGCCAGAAGGGTGTCAGCCCTCAACACCAATTACGGTTATACCTGCCTCTTCCGCGCCGGAGATAAAGGACTCTCGCTCCAGGAATATGCTCTTGCCGGCCTCAAGGGCAAGCACCCTCACCTTGGACTGGACCATCACACCGAGGGTGTCAGGGCCCACCACGGGAACGTCAAAGCGCATGTCCTGTCCGGGACGGGAGACCTTTACAACCACCGCTCCCCCGCCAGCCAGAAGCCCTCCCCTTCTTATGGCCTCGTCAGTGCCCTCTATGGCCTCAACAGCCATCACGTCCCTGTCCTTTACAACGACGGTCTGGCCTATGCCCAGAGAGCCTATCTCCTTTGCCATCTTGAAGCCGAACTCGATATCGCGCTTCTCAGCACGGGAGGGGCCCTTCTTAGTGAGCTTGCCAGGAGGGGTGAGAAGGTCAGAGCAGAAGTCCTTCATGTGCAGAAAACTTATCCCCTCTTTTGCGAACTCCGCGACTATTTTAGCAATTAATGTATCGTCACGCTGGTCAACAAGTTTCAGAAGAAGCCCAAGCGCACGGAAGTCCGGACGTATAGTGCCATCGTAGAGCAGGGCCTTTGGAATTTTCCCGGCAAAGACCGCCTCGCTGACGCCGTTGTCCCTGAAGTAGCTCATCACGGCGCCGATCTTGCCGGCGTTGAAACTTCTGGTATGGTCGGAATACTCGCCCTCCGTACCGTCGGAGAGTCCCTTGAGGGCGGCCACCACCACACGGTAGCCCCTGGCCCGGGCATCGGTGGCTATGATGCGGGGCAACATCCCCTGTCCCGCAATGAGGCCGATGCTCCTTGAACTTTCCTGTCCTGCGGGCTCACCCATAAGAAAGCCGGCTCAGCGGCAGATGCCCCGCTTGTTGGCCTGCACGAACTCCACCAGGTGGCGCACCTTGTCAGAGTAGGGGAGTTCCTCCTGTATCTTCTTGATGGCCTCGCCAAGGGGGATCTTCTCCCTGAAGAGTATCCTGTATGCGCTCTTGAGCTCGGAGATGGTCTCGTCAGAAAAGCCATTTCGCTTGAGCCCCACAAGGTTAAGGCCGTAGAGTTTTGCCTTGTCAGCGCCGGAAGCTATCACATAGGGCGGCACGTCGTGGATTATGCGGCTGACACCGCCCAGCATCGCGTACTCCCCGATGCGCGTGAACTGGTGGACCCCGAGGAGGCCGCCAGCCACAACATGGTCCTCCATTGTGACATGGCCCGACAGCCCGGCGTAGTTGGCCATGATAATATGGTTGCCAAGCTTGCAGTCATGCGCGATATGTACATATGCCATGAAGAAATTATCGTCACCCACAGAGGTCACTCCCTCGCCGTCCACAGAACCAACGTGAATGGTGACGTACTCCCTGATCCTGTTGTTGCTGCCCACTACCAGGGATGTCTCTTCCCCGTTGTACTTCAGGTCCTGCGGGATCATCCCGATGCAGGCATAGGGGAACAGTTCGTTGTTCTCCCCGAGCGTGGTGTTGCCATCAACTGTGACGTGGGAGATCAGGCGGGTGCCCTTGCCTATCTTCACTTTGGGGCCCACCACGCATAGCGGGCCTATATTCACTCCCTCGTCAAGCTCGGCCCCGTCCGCAATGACGGCGGTTGGATGGATCTGCGTTTCCATTAAATCTCCTTGTCCGACAACATCGCAGTAATTTGGGCTTCAGCCACAAGGTTGTCCTCCACGTACGCCTTGCCCTCCACCTTCCAGACATGCCTGCGCCTCTGGAGCACATTTATCTCCATGCGAAGCTGGTCCCCGGGGAACACAGGCTTGCGGAACTTGGCCTTCTCTATGCTCATGAAATAAGTGAAGAGCTTCTCTCCTTCGGCCTCGGTCTTCACGGCAAGCACCCCCGCGGCCTGCGCCATGGCCTCGACAATAAGCACGCCAGGCATCACCGGGTTGCCAGGGAAATGCCCTTGGAAAAAAGCCTCGTTCATGGTCAAGTTCTTAAGGGCCACCACACGCTCGCCTTCCACGAGTTCTTCTATCCTGTCCACCAGCAACATGGGATACCGATGCGGGATAACATCGCATATTTCCTTAATGTCCATGCTCATTTACTCTCCCCCTTGTCATCAGCGTTTATTTTTTTCTCTAGCTCCTTCAGGCGCCTGAACAGGTCGGGCAGTTTGCCCATCAGGGGCGTTGCCTTCAAAAATTCCCTGTGCGGCATGGCCGGAGCGCCGGCGTAAATGCCTTTTTTCAGGTTGGTGTGCACACCGGTCCTGGCGGCAAGCATCGTGCCGCCCTCGATATCCACATGGTCGCTTATGGCCACCTGCCCGCCGCTCATGAGGTTGTCACCTATCGTGGTGCTGCCGGCGATACCCGCCTGGGCCGCAAAGACCACGTTCTTTCCAAGCGTTACGTTATGGGCCACGTGCACCAGGTTGTCAAGCTTTGTGCCGGCGCCTATCACTGTCTCGCCGGTGGTGGCCCTGTCAATGCATACGCAGGCCCCTATCTCCACGTCGTCCTCGACCCGTACGCCCCCGACCTGGGGCACCTTCACATGCCCCCCGTCGCGCTGCAGGAAACCAAACCCGTCCGCGCCTATCACAGCGCCGGCATGCACGATGACCCGGTCGCCTATACTCACATTGTCCATGATGGAGACGTTGGGGTAGATGACAGTATCTTCGCCGATAGAGACCTCAAAACCTACATACGCACCTGGGTATATTATTGTCCGCTGGCCGACACTGGCCCCGTCCGAGACCACCGCGCCCGCGCCTACCGAGACCCCCTCGGCAATAGAAGCGCCTTCGTCAATATGGGCGGCCGGGCTCACGCCGGGCCCTGGGCGCCTTCTTGGATGCAGCCGGCCCAGAAGCTCTGCGAAGCTCCTGTGGGGGTCAGGCACCATTATCTGTGCGTGAGCAAGGTTGTCCTGGAACCGGTCCACGAGGATGCAGGAAGCTGCACTTGCCGAGGCAGCCTTCAGGTGTTTGCGGCCGGCAAGGAACGCCACATCGCCCTGGCCCGCGTGGTCAAGGCCCGCAACACCCGTGATCTCAAGATTCGGGTCCCCCCTGAACTCCGCTTTCAGGGAACCGGCCAGATCCTCAAGCCTCATCTCCCGCACCTACTCCTTTGCAGGGGTCAGCCCCTTCTTCTCGTTATAGCGCTTGATGACCTCGTCTGTTATGCTCGAGCCATCGGGCGCAAAAAGCACCATCTCGGCGGGAAGGATCAATGTGTATCCACCTTCGCGGCCGATCGCGTTTATTATATCATCGAGATCCTTGAGTATGCCCAGCTCCTTTTCCCGCTGGAGGCGAGACAGGTCCTCGTTTGACTCCCCTATTATCCGCTCCGCGTTGCGCTCTATTTTCTTGATCTCGTCGATCTTGTCACGCACCGCTTCCTCGCTCATGACCATTCGGTTGTTCTCCAGGTCCTTCTGCAGTGCCTCTCGCCGCAGGGCGAGCTTTTCCACCTCGTCGGATTTCTCCTTCACAATGGCCTCGAGCTCGATCTTGACGTTCCTGCCATGTTCCGACTGGTTCATGGCCCTTTGAAGGTCCACATAACCGACCTTTGCGGGTTCCGCGGATGCTCCCGCAGAGAAGGCAAGCAGCAACAAGGCAGCCAACACCAAAGATATCTTTCTCATGCGTCCTCCTTCAGGCCTCAGCCCTTACGCTTTATTATCAGAACAGCGCACCTATGGCGAACTCCCACCTGTGGTCCTGCTCGTTTTCCTTGCGGTCAAGGTTCTTCGCATAGAAGAACATCAGTGGGCCTATGGGTGTTATCCACCTGAAACCCACACCCGCGGTTTTGCGCATGTCAAGGGTATCGGAACCATCGAAGGCCGTACCCGTATCAAAAAACAGATCGCCCTTCAGGCCCGCGTCCTTTATCAGCGGGAAGGTATAGTCAAAGTTGAAGAGCAGCCTCTGCCTGCCGCCAATGTAGTCTCCGTCCTCGTCATGGGGTCCGATCTTTCTCATGCCCCTTATCGTATAGGGGCCCCCAACATAGTATTTCTCGTAAAGGGGCAGTTCGTAACCGTAAAGCCCGGTAGCGTATCCGTACCTGCCGCGCATGGAGAACTCGGTTTGCTTGCTTATGGGCAATATCCATGCGGAATCCAGTGAGGCCTTCAGGAAATAATTGTCTCCCCCAAGGCCCGCATATGAGAACGCAAGGGTGTTTTTGGAGCCTCTGTGCGGGTTAAGGAAATTGTCCCTGGTATCACGGCTTATAAACGGGGACATGCTGCTCAGGATGCTCTCTTCGGGAAGGTCCAGAACAGCGTCGCTGGCATCGTCGTCCACGTCATAGACCTCGTCCAGCCGGTATGTGTATGTTGAGCCTATCTTCCAGTACTCCTTGAACCTCCGGCTCAGGCCCAGGGAGAAGCCGGTGGACATCTTCGTGTACTCGTCGTACTCTTTCTCGCTCTTGAACACCTTTGCCGAAAACTCTATCGGGCGGTCAAAGAGCCAGGGCTCCTTGAACTCCACCGCATAAGTAGTGGAGTCGCTCGAGTACTCGGCGCTGAGTTTGAGCACCTGGCCCACGCCCCGGAAGTTTCCGAAGGTCACGTCCACCATACCCACCCACTGCTCCACCGAACTGTAGCCGGCCCCGATGTTGAACGTGCCTGTTGGTTTTTCAGTGACCTTGACCCCCAGCCTCATCACCTTGGTCTCAGGGTCGGGCGAAGTCACAAAGTCTATGTCTCCGAAATAGTTCAGGTTCGTGAGCATCTGGAAGCTGCGCTTGAGCTTCTTGCCGTCGTACTGCTCGCCCTCGCTGAGCCTTATCTCGCGCCTTATGACCTTGTCGTGGGTCTTGACGTTGCCCATTACGTCTATCCGGCCCACCGTGTAGATATCGCCCTCCCTGATCC
The DNA here is from genome assembly GCA_030638335.1 of Nitrospirota bacterium. Lineage (GTDB taxonomy): Bacteria > Nitrospirota > Thermodesulfovibrionia > Thermodesulfovibrionales > JdFR-86 > DAOWET01. Next base: position 19,974 of record DAOWET010000216.1, read on the forward strand.
GGAAGGTCACATCAGTCTCCAGGGTCTCGTCATTGGGCTTTATGTCCGGGTACACCGAGGCAAGGGCATAGCCCTGGCTCGTGATCTTGTCGCTTATCTTCTCAACGTCAGCCCTCAGCACCTTCTTGCTCATCACCTCTCCAGGAGTCAGCGCAAGCTCTTCCAGCAGTTCCTCGTCCGTGTAGAGTTCGTTCCCCTCGAAACCCAGTGCTCCCACCGTGAACTGGGAGCCCTCCTTGACGTGTATGGTTATGTCCATCCACTTGCTGTTCTTCTTGTAGGTTATCTCAGGCTCCGAGATCTCGTTTTTTATGTAGCCGTTGTTGTGGAGGTAATCGCTCAGGCGCACAAGGTCCTCCTCCAGCACTTCCTGCCTGTACTTGCCAGCCCCGGTTATGGGGGCGAACATCCACCACTCCCTGGTCTTCATTACCTTGCGGTACCTGTAGCCTGAGACCGCCTCGTTGCCGATTATGATTATGTCGTCTATCTTGACCCTGAGGCCCTCGTCTATCTGGAAGGTCAGGAGCACGTGGCCTTCGCTGATCTTGCGCAATACAGGGACCACCTGGACAAGTGGATAGCGTTTTTTCTGGTAGAGCCCCACGATGCTGCGGACATTGTCCTGGATAAGGGCCATGTCAGCCACCGCGCCGGGGCTTATGGTGATAACGTCGTCAATGTACTCGTCCTCTACAATATCGTTGCCGTATACCTCCACCCGGCGTATCGTGGGCTTCTCCTCTAGTTTATAGGTCAGCACCACGCCTCCCTCAAGGGGCTCCACATCCACCTGCACGTCCTCGAAATATCCGGTCTGGAAGAGGGTATGGATATCAGCGGTGATGCCTTCAGTGGAGATGGGCTGCCCTGGGCGCTGGCTGATGCGCTCTAACACCACGGACTCGTCAATACGGTTAAGGCCGCTTACCTTGATATCATTGACTATGGGCATGGCGGCGCCTTCCGCATGAACCGGAGGCGCAAGCACCAGGGCCGCGGACCCTGCCACCCCCAGGACAAGCAGCATCACCATGCATATCTTGAAAACGTAATTTATTTTAGGAATCCCCATGTCATTCACAAACAAATAGTATATATGCTCTTTTAATATGGAAACAAGGTATACAGGGGGGGCGGATGATCTCAGGGGCTCTTGCCCCTGCGATCAGAACATTTATCCTTTTTTTATCAGCTCCTTACCTGGCCATTGCCAAAAACGATGAACTTCTGGCAGGTAAGCTCTGTAAGGCCCATGGGCCCGCGCGCGTGGAGCTTGTCCGTGGCAATGCCGATCTCCGCGCCAAGACCGTACTGGAAACCATCCGCGAAACGGGTGGAGGCGTTGACCATTACAGACGATGAGTCCACCTCCCGGACGAACCTCATGGCCCTTGCATAGTCGCGGGTAATAATGCTCTCGGTGTGGGCCGAGCTGTAGGTGTCAATATGGTCCATGGCGTCCTGCATGTCAGAGACCACCTTCACGCTCATGGCGAGTTCAAGGTATTCGTTGTGATAATCCGCGTCCAGGGCCTCCTCCATGTCCGGCACGATCTGGCGGCTCTTCGCGCATCCCTTTATAGTGGTCACGCCTTCGGCGCGGAGCTTACTAATCACCCGGGGCAGAAACTCTCCAGCCACGGGCCCGTCCACAAGCAGTGTCTCCATTGCGTTGCATGTGCCGGGTCGCTGAACTTTAGCGTTTATAACAACTGACTCGGCCATGTCCATGTCAGCCGCGCGGTCCACGAACACATGGCACACGCCCTTATAGTGCTTGAGCACGGGGATGCGCGAGTTCTCGGAAACGGCGCGTATCAGGCCCTCGCCCCCACGGGGGATGACGAGGTCAACTATGCCTTCGAGCTTGAGCATCTCCTGCACGGCCTGCCTGTCGGGTGTGTCCAGAAACGTCACAGCGCCCTCGTGCAGCCCGGCCTCGCTTATTGCGGCCCTCAAGATGTCCACAATGGCCCTGTTTGAGTTTATGGCCTCGGAACCGCCTTTTAAGAGCACTGCGTTGCCGGCCTTCAGGCAAAGCGCCGTTGCGTCCGCGGTAACGTTGGGGCGGCTCTCGTATATTATCGAGATGACCCCTATGGGCACGCGCATGCGGCCGACTTTTAATTTATTGGGCCTCTCCCACATGCCTGTGACCTCTCCCACGGGGTCAGGGAGCGCGGCAACCTGCTCAAGGCCAAGGGCCATCTCCTCTATGCGCTCGTCATTAAGGAGAAGCCTGTCCACCATGGCAGGGGTCAAGCCCTTTTCTTTAGCCGCTACTATGTCTTTGTCGTTCTCTGTTTTAAGAGTTTCAGCACGCTCGCGGATCAGGGCTGCCATCTTAAGGAGGGCCTTGTTCTTGTCCTGGCTGGAAGCGCGCCCCAGCTCACGCGCGCCCTTTTTGGCCTCAACCGCCTTGTCATATACGAACTGTTTTATATCCATAAGATGTCTCCTGTAACATACATGTTTTGATTCAAACACCTTGCGTCCATTCGATGGACACCACTAACGCAATATTATACGTAACTTAAGTAAGGTTTTTCAGGGAAGTCTATTAATTAGTATTTAATCAAGGACTCTGATTTGACGTAGATTCAGCAACTCTAATTTTAGGCACAAACACGGGTCGAGGTGCTGTAGATACAAGTAAGAAGTCGCGAAGTAGTACATGTCGTACTTCGAGCGGCTTATTGCGAAGTAGATGCAGTGCATTCGGCCCGTGTCAGCGTGATTTAAAGCCGGGGCAGCCGATAAAGCCCTTGCACCCCTCTTTTATGAGCTTGCATTTGGTGTTTACACAGATTGACCTCTCGCCCACCTTACCATAAGGGCTGTTCCTCTTAACTGATTTCTTTTTAATTGGCTTCTTTTTCATTTCTTACAATGATCAGTTTTCGAGTTGCGCCTTCCTTCGGAAGCATTACCTCTACCTCTTCATAAGCAATCCCCGCCTCGTCAGCCTCGGCAAGCTCATCTTTACCCTTGGGGCCCTTGTTCAGGATGAACAGACCGCCCGGCTTCACGATATGCCCGGCCTGCTTCACCAGTTCCTTCACACTAAACAGCGCCCTCGTGCATACGGCATCCACCTCCAGATCATCCACATCCTCTACCCTTGAGCGCAAAGTAGAGATCCCGTCAAGCTTTAGCCTGGATATGAGGTTCCTTAAAAACGTATCCTTCTTCCGCACGGGCTCTACAAGTATTACTTCCAGATGCGGCCTCAGTATCTTAAGCACAACGCCCGGAAACCCGGCCCCGGCGCCAATGTCCGCAATGCTTTTTATCTCAGGGGGAATAACCTTCAGGTACAGGGCGGAATCCAGGAAGTGCTTTACGACTATGCCCTCATCCGTCTTAATAGAGGTCAAGCTGTAAGCCCTGTTCCAGCGCTTGAGTTCAGAGAGATAGACAAGAAGTTTCTCAACCTGGGCATCAGATGTTTCAACACCAAGCTCGGAAAGGCCGTTTAGTAAAAGCTCTCTAGGCTCCACCGCGCCTGAGCCTCTCGATGCTCACAAGGATGAGCGTGACAGCAACGGGCGTGATGCCGGGGATGCGTCCTGCCTGCCCTATGCTCTCGGGGCGCACCTCCTCGAGCTTTGAGACCACCTCTCGCGAGAGCCCGCTTATTGTGGTATAGTCGAATTCCTGCGGGATGCGCTGGGCCTCTGAGCGCAGGAGTTTCTCCGCGCTTTCCATCTGCCGGGCTATATAGCCCTCGTACTTCACCTCTATCCGCACGCGCCTTCCTGCATCCTCGCTCACAGGCTCGGAAGAAGGGGCGTGCCCCCTGATAAAGGAATACTCAACCTCAGGGCGTTTTAACAATTGCTCAAGGGTGGCCCCATCTGTAAGGGCGCTTGTACCCAGGGCCTCAAGGGCCTTTGAGGCCTCCTTGTTTGCAGGGGAGATGGTAGTGTTTTTCAGGCGCTGCTTTTCTGTTTCCATCATCCGCTTTCTCTCAAGGAACTCCCTGTGGGCGGCCTCAGGCAGCAGGCCCGCCTCCCGGCCCTTGTCCGATAGCCTCATATCGGCGTTGTCGTGTCTCAGGAGCAGGCGGTACTCCGCCCGCGAGGTGAATATCCTGTATGGCTCCTTGGTGCCCTTTGTCACCAGGTCGTCTATGAGCACACCTATATAGGCCTCCTGGCGGCCAAGCACAAGGGGGTCGCGGCCCTGTATCTTCAAGGATGCGTTGATTCCCGCCATAAGGCCCTGGGCTGCGGCCTCTTCATAACCGGATGTCCCGTTTATCTGGCCCGCAAGATAGAGCCCCTCAAGCCTCTTTGTCTCAAGCGAGTGCCAAAGTTCGGTGGGTTCCACATAGTCGTACTCAATGGCGTAGGCCGGGCGCATTATCTGGGCCTCCTCAAGGCCCGGGATCGAGCGCACCAGCCTCAACTGAACATCATAGGGCAGGCTCGTGGAGATGCCGTTTGCGTAGTATTCCGTTGTCCGAAGCCCCTCGGGCTCAAGGAACACCTGGTGCCTGGGCCGGTCCCTGAACCTCACCACCTTGTCCTCTATGGAGGGGCAGTAGCGGGGGCCAACGCCCTTTATCACGCCCCCATAAAGAGGGGAGCGGTCAAGGCTTGACAATATTATCCTGTGTGTCTCCTCGTTGGTATAGGTCATGTAACACGGAAGCTGCGGGTTTCCGATCTCAGTCGTGCGATAGGAGAACGGCTCAGGAGGGTCGTCGCCGTGCTGGGCCACAGTCTGGGAGAAATCTATGCTCCGCGCGTCAAGGCGGGGAGGTGTGCCAGTCTTGAGCCTGCCCATCCGGAAACCAAGCGAGCCAAGGGAATCGGACAGCCCAACCGAGGGGAACTCCCCCGCGCGCCCTGCCTCATGGTGCTCAAGCCCCACGTGCATCAGACCTTTGAGAAACGTACCGGTGGTGACGACCACGGCCTGTGCCGTGTATTCCATCCCGGTCCGGTCAGCAACCCCCCTTACAGAGCCGTCCTCAATAAGAAGCTTCTCGATAGTTGCCTGCTTGAGGTCGAGCCCCTCCTGCGCCTCTACCTCCTGGCGCATGGCCTCGCGGTACATGGCCCTGTCACACTGGGCCCTCAAAGCCCAGACCGCGGGGCCCTTTGAACGGTTGAGCATGCGAAACTGGATGCCCGCCGCATCAGAGACCAGTGCCATCTGCCCCCCAAGGGCGTCTATCTCCCTGACGAGGTGCCCCTTTGCGAGCCCCCCTATGGCAGGGTTGCATGACATCTGCGCCACCGTGTCCAGGCTCATGGTGAACAGGCACGTGTGAAGCCCCATGCGCGCTGAGGCCAGGGCTGCCTCGCACCCGGCGTGGCCCGCTCCTATGACAATTACGTCGTAATCCATATACATTTATTATACTGGCTTGGTTATGAGGGAATAAATCCGCCCTAAAAGAGCAAGGGGATCAATGACTCCATTTATGGAAGGGGGATCATGAGCCCACATTACGAGGAACCCATAAGGGAAAGCATCTAAAGCTTGACAAACCATATATGGTTGGAGTAATCTTTAATTGCAGAATCCCTCGGAGTGAAAGTCTCCGAGACTTACCATCCCTCACACTGTGTTGTCAGTGTGGGTTTTAAAGTCCCAGGGAGCCATAATTGGCTCCCTGTTCTATTTTGTAAGTATTTTAACCTGTTATGGAGGTATGTTCGTATGAAGGTGAAAATATTTGTAGACTTCTGGAATCTCCAATTAGCGTGGAATGAATACCATAGAGGAATCGGAGCCACTGCCCCTGTCAGAATACCTTGGAGAGATAAATTACCCAAAACTCTCCTAGAAAAGGTTGGAAATGATTCAGAATATGCTGGGACACATGTATATGCATCCATTAACCCAAAAAGTGAAGCTGATAGAAAACTAAATAGTTTCTTGCAAATAATGAACACTTTTGAGGGATATACCGTAATTGTAAAAAAGAGAAAACCAGCTAAAACCATTAAATGCCCTAATGATGGGTGTCGTAGAAAAATCGAGACATGCCCTCACTGCTCTAAAGAACTGATAAGAACCGTTGAGAAAGGTGTTGATACATCTATCGCAATAGAGCTTTTTCACTATGCACTGGATAACGTGTATGACAAAGCTATTCTTCTTTCTGATGATGCTGATTTCGTCCCTGCTGTGGAATATATTCAACGAAGAGGCAATCAGATAATCCATGCTGGTTTTAAAAATAAGGCATTTGAGATAAAAAAGGCATGCTGGTCTCATGTGGACTTTGAAGATATAATGCCAGATCTTCTCAACTCTGGCACCGGATAGATCCCTTTCATAGCATAAGCACTAAAGCATAATTATCGTGCCAACTTTTTTTCAAAATGATCCACAACCAGAAAGCACAGGAGACCCATGGCTCCATTTACAGAGGGGTCCATGACCCCGGAAGTGCCTGTATTTCCACATATTATAAAAGCGTCACTTCAGGTATTATGCCCCACATGGTTAAAAACTATACATTTTATAAAAAATAGTGCATAATAAACATTCCTGAAGGCTCCGGGTTCTCCGGGAGTGTCGGGACCTTCCGAAAAGGCAGGTCCCTCCCCGCCAATAAGCGGGGAGGGACGAAGGAAGGAGTAAGAGAAGGGGACGGACATCCCCTTCTCTAGAAGCCCATCTCATCCTCTAGCATGTCAAGGACTATCTCACTTGCGACCTCTGATCCAAGCCCATAGCCAAGAGCGATCCGGTCATCAAATGAGTTCATGGCCTTGCGCTCGAACATGACCCTGTGCGCCATGTTACGCTCGTGCACCACGCTGCCGCAACGTGCGACATGGTGGCGAAGGCCCATAGAGGCGGTGTCCAGACAAACCACGTCCAGAACGTCCTCACAATGCACCCTGCAGTCCAGTTCCAGAGACTGCAGTGCCAAGGGGTCGCGCATGCTTGAAAGCACACCAACCCCGTAGTTCAACCCCGAATACTCCCCATTGCTCAGTCCGCCGTAAACATAAAGCGCTGACACATCTTGCCTCTTCCTGAAGTAACCAACCACACGTTTCAGGTCACGGTTGAGCTGTTCCATTAAACCCCTCCTGAAGTTATGCCGCGCACGCTGGCATACTCTGCGATATGTACTCCCCATTCATACGTGCATATGGTATGAGAACAAAATCGCCCCTGGGAACCCCCAAGGGCGGAATTATACGGTCTGGTCATGACACGAAGCATGGAGGTAAAAAGGGCGCTCATTCCCCGGCCTGCCCGGCCAGGGACACCATGAAATGCCGCTTCAGTTCCGCTACTCCGGTAAACCACGCCCCCTCCAAACCATAGTCTTACCTTTTTACGTCAAAACTCCACAATCGTTTCCTGCATCAGTATCTCCGGCAGAACGGTCCTGTTCACAAGGCTTCCCCCCCCACTCCAGAGATACGTTTGTACTAGCCGCATTTCGTATACCCGCAGTCATGGCAGACAGCGCATCCGCCCTCGTGCTCCACAATTCCACCGCACTCGATACACGCGCCAACCATCATGATCTCGGTGTCATGGACGACCTTGTCGCCATTGCCGTTTCCATTGTCCCCGTTGCCATTGCCGCCTTTGCGGGCTTCCTGTACAGCAGGGGCGGCAGGCGTCTTGGTGTGTACACTGCAGTGGCTCTCCAGGGCCTTTGCCACGGCGTCGGCGCAGGAAAGTATCCTGCCGCCCGCGCCCCAGGCGGGCTGGTGGCATGAGATGCCCTTTAATTGATGCACGATCACTTCCCTCTCTATATCAGAGCGCAAAGCCAGGGAGATCATGCGCCCAAGGGCCTCGCTCTGGCTTGAAGCACACCCTCCGGCCTTGCCCATGGAGGTGAAAAGCTCGAACACGTTGCCGTTTTCGTCCTCATTGACCGTGACGTAGAACTTCCCGCACCCCGTGTTCACCATACACGTGGAACCGTTGATCCTCTCCGGACGCTCGCGCGGCGTGATGAACTTCTGTCCCGGCTGCTCGCCCTTTGCGGAAGAACCGGTAGAGCCTGTTGTGAGCACCTGCTCGTCGCGGGAACCGTCGCGGTAGACGGTCACGCCCTTGCAGCCCATGCGGTAGGCCATGAGGTATACGTCCTCAACGTCACCCTTGGTGGCGCTGTGGGAGAAGTTCACGGTCTTTGAGACCGCGTTGTCCGTGTAGCGCTGGAATGCCGCCTGCATGCTCACGTGCTCCACGGGGGAGATATCGTGCGCAGTGACGAAAAGGCGCTGAACGTCCTCGGGCACCTCGTCGAACCCGTGCACGCTTCCAGCCTCGGCAATGCGCTCCATGAGCTCCTGGCTCCAGAAACCGCGGTCCCGGGCCACGCGCTCAAACAGCGGGTTCACCTCCACAAGCCGGGTGCCGTCCATCACGGTGCGGACATAAGAGATCGCAAATATCGGCTCAACACCGGAGGAACAGGCCGCCAGGATGCTCAAGGTGCCCGTTGGTGCGATGGTCGTGACCGTTGCGTTTCTGATCTCCATGTTGCCGTCGAACACGCTGCCCTCGTAGTTGGGGAACACGCCCCTTTCCTCGGCGAGCTTTGCGGAAGATTTAAACCCCTCGGTCTGGACAAAACCCATAACCTCTTCGGCCACACGCACGGCCTCGGCTGAGTTGTAGGAGATACCAAGCTTGATGAGCATGTCCGCCCATCCCATGACGCCAAGGCCTATCTTGCGGTTGCTCTTGGTGGTCTTGTCGATCTGCTCAAGCGGATACTTGTTTGCGTCTATGACGTTGTCAAGGAAGTGCACCGCCCCGTGCACCGTGGTGCGGAGCTTGTTCCAGTCAACAATGGACACGCCCTCGTCCACCTTCACCATCTGGGAGAGGTTTATTGAGCCCAGGTTGCATGACTCAAAGGGCAGAAGCGGCTGCTCGCCGCAGGGGTTGGTGGACTCGATCATTCCAATATGAGGCGTGGGGTTGTGCTTGTTGATCCTGTCAATAAATACAATGCCCGGCTCGCCGTTCTTCCATGCGTGGGTCACCACCTTGCGGAGCACGTCCTTTGCACGCAGAGTGCCCACGGTCTCCCTTGTGCGGGGGCTCCTGAGGTTGTACACGGTGTCCTGCTCCACAGCGCTCATGAACTCGTCCGTGAGGGCCACGGATATATTGAAGTTATTGAGCTTGGCGTTGTCTTCCTTGCAGGTGATGAAGCCAAGGATGTCGGGGTGGTCCACGGAGAGCATCCCCATGTTGGCCCCGCGCCTGGTGCCGCCCTGCTTCACGGCCTCGGTGGCCGTGTCGAAAACCGTCATGAAGGAGACGGGACCGGAGGACACGCCCTTTGTGGAGCCCACGATGTCGCCGTTGGGCCTGAGGCGGGAGAAGGAGAAACCGGTGCCGCCGCCTGATTTATGTATGATGGCAGCATTCTTTACGGCGTCGAATATGCTCTCCATGGAGTCTTCCACCGGGAGCACGAAACACGCGCTAAGCTGTCCCAGTTCCCGGCCCGCGTTCATGAGAGTTGGGCTGTTGGGCAGGAAATCAAGAGAGGTCATCATGTCATAGAAGGATTCTTCGACCTTCTGGACCTCGGCGTCACTTGCGCCAAAGGCCCGGTCAGAGTCGGCAATGCAAGCGGCGACCCGGCGAAAAAGATCCTCCGGGGTCTCAACGGGCTCTCCGTTGTCACCTTTTTTCAGGTAACGCCTCTCAAGGACCTTGAGTGCGTTTGAAGAGATATTAAGTTCAGATGCCGCCTTGCTCTCAGATGCCGCCTTGCTCATTAATAATTTCCTCCTTGCCAAATAAAATGTATTTACTAGTGCTTTAAGTCCAGAACGCCCCCCAGTCCCTCGCCCCTTGCCGGTGCTTCAGCAGAGGCGTTGAGCCTGGCGGACAGTTCCACCATTACGTCTATTTCATTACCTTCGATAGGACAGCTGGTGCCGCAAAGATTACTGCAGCTTATACACTCAAACCAGTTCTGTATCCCCCGGCAACCTTCCATCTTTCCCCCTGTGCTACGCCAAAGAGGCCCTGCCAGCCGTTCTACAAAACCCCTTTGCTCCTTAGTTTTCCCCGGGATCCGATAAATTGTGCCAGATCCTTTGTTCCATGACATTTAACCACAATATCTTGTGTATGTCAAGGGGAAACTGAGTTCTACACAACTGCATGCCATACAAGGGTTTTTCCAGTGAAATACCTGTCAGTAAAATGTAAGGCAATGTTAGTAACTTTTGATGTGTTGCCAGCAGGCTTTTTTATTATTTTTCAAGCGGCTTGAGCGTCATACTAAAAGTGGCGGTTGAACGGGAAAAGCAGGGCATGAGACCCCTTGTAACACGCTCCAGATCTCCTGTTTCAAAGCTCGCGCAGCCTTCCATATCATTAGTATGCGCAAAGGTGTGCCACCACAAGATATTGAGTCTGCAAAGAAGGCTATTCGTGGAAGACATCTGCGGTAAAGCGGTATATGGTGGCCCCCTGGCGCCAGGCATCGGGGGGCAGGCCGGCCTTCATGCTGAGTTGCCGAAGAAAGGTGTCCCTGTCCCATCCCTGCTGCACCGGGACCTGCGGCAGAAGCAGCCCGGAGCGTCCGGACTTTGACAGGAGCAACCCGTGGCGGCCCACCTCTATCTCCTCGATGCCGCCCACGGGGGTCAGGTGGGAAAGTATGGATATCTCAAGAGCCATGTCCTTGAGCTCATGGGGGGACATGGGAGGGAACCTGTGGTCTTTGGAGCTTGCCTTTACCGCATTGTCCACAACGGAATCAATCAGGGGGCGCCAGGCCCGCACGTCCCCGATACATCCCCGGAGCCTGCCGTGGGTGTTTATGGTCACAAAGACTGCCCCGTCAGCCTCAAAGCGCTGGTCCACAATATCGCGCCCAGGCACCTTGCGGTCCATAACATATGAGGTGACCGTCTCCCGCGCTATACGCAGAAGCTCCCTGCGGCCCTCCTGGTCAAGCGGGTCCACAAACAGCCCGGCCGATACATAGCCCACAACCCGTCCACGGTCTCCGGTCACATCACCCGAGTTAGCCGAGGCATAGACCTCCGCGCGGTTGGCCCCCACCCGGCGGGAGGCCTCAAGGGAGACAAGCACCGCGCTTGAGCCGCACATCTCCGCCTCGCCGGCGCTTGTGAGCCTGAGGGACTCCTGCACAGAGAGCCTCCTTATGGCGTCTATCATCTTTTTATCCATTTCCTTTGCAGTGGCGTAGTCATGGTAGTGCGAGAGGTCGGTGCTGGCTATTATGAGGACGTCCTGGCGTGAGGCCAGATGGCTGAGCCCTGCGGCAAGGTGCTCAAAAACATCCCTGTCGATCTGGCCCAATAATATTGGCACTACCTTGAACCCGTGAGCAAGAGTCACCTGCAAAAAGGGCAGTTGCACCTCAAGGGAATGCTCCATCTCAAAGGCCTTAGGGTAAATACGCACCCCGGCCTTCTCATCGATTAACGCGCGCACGGCACTCTCGTCAATGCGTACGTTGCCAAGCGGTGTGGCAAGGCTTCCCTCCGCGAGCACTGCCGCGCCTCTAAAACTCTCCCTGTGGCTTGAGCCGATAAGGACCACTGTACTGTAGCGTCTGCCCTCAAGCTGCCTGTAACCCGCGGCCGCCACCTGGCCGGAGTAGATATATCCGGCATGGGGGGAGATAAGCGTTACGAGCCTTCCGCTATGTGGGCTGGGCTCGGCCCTGGCAAGCATTGCCTTTACATCCAAGCGGAGGCGGGCAGCCTCTAAAGGATAGAATGAGCCAGCCACTGCGGGGGGTTTTACAGGCCCCTCTTGGCATCCGGAGATACCGGCCATCATTAAAAGGGAGAACAGGGCACAGAGCGCTGCAAGGCCTTGCCACAATGGCCTCAACTGTCAAGCCTCCGGTAATAACGGGCTCTCTTGAGCCCGCCTTTTATCTGACGAGCCACAGGGCCAAGCAGCCTCCTTCTAAAAATGCCCGCTAATCCGCCCATGAGAAAAAAACCTATGAAATAGCGCCTTCGCATAATTCTATTATATCAAAACATACGCTGCGGCACACTTGCCGGCAATCACCCACCTGCCCGGTCAAATTGGCCGCATGGCGGAAATTTTTGTTATAATATAAATGTCTATTGTAGATTGCAGGTTGCAGACTTCTGGCAAAAAGAAAGGTGGGTGTCATGGACGCGCCTCTAAGTGGAGTGAGGGTTATCATCATAGACCCGGACCCGGGGTTCATCTCACAGGTGCGTGATGACCTTGAAGGCCTTGGGGCCGAGGTGCTTGAGGCGCGCGACACCTCGGAGGCTGAGAGATATTACTCAGGGGGTGGAACTTCCGCCCTGCTTGCAAACGTGAACCTGATCGGTGTTGACGCCGAGAGTTTCATATTGAACTACAAAGGCGCAAACCCCGAGGGCATGTTCTTCCTCGTGCTTGAGCCGGGGGTAAGCGTAACATCTGATGACCCCTCGGCCCTGAGCGTTGAGGACTACCTGCAGAAGCCAATAGATACCGGGCGGCTCGCTCACATGCTTGAGTCCGGCAGCAGCCGCGCCCTGGCACTGCCGGACCCCATAGTCAACCAGGCCCGCCCTTATTTCCAGTTCCGCTCCCAGGCCATGCGCATGGCGTTGGCCCAGCTGCCCAAGATAGCAGGCTCTGACCAGACCGTGCTCATCTCCGGAGAGACCGGCACTGGAAAGGAGATCATCTCAAGGGCCATCCACGTTCTGAGCCCACGGGCCTCAGGGCCCTTTGTGGCCATAAACTGCGGGGCCATACCCGAGACCCTGATAGAGAGCGAGCTGTTCGGGCATGTCAAGGGCGCATTTACCGGGGCGCACAAGGACCGCAAGGGCAAGTTCGAACTTGCCCGGCGCGGCACTCTCCTGCTGGACGAGATCGGCGACATGCCGATACAGCTCCAGGTGAGGCTGCTGAGGGTACTTGAGGAGGGCCAGGTCTTCCGCGTGGGCTCAGAGGAGCCCATACCCGTGGACGTGCGCATTATCGCATCTTCGCTTCAGGACCTGTATAAATCAGTGAACGAGGGCCTGTTCCGCGAGGACCTGTACTACAGGCTGAACATTCTGAATATCCACCTGCCCCCGTTGCGCCAGCGTGTTGAGGACATCTCTTTGCTTGCCGTTCATTTCATGGACAGGGCCTTGGCGGAGCTTGGCTCCCTGGAGCCCCATCCCAAGCTCTCCACCGCAACCACGGGCCTGCTTGAGGGCCTGCCCTGGAGGGGCAATGTGCGCGAGCTCAGAAACGTGATCACCCGGGTGGCCACATTCCTGCCCCACTCTGCCAGACAGGTGCTTCCGATGCATGTCATCCCTCACCTTGAGGGCAGGTATGACAGCAACATGCATATGAAGGAAACGGAAGGCACTGCCTCAAACGGCGGCATCTACATACCCGGGGGGACAACCCTTGATGAGGCAAAGGACATGCTCATACAAAACGCGCTTGAAAGATCCGGCGGCAACCGCACACATGCCGCAAGGATGCTCGATATCGGCATCAGGACCCTGAGAAGGAAGGTCAACAAATGACTGCGGCCAGGGCACGAGTGCTGATCATCGAGGACAACAAGCCACAGGCGGACGCTGCGCAGAAGTACCTTAAGAGCCTTGGCTACAAGATCTTCTGGGCACCCGACGGGAAGTCCGCGATCAAGGCCCTGAGCACCGAGGTCGTAGACGTGGTCCTTCTGGACCTGGAGCTCCCGGACATGCACGGCACGAAGATCCTGCAGTGGATAAAGCACAACGACGCCACAAGGCGCGTGTGCGTGATCATCGTAACCGCCAAGGACTCCCTGGGGGAGAAGGTCATGGGGCTTGAGGCCGGTGCGGTGGACTACCTCCTTAAACCCTATAACGACATGGAGCTGCAGGCGCGCATACGCTCATGCCTCAAGACCCAGGCCCTGCAGGACGAGCTGGAGAAAAAGAACCTCCGCCTGATGGAACTCGTGGATGAGGTAAAAACCCTCGCGGTCACCGACCACCTCACTGGCCTGTACAACAGGCGGCACATGAACAAGGTCCTGAACCATGAGTTCCAGAGGGTCAAGCGCTACAAGGAGGACCTGTCGTGCCTGATGGTGGACGTGGACCACTTCAAGCGTATAAACGACACCTTTGGCCACGCCATCGGGGACATGGTGCTCTCGGGCCTTGCCAAAACCCTGAAGGAGTGCTTCCGCACAGTGGATATCATCGCAAGGTGGGGCGGTGAGGAATTTGTCGTGCTTATGCCAAAGACCCCTTTGAAAGAAGCCGCAGACGTTGCCGATAGGCTTCTGAAATCAGTAAGCAAAACGAAATTCGAGCCCATCGGGGAGGAGTCGATAACCATAAGCATTGGCCTTTGCAATACGCCTGATACGGAGATTGAGAGCGCTGAGATGATAGTGGACTTTGCAGACGAAGCCCTTCTTGCGGCCAAGCGCAACGGCAGGAACCGCCTGGAGATATATTCCTGCTGAGCAACCCGCTTTATTGCACGAGTTCTGATTTGCCGCAGATGCAAGCCAGATGACGCGTAGGCATATAGGCATACGTCAAGCGGCTTATGGCGAAGCAGATGTGGTGAATCAGGCTCGCCCGAAGGGTGAAGGGAGGGGAAGCAAAAGGTACAAAACATGACTTTGCAATATTTGCAAAATTATGCTTTATTGCAATTAAATCAAAATGTTTTGTGCCTTTACGCCCGCCCTTCATGCAATATGCGGGCTAGCCTGCTGATATGATTATCTCAGGGCACGTAGCGCTCAAAGCGCTCTCTGAGCACCTCACCTTTACCCAACCCGGACTTCTCAATAAGCCTGTCAATGGCACTGGCCCTTCTGTCCGCATCGCGGTAAGCATAGGTCTTGAGTTCCTCTCCGGTCACGACCTTTGATGTCTTGACGATAAATTCCCTGAGCCCCGCGGGAGCATAACCGGTGGTGGAGAGGAGCCGGGTGCCAATCTTGTCAGCCTGGTCCTCGTCATCTATCTTGCGCCCTCCAACCATCTGCTCGAACATCTGGTCGGCCATGTCCTCCATGTCCGCCATGACCTGCTCGTCTCCCTTGTCCATGCCGCGCAAGTCAAGTTCATTGTCCAGGTCGTCCATCATGCCCGCGCTCTTTATGCGTGTGTCCTGACGGTCAAGTTCCTTCATGCCGTGGCGCATCAGCACATGCACCACCTCGTGGCTCAGCACGCCGGCAAGCTCTGCCTCGCTTTCCATGGTCTCAAGCGCCCCCGTGGTGATGAAGACGAAACCGCCAGGGGCTGAGAAGGAGTTGACCTTCTTGCTCTGGAGCACTATGAACACGAAGGGCACGTCATACACAGGCGTATTCTCCTGTACGGCCGAGCCGACCATGGAGACGTACTTCCTGAGGCGCGGGTCCCTGCTTGGAGGCATCACGCTCAACAGGCGCATGGTTATGGCGATACCCACCTCGCGGTCAGCTTCGGGTATATCAGCATCCGCAAGACCGCCGGGATCACCGCCTGTCGGTGAAAGCGGCTCCTTGAAGCTCCTGTACTCCTCAACCCCAAAGGGGCTTTCCATGAGCGCCTCTATCTCAGCCGGGTCCAGGCCGTGCTTCTCAGCGTACTTGCGAGGGAAGAGCCCCATGTCAGCCACACCGCGAAGGGCGGCGACCATCATGGGCCTTGACGTGCCGCTCCTGCCGGCCTGTATCCTGGAGCCCTTGGACAGGCTGCCCTGGCCGCCTGTGCCCCCGGCGCTGTAGTTTATTGAACGAGCGCTGGCATAACCCGCCTGGCCGCTTGCGCCTTTCACCTTGTACCAGAGCCCGGACTTCTCAAGTATCTCAAGCGTATCGCCACGCTTGAGCTCATAAAGGACAGGGTAGTACCAGCCCGGGCCCTTGCGCACCGGGACCTTGTAGGACTGGACCTTTACCTCCTCGGCAACTGCAAAAGAAAATGAAGACAGAACAAAAAGAAAGACCACAAGCGGTATGATAACCCGTCCTCTACCCATAACGTATCGATCTCCTTCCTAAATGTGACGCCAGAACACTCATAAACCGCTACTGCGATTCAAATGCGCTGGCAGTTATGAACTGTGTAGTATATAAAGCTACCATTTCTGCGCCCACCGGTCAATACTCCCGTATGTGTGGCGCCTGCCCCGTTTCGGTTAAAATAACTCCCATGCTCTCAAATGGCAGGTTCTCAGCCCTGTCTTACAGGGATTTCCGGCTCTTCTGGACCGGTCAGTGGGTCTCGCTCTCAGGGACCTGGATGCACATGACCGCCCTGGGATGGCTGGTCTACAGGCTCACAGGCTCACCCTTTTATCTGGGCATGGTCTCCGCCGCCTCCACCCTTCCCATACTGCTTTTCAGCCTGGTGGGGGGCGCGGTTGCCGACCGCGTGGAGAAGCGCAGGCTTCTGATAGCCACACAGGTGTTGTCCATGGTTCCGGCTTTCATCATAGGGCTGCTGGTTCTGACAGACAACATAACAGTATGGCGTCTGGTGTTTCTGGGTTTCGCCCTTGGCACGATAAACGCCTTTGACATACCAGCCCGGCAGAGCTATCTTGTGAGCCTTACAAGCCGCAAGAGCCTTCTGAATGCCGTGGCCCTGAACTCCGCCGCCTTCAACGGCTCGCGCATGGTCGGGCCGGTGCTTGCCGGGTTCATCATATCGGGCTTTGGGATCGCTGCGTGTTTTTTCATAAACAGCCTGAGCTACCTCGCGGCCATAGTGGCCCTCTCTCTCGTCTCGGCCAAGGGCGCGCCGGAGAAGAAGGAACACCACATGGCCAGGGACATTGCCGAGGGGATGAGGTTTTTAAAGAACGAGCCCGGGCTGTTGCGCATTGTGCTCATGGTGAGCACCTTCAGCCTTTTCGGCCTTCCCTTTATCTCACAGCTTCCGGTCTTTGCGGGAGAGATCCTCAACACAGGCGCAAAGGGCCTGGGACTGTTGATGGGTGCTTCCGGCCTTGGAGCGTTCACCATGGCCCTGCTTATAGCCTTCAAGGGTGACATAGAGCATAAGGCGGTCGTGATGAACGTGGCCTCCATATGTTTTCCCGCTGGCCTGCTCGCCTTTGCCTTCTCAAAGGATTTTAATATCGCCCTTGTGCTGATGTTCCTCGTGGGCCTTGCGGTTGTGGCCTTTTTATCAAACGCCAACAGCTCGCTGCAGCTAAGGACCCCGGACGGCCTCAGGGGCAGGGTCATGAGCGTGTACACGCTGCTGTTTCTGGGCATGACGCCGATAGGGCATTCGCTCCTTGGCGTGCTTGCGGATTCCGTTGGCTCGGCAAGCGCGGTGCGCATTACAAGCGCGCTCTGTCTTGGGTTATCATTTATATTGATATCAAGGAAGGACGCAGGATGAGGCTTCTGGCAATAGAGACAGCGAGCCAGCTTGGCGGGCTTGCGGTGATGGACTCGGACACGGGCCTTGTGGCAGAGTGCCGTCTGAACGTGCACGCCACCCACTCAGAGACCCTTATGGGAGAGGTCCACCACGTACTCAGGCTCGCGGGATCCACCGCGATGGAGCTTGACGCGATAGCGGTGTCCTGCGGCCCCGGCGCCTTTACCGGCCTCAGGGTCGGGCTTGGCACAGCCAAGGGCCTGGCATTTGCCTCAGGCGCCAGGATAGTGGCCGTGCCGACCCTTGAGGCATATGCCTTGAGCCTTCCCTTTACCCGCTCACCCGTCGCACCCATGCTTGATGCCAGAAGGCGCGAGGTCTACGCCGGTCTCTTCAGCGTGGAAGACGACGGCACAGTGCGCCGCCTGATCGAGGAGCAGCCTGTTAGTGCCTCTGCTTTCATGGAATCCATCAGCGGATATGAGAGCATCGTATTTGCCGGACAGGGCGCCCTTATCTACAAAGATGCAATTATAGAGGGGTTTAGAGGCAAGGCCATTTTCGCCCCTGCCCAGCAGATGCATCCCTCTCCAGCCTCTGTTGCTGAACTGGGGATGAGGCTTGCCCGGGCAGGTGTTTTTTCCGATCCAGAAACCCTTTGCCCGATGTACATCAGAAAGAGCGAAGCCGAGACACCCCGCCAGAGAAAACCTTGAACGAAATATTGCCTGTAAGTGCCTCTGATCTGACCCTCATTGACGAGGTGGAACGTTCGTGCTTTCCCGGAAATCCCTGGAGCATTGAATCGTTACGAGCCTCTATCTTGAGGGATAGATCCATATGCCTTGCAGCCTTTGTGGATGGTGATGTCGTTGGATATGCGCTTGCCTCATGTGCCGCCCCGGAGGCTGAGATGCTGAAGGTGGCGGTACTGCCCGGATACAGACGGCAGGGCATAGGGCAGAGGCTTGTGCGTGCTATGACAAAAACCCTTGGCAGGACAGGGTGTCATGAGGTGTTCCTTGAGTGCCGGGCCTCAAACCATGCCGCCATCAATAT
>DAOWET010000089.1 GCA_030638335.1 Nitrospirota bacterium
AACCCAATGATACTGGACAGCCTTGACAACTTCGGGCACTATTTCCATGGCCTGCAAGGGATGGAGGATTTCATTTCCTCGCTTGGCCCTGACACGCCTGAGGGCAGGCATGAGATGGACGGTGAGAACGTATTCGCCATGGTATCCCGCTACCAGACCCGCCCGCGCACTGAGTGCCGACCGGAGTCCCACGAGAGCTACGCAGACATCCAGTTGCTTCTTGGCGGGCAGGAGCTCATCGAGTGGTTCCCGCGCAAGGGGATGAGCGTCACCGCTCCCTATGACCCGGAGAGGGACGTGGCCTTCTACGCACTGCCGGAAGCGGTCGGCACCCAGGTGGCGCTCTCAAAGGGAGTGTTCGCGGTATTCTTCCCGCACGACGCGCACATGCCGCAGGTAGAAGCCCCCGATGGCCCGGAAGATGTCATCAAAGTGGTCATCAAGATAAGGACCGAACTGCTTTAGGGGTCATGGACCCCCTTTAAACTGGTGGCGAGCCACGGGCTCGTTTAAACTGGAGGCTGTCAGCCTCAAACGTTATTGCTGAGAGAAATAAGGGGTCAATCGACTGAGAATGCTCACATAACACGTCCCACCCGCCCGATGTACCGGCGCTCCACTGCCTCTGCGACTGCAACAATATATTGATCGTTTTCAGCAAGTTCTTATGTTCTTGATCTGCGACGTTGCGCGACCACCTGAAACCTGTTAAACCCTGATCCATACCTGTTCTAAACACTCGATTTGAGATACCAACAATTTGTGAAAAAGATGTTGGTAAGTGCTCGCTATCGCCCAATGTGAGGTCTGCTTCACATGCTTTCTCCGTATGTGAAGTAACTTTAACCATCAGGCCTCCGATACTACTGAAAAATGCCCTAAACCCAGGATTATACCCTTGACAGGCACCGGGAAATCCCCTAGCCTTTATATAAGGACACTTTGATCAAGGGGGTGCAGGAAATGAACAAAACAGTAAGAGACATCATTGGGGCAGCACAGGTAAAGATCCATACGGTATCGCCTGAGGAGTCCATCATTGACGCGGTCAGGATGATGAGCAACAACTCTGTGGGATGCCTCATCGTCACAAAGGACAGCAGGCACGTGGGCATCATCACAGAGCGGGACATAGCGCGAAGCCTGGCCGATGACAATGACGTATACTCCATCAAAGTGAAGGATGCCATGACACGGATGGTCCGTTTCGTGGGGCCGGAGGACACGCTGGAGCACGCCTCACAGATAATGCGCACCAAGGGCTTCCGCCATCTTCCGGTATTTGATGAGGGCGAGATCATTTATGTGCTCTCGATACGCGACATCGCATTTGCGGAAGTGGACGAACTGTCAAGCGACGTAAAGGTACTCACGGACCATGTCTTCACCTGGGAGCTGGACGGGGAGAAGCGCCAGTTCTACAACGACGTGATCAACGCAAAGCAGTCGGCCAAGGCATAAGGGAACCTCTAGTAATTGATTTCGTAGCGAAAGCGGGATCATGGACCCCTTTTAAACTGGTGGCTTTCAGCCTCGAATGTTTTAACCCGAGAAAACCCCCTCCGTGAGGGGCCAACAGAGAGGTTCATTGTCCCGGTCCTCTACGGAACCATGCAAACGGTTGACAGGCCCCTATAAATCCCTTAGCATTGTATATGCGACTATTACATCTCAGGGGGTAACGTTATGATAAAAAGGGTAAGCGATCTTATTGCTGAAGAGCCGGTCACGATCCACGCGGTGCCCGCAGCACTTACGGTCACCGAGGCCGCCAAGAAGATGGTGAAAAAGCACGTGTCCTCGCTAATCGTAAAAAAGGAAGGGAAGTACGTGGGCATGATAACCGAGCGGGACGTGACCAAATGCGCGGCCACCAGCAAGCAGATATTAAAGGTAAGGGTAGAGGATGTGATGAGCAGGGACATCGAGTTCATAACCCCGGACATCACACTGACGGAGGCGGCGCAGATCATGCGCGAGAAAGACTTTCGCCACCTGCCGGTCTTTGACGGCGAGAGCGTCATATTCATGCTCTCCATGCGGGACATAGCTTTCGCCAACCTGCCCAACCTGCCCGGGTAGCCTCCGGGCAGCCTGAGGTACTGGCCGGCACAGAGATGACAGCGCCGGGGGCGTCCCTTTCCTTGACAGTGCTCTGCGCTGTGCATAACCTGCTGGAACAAGGGCCATTGCCGCCCCTCCAGCCCGTGTCAGGTCTTCTAAAGTTAGAATTTCACGTTGCATTGCACGACCCAATCACTTATATTGAAAATATGAAGAAAGCATCCGTTGTAATGCTTTTGCTCTGCATCTCAATTGCAATGTTCACCGTTCACGTGACGGTCATCCAGGGTAGTGGACAGGAAACGGTCATGACGATCGACGTCTGCAACACCGCCATGGACCTCGTGTTCGATTCAGCACCCACAGTACCCGAGACCGTTTACGATATCCCGTCTATTCAGCCTTCGGAAGATTTCACAGAGAACATCCCTCCGGGGGCTATGCCGATATTTACCTCATTCATTGATAAGCCACCCGAAGCCTGAGCGCATCAAAAGAGAGAGCTGTTTCCGACCGCACCCATCGCATGCATGCGTGCGACCTTGCAGCGGATTCAGCAGGGCTCTCCTTTGTGAACATACGGGATCAGGGGGGTATCCAAAATAAAACATACAATAAGGAGCTATAAATGTTAGAAGGACTTATGAAAAAAGAAGATCAGGAAGTATCAAGGAGAGACCTTATCAAGGGGGTTGGTATTGCTGCGGTGGGCGCAGGCATCGTGTCCGTCGGCGGGCTTGGCATAGTTTCAAAGGCCCAAGCAAAAGGCAGGAAGTTCGATGTTAAGAAGGCCGGCGATGTTGCTTACAAGCAGTACGGCAAGGTCTTCTGCGCAGAGACAGTTGCACAGGGCCTTGTGGAGGCCGGCGGCATCAAGGGTCTTGACCCCTCGAACGTTTTCTGGGGCCACGGCGGCGTTGTTGGCTGGGGCACCGCATGCGGCTCGCTCATCGGCGCAGGCATGGTCATAGGCCATGTTGTTGATGACAAGAAACTTGCGCAGATGGTCGTCAATGACGTCATGGCTTTCTACGCATATAATACGTTGCCGATCTACACGCCCAAGAAGGCTATCATCGCGGAGATCAGCTCGGCCACAAAGGCCGGCACCCCGCTTTGCCACATCTCCGTTGGCAGGTGGATGAAGAAAGAGAATGTGGCCTTCTTCTCCGGCCCGCGCAAAGAGCGTTGCGGCCGTCTCTCGGCGGACATCGCCATAAAGACCGCGGAACTGCTGAACCAGGTTGCAGACGGCAAGTACAAGCCCACGCACCCTATCAATGCAAAGACATACCAGATCACCACACAGGAGAACTGCTCGGACTGCCACGGCGGCAATACACCGGACCTCCCTGGCTAAGAAACTTAAAAAAAGGGGGGGTCCTTCCGATCCCCCCTTTTTTTATTTGTCTGCATTTTGGCTGCATGCCTTTTTTATTTGATAAGGTGCATCGCCCAGCGCTGTGATGCTAACATAATATAATGCATATAAGATCCATCCATACCATGGTCGTTCTTCTCGCACTGTCCTTTTTCGTGGCATGCTCAGGCAAGCCCGACCACCCCGCACTGCCAAAGGTCTCTGAAGGCAAGGTGCTGATAGAAGTGTCCTCCCTGGAGGAGGGACGCCCCCGGTTCTTCACATATGCCTATGAGGACGGGAAGGTGGACTACTTCGCGGTGCTTGTTGAGGGGGCCGTGGAATCCTATTTCGACGCCTGCTTAAAGTGCAGCGCAAGCAAAAGGGGGTTCAGGTTCCGCAAGGGCAAACTCCAGTGCAAGGCCTGCGGCGAGAGCTACGGTGTGGATGAGATCCAGGGAACGGGCAGCTGCCTCCCCATCCCACTTAAAGGCGCCCGCAAGGATAATTACCATGTCATTTCCTTAAGCGACATGATCGATGGAAAAAGGTATTTCTAGTTCATGGCCCCCGGCCCTGACCGCTTTGCCGCAGCCTTGAACCGGACATGGATAGCGGACTGCCCTGCATGCCCGGCTCTATCATTTAAGACCCCATTGCGCGCATGTCCGCGCAGCGGTTCCCATAATAAGTTGACACTCTTGCGTAATAATGCTAACTTATTGAAAATATGAGCATTTCAGACCTCAAAAGAAACCCTCTAATAAGGGTGTCCGCACTTGCCGCATTGATAGTCGTTTCTGCCGTCTTGCTTGTCTTCCCTCCAGGCACTCCAGCAGATCCGCCTGACAATTACGACACCCTCGAGCAGCTTGGCTCCTTTGCCATGAAGGCGAACGCCCAGGCCCTTGTGGACAGGCTCGAGGCGGACGGGAAGGTTGCCTTCATTGTAGAGAAGACCGTAGGGGGCAAGACCTTTTACTCAGTGGTCCATGACAAAAAACCCTCGGCGATAGTCAGGGACGCCATGAAGGCAAAGATCGCAGAGGAAGAGGAAAAGGCCCTCCAGGAAGAGGTGGTGGCAGCCCAGGAGGTGGTGGTGCCCACACTGAGCGGGAGGAGCGGCCCCTCCATAGCACTGATGACGGACACTACCTTGTATGCTTCCCCCTCCCCTGTCTCTGACCCCATTGGCACGTACTCCTCCCTTGGCGGGGGTATACACATAAGGCTTCACAAGGGCTCACACAGCATCTGGCTTCCTGTAATGATGCGCCAGGGGTTTGCGAGGGCAGAAGACGCGCGGGAAGCTGATTTTGCCGGGTCAACGGAAGATGAAGGCCCGGCCCTGGAGGTGGTGCTTCATACACAGAGCGGGGATGCCGGCCCCTCCATAGCGATCATGACAAATACGACCCTCTACAACGCCCCCCTTGCCGACGCCGCCCCCATTGGCACGTACTCCTCCCTTGGTGAGGGCAGGTACGTCAACATGTTCATGGGCTTTCATGGCATCGAGTTCCCGTACATGGAGACATACGGATACGTAAGCCCTGACGATGCAAGGGACGTAGAATATACCCCGGAGGAGCCGGGATCGGTCCCGGACGAAAAGCCGGATGAGCAGTAACGGCGACCGCTCGGAGAGGGCCGCCCTTTTCAGCGTGCGCATGCACGCCACCGGCCCCGGCGGCCAGCATATCTCAGGCGCTGAGGGCATATTCCCCGGCTCGGTGGTTGACGAGGCGGCAAGGTACTACACCGAGCGCGCCATGTCACACTCAAGAGGCGCTCCGGCAAAGACCAGCATAACCGTGGAGGCCCTGATACAGCCCCCTGTGGCCCTTTGCTCCCTGAGGGTGCGTACGCTTGAGAGTTCGGACACGCAGGAAACAGAGCACACCATCCGGACCATCCTTGAGAGGGTGGGCATATCGCTCAGAGCCATAGACTCCGCCTTCGGTGTTCTCAGGGCCGAGAGCGCCATGCGCGGTGCTGCCATGGTCTGCGCCAGGGAGGGCAAACGCCTGGACCCGGACCGGGCTCGCGGCGTGCGCGCCTCCTTGCTTGGCATCAGCTCACGCGCCCGGGCCAACCTGCTCAGAAAGCTCGCCCCATACTCCATTGCCACCGACAGGGTGCTGGAGGCCCTCACGCTGGCCACCAAGGTGGCGGCAGCCCCCGGGGTGGTGGCCGAGCTTTGCGTATCGGACGACCCGGACTACACCACCGGCTACCTCGCCACAAAGGCCCTTGGATATCTCCGCATGCCCTTCATAAAACCAGAGGGAGACCTCAGGGGTGGCAGGGTGATATTCCTCTCAGAAGGCGCGGACCCCTCTGCCACAGTGTCATGGCTCGAGCACACCCCGGTCATCATGAAACGCACGGGAAAGGTTCACGGCCCCGTGCCCATCAGGAAGATCACGGTCCTTTGACAACCCGCCACGATTGCGATATATTTAGGGTACAACCGCACTGGAGGCCAGATGGGACTGTTTAAGAAACTTTTCTCAGGCAGCGACACACCTGAAAAGCACATTGCAAAAGCCCGCAAGCTCGACAATACCGGACATCCTGATGCCGCAATAGAGGAATACCGCAAGGCCCTCAAGCTGGACCCTGACAATGTCCTGGCACACAACAACCTCGGCGTGGCCCTCTCAAAAAAAGGCCTGATGGAGGAGGCCGCCTCTGAGTACAATGCCGCTGTACGCCTGGACCCGGAATACCCCTCCGCCCGCAACAACCTCGGCAGGGTGTACGAAGAACTGGGGGAAATAGACAAGGCCATCTGGGAATACACCGAGGCAGTGCGCCTGGACACCGGCAACTCGGAATACAAGAGCAACCTGGGCAGCACCTATCAGAAAAAAGGGCTCACCTACGAGGCCGTCAGGCAGTGCAGGGAGGCCATAGAGCTTGACCCTGAGAACGCTGTCGCGCACAACAACCTGGGCGTGGCCCTGAGGGACAAGAAAGATATGGACGCGGCCATAGAGGCCTGCCGGAAGGCCGTGGAACTGGACCCCGCATATGCCCCCGCCTACAACAACCTGGGCGTGGCCTACTTCGAGACTGAACGCTTCGAAGAATCCGTCAAGGCCTTCGAGGTCTTCATCAAGTGCGCGCCTCCCGCCTCTGAGACCATGGTGCAGAACGCCGAGAACGCCATAAAGGCCCTGCGCCAGAAGCTGGACGAGTAGATACAGCAGGCTACTTCGCAGCGTCTTCTGAGTCTACGATGTCCTTGTAGTTGTCCAGCAGAGTGCTCAAAAAGAATGAGAACTCTTCATCAGCAGGCTTACCCCAAGGTAGGTGAACATCACGATGCCAAACCCGACAATGCCCATAATGGCAATGGGCCTCCCCTGCCACCAGCTCAAGTACCTCAGGTGCAGGTACAGCCCGTAATAAAGCCACAGGAGCGATGTCCAGAGCTCCTTGGGCGTCCACAGCCAGTAGGTGCCCCATGCAAGATGCGCCCACACGCCCCCGAATATCATGGACAGGCTAAAGAGGGCGTAGCCCACGAACGCGGTCTTGTACTCCAAGCGTTCGTCCTCGGGCTCGCCGGTCATGAGGAAGCGCACGCCCATTATGGCGGCTATGGCAAAAAGCGCGTAGGACATGAAGGAGAGCGCGACGTGGAGCTCGAACCAGTAGGTCTTGAGAATCGGAGGCAGCGGCCTGTCGTTAGGCAGCTGGAACATCGCGACAGCCGTAAACAGAAGCGCCAGCCCCGCCGCGGCCTGCAGCACACCGCGCTTTCTGCCATGTGCCTGGTCCACCGCTATGCCGAAGGCCATGATTGACGCCGCAAGGAAGCTCACCGTGTCATGCACGCCCACAAGCGGTATGCGCCCGAGCGTGATGCCCCTGTAGGCGAGATACCCGCACTGGAGCAAGAACCCGGCGTAGGCGGGCCAGCGGCTGGCCATGCCAAACAGATAAAGCGCAAAGACTATAGCGGTAGGGGTCACTTGACCATCACTATTTCTGTCACTTTATGGAGAAGACCTTTCCGGGGTTCATTATGCCTCTGGGGTCAAAGATCTCCTTGATCCCGCGCATGAGGTCAAGCTCCCGAGCCCCGACCTCCATGCCTATATAGTCCACCTTCGTAAGGCCCACCCCGTGCTCTCCCGATATGGTCCCTCCCAGAGCAAGCACCTTCGCAAACATCTCCCCCAGAAGCCCTTCGGCCCGCCTGGCATGCCCGGGGTCTTCCTTGGAGGCCATGATGTTCACGTGGATGTTGCCATCGCCCGCGTGCCCGAAGTTCACTATCGGCACTCCCGAGGATTCCGAAAGCCCTGCAAGATACACGAGCATCTCCGGCAGCCGGTCGCGCGGCACCACCACGTCCTCGTTGATCTTGTGCATGTTCATATTATGAAGCGCGGGGGAGATCGCCCTCCTTGCCTCCCATAGCCTCTCCCGCTCTGCCGCGTCAGCCGCACGCCTGACCTCAGCACCCAGCTTTACACACACCCCGGTCACACGCTCGGCCTCGTCCTCCACTGCCTGTCTGTGACCGTCAAGTTCAATAAGCAGCACCGCCTCCGCTCCAACCGGAAGCCCAACAGGTTTATACCCCTCTATAAGCTCTATGCATTTTTTGTCCATTATCTCCAGGGTTCTGGGTATCACCTTGGCCCGCGTTATCTCGGCCACGGCCTTGCCCGCGGCCTCAAGCTCTTTAAACACTGCCAGCAAGGTTGCCACGTGCTCCGGCACTGGCAGGGTCTTTAATCTGACCTTCGTTATGGCCGCAAGCGTGCCCTCGCTCCCAACAAGCAGCCGCGTGAGGTCGTACCCCACCACTCCCTTATGCGTCTTCACGCCGGTGGTGATGACCTCGCCTGAGGCAAGCACCGCCTCAAGGCCCATCACGTAGTCGCGGGTAACTCCGTATTTAAGGGCGCTCGGGCCCCCGGCGTTCTCGGCAACGTTGCCTCCGATGGTGCAGGTCTTGAGGCTTGCGGGGTCAGGGGGATAGAACAGACCGTGGGGGGCAAGGGCTGCCTGGAGGTGCGCGTTGATCACCCCGGGCTCCACCAGTACGGTGAGGTTGTCCGCGTCGATCTCGATGATCCGGTCCATACGCTCAAATGACAATGCAAGAGCGCCCTTCAAGGGAACGCTCCCCGCGGTCATGCCCGTGCCAGCGCCTCGCGGCACTACTGGCATGCCGCGCTTGGAGGCATACTTTAAAAGGCGGCTTACCTCTTCCGTAGACTCAGGCCAAGCCACCAGTGCCGGGCTCTGCTCCAGGCCCGAGGCGTCGTAGCCGTAGACGACAAGGTCTTCCGGGGCCTCAGATACCCTTATTCCCTCAATGCCCTCAATCCCGCTCATCTGGATATTATACCTGCTTGACAGTCAAGCCTCTCCTGAAACATCAATCGCGGCGGGAGCGCTATCGGCCCTGTTGCATCATGCTCCAGCATGACCGGGGCATTCAGGATCGCAAAGCACCGCCACATTCCAGCCTTGTGGAAAGCCGGCTACTCCTCGGGGGGGATGAACTTGTATCCGGTGCCGGGCACGGTGATTATGCATTCGGGCTCCGAGGGGTTCCGCTCCATCTTCTGCCTCAGGTGCTGGATATGCACATCGATGACCCGGGACCACGAATATATCTTCGAGTGGCTCCAGAGCTCCTTTCTGATCTGGTCGCGGCTGTGCACCTTGCCGGGATGGCGGGCCAGGAGGCTCAAAAGCTGGTATTGCTTGGGGGTGAGTTCCACGGGCTCTCCACGGAGGGTGACGCTCATGGCTGAGGGGTCAATGGTAAGGCCGCCCGAGACGATCACATCGCCTTCTTCGGGCTTGAGCCTCCTGAGGCAGGCCTTGATCCTCGCCACAAGCTCCACGGGCTCAAAGGGCTTGACCACGTAGTCGTCCGCGCCGCTTTCAAGCCCCAGCACCCGGTCCGAGACAGTGTCCATGGCCGTGAGCATGATTATCGGCAGGCCGCGCGTCTGCTGGCTCCACCTGCGGCACATCTCCATCCCTTCTCCGTCTGGCAGGATGCGGTCCAGCACTATGAGGTCGGGCCTCTTCTGCTCCAGGCGCTCCTCCGCCTCGGCGCATGAGGAGGCGGTTATGGTCTCAAACCCGTGCATCTGCAGGTTGGCCTTGAGCACCGTGAGAATGTCGGGATCGTCGTCAACTATCAGTATGGTAGCCTTCATCCTAGTCCTCCGTTTCGCTTTCGCCCCGTTCACCCGGCTCGGCCCTGAGCGGGGCTGAGGGGAGGCTGAAACACAGTGTCGCGCCCTGCCGGTCGTTGTCGCCCACCCATATCTCTCCGCCGTGCTCTTCCACTATGCCGCGCGATATGGCAAGCCCCAGCCCGGTGCCATCCTTTGAGCCCTTATAAAACCTGTCAAAGACCTTGCCGCGGTCCCCGTCCGATATGCCCGTCCCGTGGTCCTTCACGCAAGAGACTATCTTGTCCCCTGAGTGGCGGCCCTCCATTGTTATGGCCGTCTCCCCGGGGCTGTGCCTCAGGGCGTTTAGCACCAGGTTGTCCAGCACCTGCCTGATCCTGTCGCGGTCGGCAACCACCATCAGCGGGCCGCTGGCGCTTATCTCGAGGGCAACCGCCTGCTTGCGCGCCTTGTCCGAGAACTCCTGGGCCACTTCCTGGAAAAGCGCTGTCATGTCCACTTTGGAGCGGTGCAGCTCAATGTAGCCCGCCTCTATCTTTTCCAGGTCCAGCGTGTCCTCCACGAGCTTGACCAGGCGGCCCATATTGCGGTCGATGATGTCCACGAAGGGGGCCAGTTCCGCAGGCTCCGGTCTTTCTTCCTCAATGCGGGAGGTTATATAGCTCAGCGCCCCTTTAAGGGATGTCAGCGGGGTTCTCAGCTCATGGGAGAGCCCGGCTATGAACTCGGACTTCTTCAGGCTCGTCTCCCTGTACCGGTCACGGGCCTCGGCCAGCTGCTGGTTCAGGTCCTTGAGTTCCTCAGTAGCCTGCATGACGCGGCTCTCGAGCATGCGCTCGTTGGAGGTAACCGTTGCGTGCAGCCTGGAGAGCTCCACAAAGAGGTCCCCCAGCTCGTCGCCTTCGGGCAGCTGGTCGGGATCTATGGGCCGCTGGGTCTCGGAAACGGTCTCCGGCAGAGCGCCTTCGCGCCAGGCCACGGCGAAATCCCTCACCCTTCTAATGGGCACCACGAGCACACGGTGCAGGGAGATGTAGAGGCCGAGCATCAGGGCAAGGGCCACGCCCAGCGAGAGCAAACCCACCTTGACCCGCTCGCGACTGAGGAAATCGTAGAAGGCCTCTATGGGTATGGTGATGCTGATGCCCCCCCGGATATCGCCAAAATCGTAGCCGTGCTGGCTGTGGCACTTCAGGCAGCCCTCATCTATGTACAGAGGCGCTATGTAGCGGTAATACTTCTCACCCTCTATCTCGGTTATGCCATATTCTTCATTGGACACCCCCTGCCTGAACCTTTCAAGCGCGGCGGACTCGAACCCGTCGGGGGCGTTTTCG
Organism: Nitrospirota bacterium; assembly: GCA_030638335.1. GTDB lineage: Bacteria > Nitrospirota > Thermodesulfovibrionia > Thermodesulfovibrionales > JdFR-86 > DAOWET01. Next base: position 10,941 of record DAOWET010000089.1, read on the forward strand.
GGGTTTACGAGGTTCAGACTGGTTATGTTAAACCAGTAGGAGCCATGTTTCTTGGCGTACTCCGAGAGCGCCCTGGTGACCATGGCGGGGTTCTCCTTGACAAATACGCGGCCTACGGTGTCCTCCATGATCCCATCGGCCAAGTAGGGGTTGGCCTTTACCCACGGAAGCTTCTCAACGAATATGCCGCCGTGGTCAGCCACCCACTTCCGGGTGATCACCACCTGCTTGAAGATGCCCTTGGCCTGGTTTTTCATCAGGTCCTGGAATATCCTCTCCTGCCTCCTGTCCAGGTAAAGGAACATTGCAGCAAGCGTTACCATGCTGACCAGCGTGCCGGTCAGTATCAGCTTAGCCATGAAACCGAGCTTGAACGTCTTGCGATAGCTCAGGATACACCCTCCATTTTCAGCAATTATTAAGGCTTACCTCAACAATACTACAAACCACATATACCAGGCAAGGTTTTGCGGACCACCGGGAGGCGGGTGCCTCGGGGCGACAACCTCCTGAAATTAATAAGAATATATGATAAACCTGCTCCCGAGGGTTGTGTGCGCGGGCATTTTGCGAATTAATTTACAGGAAATTTACCTCACTTAACAACCAATTTACAGGCTGATGTGGGAACATGAGTTCAAGAGGGAGAACGAGATGAAATCTGCGAGGGAAACAGGGCGCTTCAGCGAAAAAAGGATTCTCAATCCGCTCATGGACGCTCTGGATGTGGCCACGCCCTTGCTTGAATTGCCGCATGAGAACTGTGGCGGATATGGATTTTCCAGGGGGCAGTGCCCACAAGAATACCCTCTTGAGGGCAAGGCTCCATTTGTGGCTGACATATCACCTGCATATGCTAACGTCAGCATAACAAGGGAGTTTGATGTTTTTACGGAACCAGTGCGCATGAATAATGAGGAATGCCGAGCTAACCAGGATCAATTCAATGATGGCCTAGCGCAGAGGGCGCTATTTGAGGAGGTGATGAAATGATTTGGGACGACCCGCTTAATTTTATTCTCAAGAACAAGCCCGTATTCATCGGGCTGGCGGTCGGAGTCCTCGTGACAGTGGTTACTGTCCTGGCCTCGGGCTTCATGGTCGAGACCACCAATACGGACACGTTTTGCGTGACATGCCATGCTATGAATCCATCGCGGATATCATGGCAGGAGTCCGTGCACGGCGGTCAGAACCCACAGGGATTCAGGGCGCAGTGTGTTGATTGCCACCTGCCCCATGGCAACTTTGTCGAGTATTTAACGACCAAGGCGATCACAGGCACCGGGGACGTATTGCAGAACGTTTTCTTTGACCCGAAGGAGTTCGACTGGGCTGGGAACGCGGAGAGAAGGAGGGAGCATTTCACCTATGACAGCGCATGCCGTCGCTGCCACCATAACCTGACCGGCCCCGGCCTGTCATCCGGCGGGTTCATCGCGCACCGGGCATACATCAGGGGTGAGACAAAGAAGAAGTGCGCAAGCTGCCACCCGCATGTGGGGCACAAGGACCTGGTGGGAACGACAAACGAGTTCTTCGGTATCGGCAAAGAGGATATATAACCGCCCGCTCCGCCCGAAAGACCGGGTGGACGGCAATGAGTTTGAAAG
>DAOWET010000105.1 GCA_030638335.1 Nitrospirota bacterium
ACGGCTGTGAGGGCTTCCATCTCAACCCCGGTGGGGCCGACGGTTGAGGCCGTGGCGGTGATATTCACTTTTGAGCCGGATTCATCAGGCTCAAGGTCAACGTGAACAGATGAGAGCGCTATCGGATGACAAAGCGGGATGAGCTCGGGCGTTTTTTTTGCGGCCATGATGCCCGCTATCCTGGCCACGGCAAGCACGTCGCCCTTGGGCATCTTGCCCTCTGTTATGAGCTTGAGCGTTTCGGGTTTCATCCTCACGGCCCCGGTGGCCGTGGCCTCGCGCTGTGTATGGTCTTTTGCTCCCACATCCACCATGCGGGCCTTGCCCGAGGAGTCCAGGTGTGTGAGTTCGTCCGCGGCCACTACTTCAACTCCTTCAGCTTTGCCTTTGCGGATTCGGCAACATCGGATTTGGGGTATCTGTCAATAAGGGTCTTCAATATCCCCCGGGCCGCCACCTTCTCGTCAAGCTCTATGAAGGCGTAGGCCTGCTTCAGGTGCGCGGCCGGCACCTTGCGGTTCTCGGGGTACTTCTCTATCACGTCCTGGTAGGAAAGTATGGCGCTGTCATAGCGCTTCTGGTGGAAGTGGGTCTCGCCTATCCAGAACAACGCGTTTCCGGCAAGCTCGTGCCTTGGATACTCGGCCAGGAACAGCCTCATCTCCTCGCGTGCCTCGGTGAACATGCGTTTTTCATAGAGGTCGTATGCACTTTTGTACATGGAATCGGGCACGCTCTTTTTCGCAACGCCTCCGGTGGTAGCGGCGGCTGAGAGTGCGGCCACCTGGGTCTTTAATATCCCGATGGTGCCCTCAAGCGCGTCAAGGCGCGAGACCATCTCGTCAATATTCTGGCCCGCGCCTTCCTCCACCCTGGACTTGAGCAAGTCTATCTCCGCGCCCATGGCCTCCAGGGTCTTCCGGGTCTCGTACTGGACCTCGTCAAGGCGGGCGTTGGCGGACTGGACGTCGCCGGTCATGCCGCTGACCTGCGTGAAAAGAGACGTCTGGCTTGTGCGCAGGGCCTCTATGACATCGTCGTTGGTGAGGGCGCCGCCGGTGGTCTCTTTAAGTACCTGCATGTCCTGCTTGAGCTGAGCAATCGCATTCCTGCTCTGGATGGAGTTGTGCTTTATGCTGTTTATCTCGGCCTGGACAGCGGTATTGTCCGTGACGCAGCCGGTTGTAATAAGAACAGGCAGCAGAAGGAAAAGGGAGGCCAGCACCCGCATGAGCGGGCCTCCGGCCCCCCTGGAAGTTTCGCTTGAAGTTCCGATGGCTACCTCGTGCCTACCTTGTACCAATGGCGAAGTGAGATCTGCGGTTCCTTTGCCAGCATGATTCGGAAGCTTCCGTGCACAGGGGGCGTTCCTCCCCGTAGCTGATGTATTCGATCTTTCTGGAGGGCACTCCGCTTGCCATCAGGAAGTCCCTTGTGGCCTTTGCCCTGCGGTCTCCAAGCGCGAGGTTGTACTCGTTGGTGCCGCGCTCGTCGCAGTGGCCCTCGATGAGCGCCACTGCCTCGTTCCTGATGAGCCAGTCGGAGATCTCCATCAGCACAGGGCGGTACTCGGGCTTGATGTCGTACTTGTCGAAGTCAAAGTGGATGTCAGAGAATTCCACGTCGGAGATCTCGCGGCCGATGCCCACCGGAGAGACCGCGGCGCCCGTGTCAGTGCCCAGGTCCTCGCTGATAACCTCTCCGTCAGGCCCGATGCGTCCGGCATCCGTGGGCGCTCCCGTGGAGTCGGTGGGTTCCTGAGTTGTGGGGGCCACGGTGTCAGGGCCTGAGACAAAGCTGCGTTGTGCGCACCCGAAAAGCCCCAGTACAGAAACGATCATGATCAATAGAAGAAGTTTTTTCATACCATGCTCCTTTTTATTTAGTTCGGGCTCCACCTGGGGCTTGAAGCTCGCACCCCGGGAGGCGATATCCTCCGCTGTTCCTCCCCGCTTGCCCGCATCATGTAGATAGCCTTGCTCCCCTCCCGGTCCGAGGTGAACACTATGAACCTCCCGTCGGGGGAAAGGCTCGGCTCCTCGTTGTTGCCTTCCCCTGTAAGCTGCCTGAGCCCCCGCCCGTCGGTGCGTATGGTGAATATCTGGTTGCTGTCCTCTTTCCAGCCGCTGAAGGCTATGGTCTTACCGTCGGGCGACCATGACGGAGAAGTATTGTAGCGGCCCTCATAGGTCAACCGATCTTTATTATATCCGAATTTGTCCATGGTGTAAATCTGAGGAGAGCCGGTCCGGTCCGATACATATGCGATTGACTCCCCGTCGGGTGAGACAGCGGGCGAGACCTCGATGCCGTAGTCCCGGGTCAGCTTCGAGAGCTTCTTCCTGTGGATGTAGTACGTATAGATGTCAGGGGTCCCGTCCTTTGACGAGGAGAAGGTGAAGCGGTCGCCCTCGGGGAAGAACCCGCCTGCTATGTTCGTGCCCTTTTCCTGTATGAGGGGCTCTTCCTTCATGCTGGACAGGTGTATGCGGTGGATGTTCCATGATCTTTCTCTCTGAGCGGAATAGAGGATGCTTTTTCCGGACCAGTGCCACCTCGGGGCCATCAGGCTCCTGGCCTTTACGGGCAGTTCGCGCCCGCGCTTGCCGTCCCAGTCGGCCAGGTGCATCCCCGCCTGTCCGTCCTTCAGCGTCGTGTAGACGATGCGGGTGCGGAATATGCCTTCCTTGCCGGTTATGTGCCTGTAGATGTCGTTGGAGACGGCATGCGCAAGGGGCCTGAGCAGTTCCCTGGTGGCCTTGTACTGCTTTGCCATGACCGGCCTGCCCTCCACAACGTCGTAGAGCGTGACCCTGACGATAAGGTCCTCTGCTGCCACGACCTCTCCCTTGAGCACGGCCTCCGCCCCCGTGCCGGCCCAGTGGACCTTGCTGAACTTCTGCCCGGGGCGTTCTATAAAGGTCTCCGGGTCAAGGGGCTCGAAGAGCCCGCTCAGTGACAGGTCCTCGCTTATGACCTCTGATATCTGCGAGCCATAGGGACCGGTGAGCTCCATTACCGCGATGGGCAGCTTTCTGGGGGCTTTAACTATGTCTATTGACAGCCCGGCGTCTGACTTGCCCTGCGGCGACAGAAGCACCGCTGCGGCAAGCGCAAGGGATAGTAAATATCTCGGGCATTTATCTCTGGTTATCGTTACTGTCATCGTTCAGGGTAAAAATTAAGTATCAGTTCCTCGTCCTTCCCAAATGGAGGCGGCTCCACCTTGCTGGTCTTGCGTATGGCCTTAAGCGCGGAGCGGTCAAAGACCCGGTCCCCTGAGGGTTCCTCCACCTTCCTGACGGTCATGACGCCGTCCCTGCTCACCTGGACGGATATGCTCGTCTTGAGGTCCTTGTTCTCTTCGGCCTGTGTGTAGGCCCAGTTGTCGTATATTATAGCTTGAATGCGCTCCCCGTATTCCGAGAGCGCCTTGTTCCTCTCTGCCTCGCTCCGGCCTCCCGCCTCTTCCGCGCCTGTAGTTGCGGCCCTCTGGCGGATGGAGTCAAGCCTTGATTTCTGCTCAATGTCCCGTATGGCCTGGTCCTTGGCCTCCTGGGCCTCCCGGAGCCTCCTTAGTTCCTGCTGGTGCCTGGCCTCCGCAAGGGTGGCCCGCTTCAGGGCCAGGGATTTCTTGTCCACCCTCACCGGAGCGGGCTCATCTGAGAGCAACTGGCTGTCCTTTGGGGGTGCCTTCTTTGCTGGCGGCACTCTCTGCCTGTTGGCGGGCCCGGTGTCCCTGGAGGCCGGCTCCGTGGCTGGCGCAGTGGGCGCGGGGGGCGCGGGGGACACTATCCGCACTGTATAGATGTCCACGTCCCTTGCGTGGTTCGTGCTGGTCAGGAGGGCTGCGAATACGAAGAACACGACATGGGCGGCAAAGGAGAGGCCGGTGGCCTTCTCAAAGCTCATAATCTGCCCGGTCATGGCGCGTTTTTAGTCTCGGGCTCCGTGATCATGCCAAGCTGTTCTATGCCCGCCTTTTTTACAGCGGCCATAACGCGAACAACTATGCCATATGACACGTCCCGGTCCGCCTTGAGGTATACGGTGGGACTGCTCTCCTTGAGGGCCGCAAGCTTCACCTCGAGCTCCTTGAGGCCCATCAGGCTGTCGTTGAGGTGGATGTGGCCGTCCTTGTTGACGGTAATGGTCAGGCGCTCATCAGGGGGCAGGCTCTTTCCCGAGGCCTGCGGCAGGTCCACGTCAAGGCCCTGCTGCAAGAGGGGGGCGGTCACCATGAAGATGATCAGGAGCACCAGCATCACGTCCACCATCGGGGTGACGTTGATCTCGCTCATCACCCTTCTGCCTTGGTCAGCCCTCATCGCGAAGCCTCCTGAGCAGGCTCAGCAACTCCGCAGAGAAATCCTCCATCTCTATTTCCTGGCGGCGTGCGCCCGTAAGGTAGTAGTTGTATGCGATAACCGCGGGTATGGCGGCCACAAGGCCCATGGCCGTGGCTATGAGGGCCTCGGCTATGCCCGGCGCCACCACCGCAAGCGAGGCCGCCCCAGCTTCACCGATGCTCATGAAGGCGCTCATGATCCCCCAGACAGTGCCGAAGAGGCCGATGAAGGGTGTGGCCGAACCGCACGTGGCCAGAAAGCTCAGGTGCCGCTCGAGCTTTGCCGCCTCCAGGGCCTCAAACCTCTTAAGGGCGTTTGTCACCTGCTCCATGTCGTCCAGGGGGGTGTCGGCGCAGACGTCCCTGAAGACGTTGGCTATGGGGCTTACAAGGTATTTTTTCGATGTGGCAAAAAGGGTCTCCAGGTCCTTGGTGCGCCTGAAGGAGTGGTAAAAAGAGACGTTCTCACGCGCCGCGTTGCGCAAATGCAAAAATTTCTTGACAATGATGGCCCATGAGACCACAGAGAAGAACAAGAGCACCAGGAGGACGAATTTCACCATGAGGCTCGCGTCCAGCACTAATTGAAAGGCATTACCATGCATTGCATTATTTAATAAGATGAGGCATGTAAAAGTCAACGCCTGACAAATATCCGGAATGCCGCAACCCGGACATTTCCCGTAAGAAGGCCCGGGGTGTTTCGTGGCAGCGGCCCCCGAGGCGCCCCCTGCCGTGCGTCTTTATAAGGTTCCCCTGGAGGCCTTCCCGGAGGAAGGTGCTGCTGAATTTCCTTGTATATATTGCGATAAGTATTTTTAATTTGACGCTGACTTGCATAATGTATTAATTTCTAACAACTTCCTATGGGGCTAGGATTGCCATAAGCTTCCGGCTCCGGAGGCGGTTTAGTCGGGTGTCCTTCATGCGAAGGGAGCCTTGGCGCGAGTACTACGGTTAGAGCCGTTAGACAAATATCATCATTATCAGGAGGGTTACATGGCTACGATAGAAGTCGGTGGAAAGCAGGTCGAGGTGGATGAGGACGGATATCTCGTCAACCTTGAAGATTGGACAAAGGAGCTCGCCGAGGTCTTTGCTAAAGAGGACGAGATCGATCTCACCGATACTCAGTGGGAGGTCATCAACGTCCTGAGGGACTACTACGAGAAGTACCACATCGCCCCCATGATCAAGATCCTTGTCAAG
>DAOWET010000005.1 GCA_030638335.1 Nitrospirota bacterium
ATCGGGCGGGGCTTTGTGAAGGACCTCTCAGAGCAGGGGGTGTTCATCCGCTGCCGCAAGCCCGCTCCGCCTGGCACAAGCATCGATATCACGGCCACGCTGCCCGACGGCATCCGCACCAGGATGAGGGGAGTGGTGTGCCGTAACGTCAAGGGCGCGCAGAGCCTGAGCCACAGCATGGACGGCATGGGCGTGGAGGTGCTTGCCTACGACAAGGTGTTCTCACATTTCCTGCATTCCGTTGTGGGGGAGTTCGAGGGCTCGGACCTCTCCATGTATGAAAGCTCCCTTGGTGCGCCTATTATTGAAGCGCTTGAGGAAGAGGGCAAGGAGGCCTCCAGGCCAAGCCTGGTGCCGGAGCAGAAGGAGCCTGAGAGCGTTGTCATCGCGTGCTCCAACTGCGGGGCAAAGAACAGGATCCCCAAAGCCAGGTTCTCCTCCATGCCAAAGTGCGGGAAATGCGGCATGTTCCTTATTGCCTAGCCACGGTGTGAAAGGCTTTGCGCGCGGCTGGCGGATGATTGAATATTCTGATAGATATATAAATGGAGTGGGGCAAACACCTTGATATAGTTGATTAATTTAGAGTCCCGGGGGGTTTCGGAAGATGCATGCGGTCCCATGGCCTTGAAAGTCTTGACCTTTCAATGACTTGTCCAGTATTATAGCTTGTCTGCAATACTATTCCATTAGTGACTATGGTAACTAGGAGGCGTTTATGCACGAGGAATTCATCTGGCTTGATTTTATACCGGTTCCGCATTTCGTATCTTATGCCTTTCTGGCGTCCTTTATCCTTATCGGGACCGCGCTTGTGTTGAGGGGGGGCATGGCCCTTGTGCCGCGCGGGGTGCAGAACTTTGTGGAGGTGCTTGCCGAGGCAATGCTCAACCTTGCCCAGGAGACCATTGGCGAGGATTGGGGCAGGACCTTCTTCCCCTTCATAGCCACGCTCTTCATGTTCATCCTCGTATCCAACTTCATGGGCCTGATCCCGGGCTTCATTTCGCCCACGGGCAACATTAACATGACTGCCGCTATGGCATTACCCGTGTTCATTCTATATCAGGCAGTTGGCATCAAGCTTCATGGCTTTTCATATATAAAGCATTTCATGGGGCCGGTTATTTTTCTCGCCCCTCTCATGCTCGTGGTGGAGGTGCTGTCGCATATGGCTCGTCCGCTCACGCTTTCGGTCAGGCTCTTTGGCAACATGTTCGCTAAGCACACATTGCTTGGAGTCCTGGCAGTGATGGTGCCTATGGTCGTGCCTTCGCTCGTGCTTGGCCTTGGCGTACTTGTAAGTTTTGTCCAGGCGTTTGTGTTTGCTCTTCTGACGACCCTGTATCTTGCGGGATCGGTGGAAGAAGCTCATTAATATCTAAGAAGTCACATTATCAGGAGGACGTAAAAATGAAGAGAACATCTGCAGTTGTGCTGTTGGCCATGTTCATGGTCATGGTTTTTGCACCTATGGCGCTTGCCTCAGAGGGTAGTGCTGACAGTGGTATGTCGTTCTACTTCGGCATGGTCGTTCTTGGCAGCGGTCTTGCTATTGGTTTGGCCGCCCTTGGCACCGGCATCGGCATGGGCCTGGGTATTGGCCGCGCGTGCGAAGGCGTTGCCCGCAACCCGGGCGTCTCCAACAAGATCATGACAACCCTCATTGTTGGTCTTGCTCTTGTCGAGTCGCTTGCTATTTATGCCTTTGTTGTTGGCATGATCATGATGTTCATGTTCAAACCCTTCGGAGGATAACTCTTAAGAAGGGCTGGAAGAAAATAAAGATATAAAAGGGCCGAATCGAGTATGGTTCGGCCCTTTTATTCGATCCGCACAAGAGGAGAGAAGCACCAAATGAGCAAAGCCTGGTATGACGATCTACCCGAGAAGCAGGGACAGATGTACGACGAGTCCGTGCGCCGTATCAAGAACGCCGTGGAGAAGTCCATGTCCTTTGAGCAGGCCGCGAGCCTTGTGGATGTGGAGGACGAGCGCCTCAAGGCCGCTATTGTTGACGACGCCCTGAAGGTGCTGATCGCGGAGATGCATTTCGCCCGAAAGAAGACAGTGGAAGAGGTGGCCAAGGCCCTTAAGCTCTCCCCGGAACTCATCACAAAGGCAAGGGCCGAGATGCTTGGAGAGGTGGAGCAGTCCGCCATCGACGCCTACAAGCGCGAGCACGGTCAGAATGGCCCTGAGGGCAACGCTTGATCGCTGACGACACCCCGGTTGTGCTTTCAGAGTTGAGGCAGTTGAAGGATTTTCTTGACAACCTGCGTTTTGATGTCACCCCGGAGGTTATCTTCAAGCCCCGATTTCTCACGCCAGAGACCATGCAGCAGGCCTATGACGAGACCCATGGCTACATGTTTTACGTAGACTGTATGAAGGGGGACAAGCCCGTCCTCATGCTAATGAAGACTAAGGAGCTAAGAAGCTCCACTGTTGGCGAGGTGGAGGGTGTGCCTGTGGAATTGATGGAGGCGGCGGTTTCCCGCGAGGGCGTAAAGGACTTCTGCGGCATGTATCCCCTTGACGAGGCCCTCATAGACTGGCTCAAAGAACAGCTGGGCCTTTAACCCGTATTTCCCATGCCCGTTTTATTTTAGGGCTACCTCCAACTTCAACGCAACATCCTTTACAGACTACTCAGGCCAGACAAGCTCGTAGCTTGTGCTCCTGCCCCCGCCTGCTCTCTTCACAAGTATTGCTTTCTTCAAGAGATCGGCCAGGTCCCTTTTGGCGGTCTCGGGGCTTACCTTTGTCATGCCTTTGTATTTTTTATTGTTCAGTCCGCCCTCGAACCCTCCGGGGCCTGCGTCCAGTAGCCTGTTTATTACCTTCTTCTGCCGCTGGCTCAAGCTCTCCTGAGCATGCTTCTGCCAGAACCTGGCCTTCAACATAACAAGGTCAACCCTATCAAGCGAGTTCCTCACAGCCCTTTCAAGACAAGTTAAAAACCATAGAAGCCAATCCGTTATATCCCCGTCACCTTTCGAGGTTTTTTCAAGAACATTGTAGTAATCATCCTGTTCCTTCATGATCTGTGAGGACATGCTGTACAGCCTCCAGCCCTTTTTCTCATCCTGCGCAAGAGCCATATCGCCTACAGCCCTTGCAATACGGCCATTGCCGTCCTCAAAGGGGTGTATTGAGACAAACCAGAAGTGAGCAATCGCGGCGCGCAACAGCCCGTCCATTTCAAGAGGCGTCTTCCACCATTTAAGAAAGCGTTTCATCTCCTGCCTGACCTGACCCGACGGCGGAGCTTCGTAATGCACAGCACCTCTGCCCTCAGGGCCCGAGACAACCTGCATCGGCTCATTCCCAGACCTGTATTTCCCAACAGCTATCTTTTTTATACCTGAGTACCCTGTTGGGAATAAAGCAGCATGCCATCCGTACAAACGGCTGTCATCAAGCGGCTTCATATAATTTCCTGTGGCGTCCAGGAGCATCTGAACAAGACCGTCCACATGCCTCTCAACCGGAGAAAGCCCGGCCTCAGGCAGGCCTAATCTCCTTGCCACTGAGGACCTGACAGAATCAGGGTTCAGCTTCTCTCCCTCGATAGCAGCGGTCATTATGGCTTCTTCGACCAGTACTTCCGCCTGTTCGCCAAGCCCAAGGTATTCCGTCTTCATAAAAAGCCTGCCCTGGATATGACGCGCATTGCCTAACGGCTTTAAGAGTTCAGAGGAATCCCATCTGAATTTCGGCCAGCCGGGTTTTTGCCATATATATTGACCCATTTACCCCTCCTAATCAGGTCATCTACTGACCCGATTATAACTCATATTCGGGTCAATATCAAGTTAATGCCCTTCGCTTACAAATAATCTTCGCATCCTGGACAAATATGAGGAAGGAAAGGACTACAGCGGTATGTACCCCCTTGACGAGGCCCTCATCGCCTGGCTCAAAGAGCAACTTCAAATTACTGACTAGCCCTCTTATTAGATTTTCTGACAATTTGTTGACTTCTATATAAAAGCCGCAAAATTGTACTAATTCTACCTATTAAATGAATGACCATTTGATATGCTAAACTGTTTAGGAAGAGCTTATTTTTACAGTTGAGTACATAAGTGAGGAGATACAAATGACTATTTCAGACATGATTGCTAGCGTCGTTGAAGGGATATATGGAGAGACTATAAATAAGGAGAAGCTTTTCCATTTGCTTGAAAAGCGTTTTCTAGAAATCACGCAGAGACAATGGGGGAGTGTTCTTCCTCCAGACCACTGCTACAACCGGATTAATAAAGGAGCAAGGAAAAGAAAGTTTTTCGAGTATCTTGGCACTAACTCCTTTAAGGTTTGGGGTGAGTATGCAGATTTTAATGGTCCGGTCTTTTGGCACCCTATAGGCTTAGATGAAATAAAGGTTGGGAAATGTATAAAAGGGGAGCAGATAATTGAGGAGAAGTATCTAAACTTATTGAAGATAAAATGAATCATGCAAAGGGCCTGTTTTTGAGCGATCTGTAAAGTTATATTTACATCGCTTGAGGCTCACCTAAAACGTGCCAAGCAAAAATGTAACAATTCGGCTTTCTGAAAAGTCAAGCATGTATCCCCTAATATTTAGAAACTTCTACCTATGAGACACGATAGGGGTTTTTTGCAATTGTATTGACATTAACCTAGGATGCAAATATAATTAATTATTCATTAAAGTTGTCAAAGGACAAGTTAATGAACACGGCAAAAAAAGCATCATTAACAAAGAAGCTAATCTTGCCGAATAATGTATTAGCATAATAGATATTAGGTGAGGCATGAAAAAAGTAGTCTTATGCTCTCTAGCTATATTCAGCCTTATTGGTTGTACAGTTTACAAAAACATTAGTGTTGAATCACAGCCGCCTGGGATAAATGTCAATAAAGGTGGTGCTTATGCTGGAACTACACCTTTCAAGTTGAAGGTCGGTGCTGGAGATATTTTCTTTTGCTCTCCTTGGTATTGGTCGTTTGAGTTAGAGGGGGTCCCACCAAAAGGCAATTTTACACCTATACTTAAAAATATTAATCCTTGCACTTTGCCCAGTCAGTCTAAAGTATTTTTTAATTTTGACAGTGGTGACACTAGGAATAACGATGATGTTGAGCGCAATGTTTATAAGGAAACAGCATCAGACAATGATGAAATAATACATAAACTTGAGAATATGAAGAAAGCTTTTGAAAAAGGATTCCCCAGTTCAATAAGGAAGTGCAACACTTGGCGTAGTGGCTGCCTGGCTGGTACGCTTGGTGGTTATGGAAAAAGGATACAGGCATCTCAGCCTTGCTGAACGCGACAGGATAACAGAGTTGAAGTCGGACGGCATGAG
>DAOWET010000076.1 GCA_030638335.1 Nitrospirota bacterium
CTCATGCCGTCCGACTTCAACTCTGTTATCCTGTCGCGTTCAGCAAGGCTGAGATGCCTGTATCCTTTTTCCATAACCACCAAGCGTACCAGCCAGGCAGCCACTACGCCAAGTGTTGCACTTCCTTATTGAACTGGGGAAGGGTAAAGTCATAATTCCAAAGCAGAACGGGGGAAGGCTCAAGGAATAGAGTCATTATTATTAGAGGGAATCCTTTGCAAAGCTTTTCTTTGAGAGGGTCGAAGCTGAACGCTCCAGTTTAAATGGGGCCTGTGGCCCCAGTGCGTTACTTCTCTTGAATACGGTTGGGGCTGACGGCCTCCGGCTTAAATGGGGTCCGTGACCCCGGGGGTCCGTGACCCCTAGAGAGGGGCGTGCAGGCTTTTGTTGGTGATGTCCTCAAAGGCGGTGATAGCGGCAATGCTGCCCTGGCCCACGGCCACGGTGATCTGCTTTATGCCTCCGGTGACATCTCCGGCCGCATAGACGCCCTTGAGCGAGGTGCGCTGGCGGTTGTCCACCTTAATGTAGCCTGCCTTGTCGAGTTTGGCGCCAAGCAGCTTTGCGACTTCTGTGTTTGGGTCATAGCCCACGGCTATGAACACTCCCTCGCATGAGAGCTTGCTTGTCTTTCCGGTCTTTACGTTCCTGAGCGTTACTCCTTCAACTATTGCGGTGCCACGAATCTCAGAGAGTTCTGAGTCAAAGATCACCTTGATGCCGCGCTCCTTGAGGGATTCCTGTAGCCTCATCTCCGCGCGGAATGTGTCGCGCCTGTGCACCACCGTGACCTTTGCCCCAAGGCTCTCCATGTAAAGGGCGTCCGTGAGGGCGCTGCTGCCTCCTCCCACCACCACCACGGCCTTTCCATCCTTGAACTGGTAGCCGTCGCATGTGGAGCAGTAGCTCACGCCCCTGCCGCCAAGGCGCTCCTCGCCCTTTGCGCCAAGCTTTCGGTGCGAGGCGCCTGTTGCAAGTATGAGCGCACGGCTTTTGAAGGCGCCGAGGGTTGTCTCCACGGTGAATACACCCTTGTCATCGGATATGCTGTCAACCATGGCCCCTTCGTGCACATCCACATACTCAAGGGTCTGCTTTGCCATAAGCTCCACCAGCGTGTTGCCTGCTATGTTTGGGAAGCCGGGATAGTTCTCCACAGCCGGGGTGAGGGATATCTGGCCGCCAATGGTGGCAGTCTCCAGCACTACGGCCTTCAGGCCGCTCCTGCGGGCGTATATGGCTGCTGTGAGGCCAGCGGGGCCGGCACCCAGTATGATGACGTCAAAAGTGCTCTCAATGGGCTCCTCCCCATCGTCATGGCTTGCCCGGTATGCCTTCTTCCCAAGGAGCAGGCTCTCCATGAACATCTCTTCGGCCTCCAGGCCGTCCGCGGTGAGGGTCTCGTTTATGAAGGTGCGTGGCACGCTCATTGCCCCGTACTTGCGCGCGGTCTCGATGTTCTCGTTGATCTCTATGATCTCCAGCGAGACCAGGTCCGGCCTCTCCACCGCGGCTGCAATCGCATACATCGATTGCTGTGGGCAGTACGGTCATGTAGGGCTCACAAATACCTTTACCTGCCTGCGGTCATTGAGCTTCTGGAGCTTCTTTATCGAGGGTTCCCTGATGGTGCCCTGTCCGGTGGAGGCCATGATAATGGACATGACAAGGGTCCGGCCCTCCTCGCCAAGCGGGGCGCCCCGGAACATGATGCGGTACTTGTCCGGGCTTATCAGCAGCGAGGGGGAACTGGTTACTCCATGGCGCTTTGAGTCCTCGTCCCCGATAAAGTGCATCTCGGGCTTTATCCGCTTGTCCACCCCTGCGATCTCTGTTATGAGCTGGACGGCGAGCTCGTTGTACTGGTCGTTTGCGCCTTTCTGGGTGAAGACCGCGACCAAGACCTCGGCATCGAGCTGCTCAAATGCCTTTTTGAGGTCCTTGATTATCGCTTCGTTCAAGATCGGTTCGGCCATAAGGTACATTATAGCTGAAATTTATTTGCCGTGAAAGAGGATAATCTTCATCTTTTCTTCACAACCTGATGGGATAATATACTCAATACTTCATTACCCCCTTTCAGCGTGTGGCCGGGGCTGCCCTTGGTGGCCCCGGCCACAACTCTTTTTGGCCCCTTTCTAAAACGCCTGTTCCTGCATCCATCCCTGATACGTAGTAGAATATATCCATAATCCATAGGGTATAGGGGGTTTTTAAAAACCACAAATGACCGCAATAGCAGGTGTAGGGGGATACTCGTTCAGGGAAGAGGTGGCCAACTCGGTCACGCACGGCCTGGGCGCGCTTTTGAGCGTTGCGGGGCTTGTGGCGCTTGTTGTCATGGCTGTGCGTGCCGGGGACACCTGGATGGTTGTGAGCTTCAGCATCTACGGCAGCACCCTTATAGCCATGTACCTTGCCTCCACCTTCTACCACGCCATCCCCGCCATAAAGGCCAAGCGGATACTTAAGGTCATTGACCATTCGACGATCTATCTTTTGATAGCAGGCACTTACACGGTCTTTACGCTTGGGCCCCTGAGGGGACCGTGGGGCTGGAGCATGTTCGGCGTTGTATGGGGGCTGGCTGCGGCAGGTATTGTGTTCAAGATATTCTTCACGGGCAGGTTCAAGGCCCTCTCGATCACCGTCTATCTGCTCATGGGCTGGATATGCGTTGTGGCGATCCCGCCACTTGTGAAGGCATTGCCCGCCAGCGGGCTTGCATGGCTTGTGGCCGGGGGGCTGGCGTACAGCCTGGGGGTGATATTCTACGGGGTGAAGAGGATACCCTTCAACCACGCCATCTGGCACCTGTTCGTGCTTGCCGGAAGCGTATTTCACTTTCTTGCTGTTCTCACTTGTATCTCCTAGTCAAGGTTAGAATCTGAGGTAGGTGACCCATGCTCTACAGAATCCTGGCTGAGATAGCACTGGTCCTCCACTCCATCTGGATCGTATTCCTCGTGATCGGCGGCATCTGGGGGAGGAAGCGCCTGAGCGTGGGGGCAGTGCACGTGGGGGGGCTTGTATTCGCGGTGGCCATGCAGATGGCCGGGTGGTACTGCCCGCTTACGCACCTGGAGTTCTGGCTCAGAAGGAGACTGTACCCCGGGACAGGATACGAGGGGTCGTTCATCATTCATTACCTGGAGAGGTTCGTGTACCCGGACGTCTCGTTGCGGCTGGTCTTCGTCCTCACGATAGTGCTCTGCGTTATGAATGTTTTCTTGTATGTTTCCATGTTTCTTAAACGCCGTGCCCGGAGGCGAAGTGGCATTTCGGATTGACTGCATTTTCAGGAAGCAGGATTTTGGGGAGCGGGTAGAGACTGAACCTCAGGCCGACTCACGCTCCAGCAAGGTGTTATCGGCTTTTACCGCATGTATGATGACCATGTTGCCGTCTTCATCCTCTGTGTAGACGTGCCTGGTCAGGCACTCGGGACAGGTGGCCACCATGTCGAGCTCTTCCTCTCCCTCGGGGTTAAGCTGCTCGTCAGGCTCGCTGCTAAAAACATGATTGCATGCCCAGCAACTAAGCATCACCGCACCTCCTTATGATGGTCCCTTCCTACCCTGATGATACTCCTGTTCCCTCGGTCAGACAAGCGAATTATCCAGTCGATTTCAGGATGTTTTGGTTTCAGGGAAAGAATAATAGGATTAACTGCATTTTGGGGAGCAGTATGGTGCCCCCCTGTTTTGTTAAACATATGTTTAATTGTTTGATATAATTAAAGTAATGAGAAATGGACCGGGTGAGGACGCACCCAAATGCTGGGACGTGATGAACTGCCCTGAGAAGGTCAGGGCGACATGTCCGGCGTATCCCGAGCATGGGACCGAGTGCTGGAAGATTACCGGGACCAGGTGCGGGCAGGGTGAGCATGATATGAAGGATGTCTCGGTGAAGATACTGCACTGCAGGAGCGAGTGCAGGTTCTATAAGGAATACATAAAGGATAAATTTCCATAAATTTTCTTTTTCGACGTCGCGGGGGAGCAGTATGGTGTCCCCCTGTTTTGTCCGAAAATGGGGAAGTGGCCCTAATTAATCCAAGTTTTTCTTTGCCTTTCGATGCACAACGGGGTAGTATAGGGCGTGAATAATGCTGGGCGATGAGGATATTAAGGGGAATAATAGATCGTTCCCTTTTTTCTCATAATAGTGGGAGCCCTGGTAGGGCAGGTAATAATGACAACGTGTATCTTGTCATAAAGTTTAAGGGGGGGATATGGATTACAAGAAACTGCTGTTTTCGTGTAAGGGTAGAATACCGCGTTCAGTGTATTGGCTAAATTTCTTTCTTCCATACTTAGTAATATTAGTGGTGCTAAATATCATTGATTCTGTTTTAGGAACCAGGGTTGCAATTGACCCCAACTTGGGAACTGCTGGAGGCCCCGGAATACTCAGTACTCTGTTTGGAGTGCTAATGATCTATCCTTCAATAGCGGTGGCAGCAAAAAGGTGTCACGATAGAGGCCGCACAGGGTGGTTTCAACTAGTGCTGTTAGTACCAATCGTCCAGTTATGGCCTATGATCGAAATTCTTTTCTTGAAGGGGACTACGGGTCCGAATAAATATGGAGATGACCCTCTCCAGACTAGTGATGTCCCTGACCAGCCCAGTACTGACCAGCCCAGTACTGAATAGTTAACAGCTAGAATCAACAGATAAAGAGGAGGGAAGGGGCTGTTTCCTTTCCTCCTCTTTTCTATTTTAGATCGGATTTGCGGGATTTGAGGATTTTTGAGAGCGATTTTTGGGGAGCAGGTTTCAAGAAATGAGTATTTGACGGACTACGGGCACGAATGCACCTCATCTGCGTTGTTACACGGCATTCACAGTATAGGGATACGGCTTCATGCCGTGTGCCTAGCATCTAAGGCCCCTCGCACCCGAATTCCTACGTTAGGCGGGCGAACGGGCCAACCAGCAGGAGGGTGTTACAGGCAAAGACTTTTTAGGGGGAAAGGCTTAGAGTCGTAA
>DAOWET010000108.1 GCA_030638335.1 Nitrospirota bacterium
GAAAAACGGCGGCGTGTACGTAAAGGGCATGGGCGACGGCACCCTCTCCTACTTCGACGACACCCAGGGCGCGCTCAGGGCTGGCGTGGAAATCCAGAAGGGTTTTAAGGACTACAATGTCAGGAAGTCCATGAAGAGCGCGGTCCTTATCCGGGTGGGAATACATACCGGAGAAGCCATAATCGAGAAGCATGATATCTTTGGAGACGTTGTGAACACTGCTTCAAGGTTCGAGTCCAGCGCCAACCCAAGCGAGATATACATCTCCGAGTCCACCTTTGAAGCGCTTTCGGACAAGGACGAGATCCCCTGCCGGGTCGTGGGGGAGATAATGCTTAAGGGCAAGAGCGAGCCGTTTAAATGCTACAAGGCCTACTGGGACCCCTCCGAGATAGAGACCGACGAGCTCAAACGGGCATCGGAAGAGGCCAAGAAAGCCGAGGAGGAGACCCAGAAGGTCGAAGAAGAGGCAAGGCAGAAGGCCGCCTCGGAACAGACAGCGGTGGCCGGACAGACAGCGGTGGCCGGGCAGACCGTGGTGGGCAGCCAGACCGCCCAGGATGCCCAGCTGATGCACCAGGCCGATATCTTCAAGAACTCTAATGAGCTGATACAGCTGTTTCAGTTCGTAGAGCAGAACATCGCCAACGAGTCCGCAAGGACCATGCGCCAGGGCCTGGTCTCGAACCTCCAGGGGTCCGTGAAGAAGGACACCCTTTTCTTTGGCGAGCAGGCCCTGTGGTTCTTCAAGAACACCATAACCACCGGGAGGCTGCAGAACGCGGACTTCCCCATAACCAACCTCGCCATATCCAGGGCGCCTGTGAACATCAGCATCCGCGACGGGCAGGGATACCTGAACGTCCAGACCCCGGGCGGGGAGAAGGTCAACCTCATCGAGATAGAATCAGGCGGCACAAAACAGACCGTGGCCCCGAACATGGAATACCCCCTTGGCAAGGGCGGCAGGATCATATTCTCCGTTTGTTTCCCCGTGGAGTACAACGTCTACAACAACAGGTTCCTCACGCTGAGGTTCTTCGCGATTGCGGAATGCGTCAGGGAAGCCATGAACATGTCACTGGAGCAGGTCTGGAAGAACTACCACACCGAAAGCGCAAAGCTCATTGTAATTGGAGCATGATCCTCCAAAACCAGAGAGCAATACCCCTTTATTGATCAGAATATCCTGCGCTTAACCCGCTTATTCCACGGGGTCACGGACCCCATTTACTGAAATACAACGGTTGAACTTTAAGGCCTTCCGAATCTGGTCATCACGACCGAACTCCCCCACCGGAGGTGGCCCCATTTATGTATCTTTGATTTGCTTTAATAATATCTCGATTTTTGCTTTTAAACGATCTGGGTATTGTAGCTAGCTTTAGGATTTGCGTTAGATGCAAGTAAGAAAGTGTGAAGGCGTACTGTTTTGATAAGAGAACACGCCGAATGCTTTATTTCGACGCAGATGACGTGAATCCTAAAGCTAGAGGTCGAAGTCAGCTATCTTCTCTGCCAGCTCTTCCTGAGTGATCAAGCCTTTTTCGATCAGAAGGGCCACAAGGCCCTTGATGTTGTTCTCGAACTGCTGGCGCTCCATCCTCTTTTGCAGGTCCGCGCCCTTGACCTTGACCTTGACCTTGCTCCCGGACGAAGCCTGCATTGCCACCGCCTGCGCGTCTGTCATCTCTTCATCAGGGATGGGCTCGTCCTTAACCTCAGAGGAGGCCTGCTTTGCCTCCGCATGTACGGCTTTTACCTCTTCGTCGGGGATGGTCTTGTCGTAATAGCGGGCGATGGCCCACTTGATGTCGCTCTGGGTGGCAATCACGGGCTTTATCATCATCCCCAGGTTGAAGGAAAGTGTGTCCAGGGTCTTGAGGTCCGTGGGGTCGGTCATGGCGATATAGAGCGTGGTCTTCTTGATGCCAACCGGCACTACCAGGAACTGCTTGGCCGTCTCCTCCGGCACGAGCTTTATGATGGCCTCCTGGATGGTCATCTCCTTCAGCGAGAGCCACTTGACCTTGAGCCTGGTCTGGAGCGCAAAGGCCAGGTCCTCCTCGGTCATCATCTTCATCCTGAGGAGGATCTCGCCTATCTTGCCCCCCCACTGCTTCTGGTCCCCAAGGGCCGTGGCAAGCTGCAGGTCGTTGATCACGCCCTCTTCTATGAGGATCTCTCCAAGCCTCTTCTTCTTTGCTCCATTGGCCATCTCTAGGTTCCCCCTCATTGACTGCTTAAAACCGTACCAATCATTTTAACATTCTTTTCAGTACAGGTGAAGAGCGGCGCGGCACATCCTGCTCAAAGAGGGCGAAATCGGTCCGTGCGGATACAGCACCAACTTTGACCCGTGAGGTGGTACAATATTGACTACGATATTTCGCCGGCTATCACACAGGAGGGAGACGGGGATTTGAGAACAAAAGAGATATATGACCGCGGGCTTGAGTACCTTGCCGCGGGCAAGTACGAAGACGCCATCAGGGAGTTCAAGCAGGCAACAAAGCTCATGCCCTCATTTGCAGATGCGTACTGCGGCCTGGGCCTTGCCTACACGAAGACAGGCAAGCTGGATGAGGCCATCATAACCATCAAGCAGGCCTTCACCTACAGGCCCGACTACCCGGAAGCCCACTATGCCCTGGGGCATCTGTTCGTGGAGCAGAAACAGTATGACAAGGCCTTTGACTCTTTCGAGATGGCCACCAGGTACAATCCCAAATATGCCGAGGCATACCTGGAGCTGGGGCATTTATATGTAAGAAGGGTCAAGTTCGACGCTGCAAAGAACTCCTTCAAGAAGGCCATAAAGTATAAGCCCAAGTATGTGGACGCGCATTACGCCCTCGGGCTGTTCAACCTGAAGATGAACAGGCTCGACGAGGCGGTCACATCCTTTAAATCGACCATGAAATACAAGCCGGACATGGCACTGGCGCACTACAACCTCGCGCTTGTGTACCTGAAAAAGGACGACAGGGACTCCGCGCTCAAGGTATGCGAGACCGTAAAGGGCATTGACGCACAGCTTGCAGAGAAACTTCTGGAAGTGATCAACAGCCAGGAAACCCCTCCATCAAGTACTTTCTAGGGGGGCCACGGGCCCCTTTTAACTGGAGCGCCCAGCTTCAATCCCTCCAAAGGTAAGTTTCGTAAAGGACTCCCTCTAATAATTGATTTCGTAACGAAAGAGGGGCCACGCCGGTCACGGACCGGCCAGCCACGGGCTGGACATAATAAGTCGCCACGACCCGGTCTCACGGAGACTTCCACTTGCTCCCTTCAGGAGCAGTCATGTTTCCTTCGAGAAACTAGCAGGAACGCTTTAAAGATGAGATGATACGATACTTTTCTTGGAGACGCTGGAAGCTGTGCGCTCCAGTGTAAATGGGGCCCGTGGCCCCCAGAACGCTTTAAAGATGAGATGCTCTCGTTACTTCTCCTGAATACGGTCGGGGCGGAAGCCCCCGGTTAAAAGGGGCCTGTGGCCCCTTCATGAGAGATAAGGGGTTCCCTCAAAGGGCTCGTCTTTGACCAGGATGGCGTGCATTTCCTCTGAACTCATTGGCTTGCTGAAATAGTAACCCTGTATCTCGTTGCATTCGGTGTTCTCGAGGAATTCCAGCTGCTCCTTGGTCTCCACTCCCTCGGCAACTATCTTGAAGTTCAGGTTCTTGGCAAGTGAGATGATGGCGTTGACCACCTTCTGGTCCTCATCTTTGGAAATGTCGGTTATAAAGGACCGGTCGATCTTCAGCTCGTCTATGGCAAAGCGGTTCAGGTAGTTAAGCGATGAATAGCCGGTGCCAAAATCGTCGATGGACACGCCCACGCCCATTTTCCTCAGCTCCCTGAGCATGAGTATGGTGTCCTCCACATTATCGATAACAGTGGATTCGGTTATCTCGAGCATGAGGTACTGAGGGTCCAGGCCCGTGTCTTCAAGCACCTCCTGTATTATGTCCATGAAGTCGCTTTTCTTGAACTGGCGCGGCGAGATGTTAACCGAGACCCGCACCGGCCTCAGGCCCTGGTCCTGCCAGTCCTTGTTCTGCCTGCAGGACTCCCTCAGCGCCCACTCCCCGAGCTGGAACACCAGCCCCGTCTCCTCGGCAAGAGGTATGAAGAGCGAGGGCATGACTGAGCCCTGGTCCGGGTGGTACCAGCGCAGAAGGGCCTCCATGCCCACCATCTTCCTGGTCACTATATCCACCTTTGGCTGGTAGTTCAGGTGGAACTCCAGCTTGTCCAGGGCTCGGCGGAAACGGGTCTCCAGGGTGAAACGCTCCACAGTGCTCTTGTTTATGTCCTCTGTGAAGAACTTGTAGTTGTTCTTGCCCTGGGCCTTTGCATGGTACATGGCGGTGTCAGCGTGCTTTATGAGGACGTCGGGGTCGTCGCCGTCAATGGGGAATATGGTTATTCCAATGCTGGCGGAGACGTAGATCTCGTGCTCTTCCAGGAAGAAGGGTTTCACGATGTAATCGATGAACTTCTGGGCAATGGAGGCGGCGTTGTTGGAGCTTCCCACCTCTGGCAGTATCACAAGGAACTCGTCGCCGCCCATGCGTGCCACGGTGTCACTTTCACGGACGGTCTCCATGAGCCTCTCGGCCACTTCCACAAGCAGGAGGTCGCCGATGTGGTGTCCCAGGGAGTCGTTTACCTCCTTGAACCTGTCCAGGTCAAGAAGCAGCACCGCGATATGGTACTTATGCCTCTTTGCAAGGGACAAGGTGTGGTAGAGCCGGTCGTACATGAGGGAGCGGTTTGGGAGGTTGGTGAGCACGTCGTAGTGGGCCATCTTCTCCAGGTGCTTCTGGTTTTCCTTGATCGAGGTGAAGTCGATCACAACGGCTGAATAGGAAAGCACCGTGTTGCCGCGTTTTTTCCCGGCCTTGACAGAAAGCCAGGCCGGGAAGGCGTCCTCGTTCTTGCGCTTTCCAAACACCTCGCCCTCCCAGTGCCCTTCCTTGAAAAGTGCCCTGATTATCTTCCGGTTGAGGTTTTCCGGGTTCTCCTCGGAGCTGAGGGAAAAGATGCTCCTGCCAAGCAATTCCTCCCTCTGGTAACCGGATATACTTGTGAAGGGGTCGTTCACGTCCAGGATCATTCCCTTGGGATCAATTCTAAGGAAGGCCTGGCCGATGGCCTGGTAGGCATCCACCATATGACGCAATTCGGTGAGTTCCTTAAGGAGTTCGGCCTCTTTTATCTCTTTGCTCTTTCCTAAACCTTTTTCCATTTCCCCCCCACAGAAAATATTCTAACATGATTATTGGAAAAGATGGAAAATATCCCATGTAATCAAACTATTTGTAGTTTCCTGCGTATGCAGGACAGGTTCTCTGATTGACTTTCCCGGGACCACTTATTACTATATTCCCATAAGGTGATCTATGGAGACTTTCATAAAGCAGGCAAAGGCCATATCCGACCCCACACGAATCCGGATGATCAAGCTCCTTGAGGCCGGAGAGTTGTGCGTCTGTGACATCATGGAGGTGCTGGGCATCAAGCAGCCAACCGCATCCAAGCACCTGGGCATACTCAAATCCTCCGGCATGGTGGAGAGCCGCAAACAGGGCACGTGGTCTTATTATCGGCTGCCCGAGAAGCTGCGGAAGGACACCAGGGGCTTTCTGAGATTTGTCAGTACCCTTTTAAACGATGAGGCTATTGTGGAAAATGACAGGAAACGGCTCAAGATGCGCACAGGAAGCTGTAAAGGATAAGGGGAATAGACTGGCGATGGAAAAAGGTCTCTTGAAACGGTTGTCTTTTCTGGACAGGTTCCTCACCCTCTGGATATTCCTGGCAATGGCTGTTGGCGTGCTTGGGGGTTACCTCATCCCCGGGGTTGAGGGTTTCATCAACAAGTTCTCCGTGGGCACCACCAACATCCCCATAGCCATCGGGCTTATACTCATGATGTACCCGCCTTTGGCAAAGGTCAAGTACGAAGAACTGGGCAAGGTGTTCAGGAACAGGCGCGTGCTTGTGCTCTCGCTCGTGCAGAACTGGGTCATAGGCCCGGCCCTGATGTTTGTCCTGGCCATTGTATTCCTGAAGGGATACCCCGCCTACATGACCGGGCTGATACTTATCGGCCTTGCCCGCTGTATCGCCATGGTCATCGTATGGAACGACCTGGCTTGCGGCGACAGGGAGTATGCCGCAGGCCTTGTGGCCTTCAACTCCATCTTCCAGATATTCTTTTTCTCCATATACGCCTACGTCTTCATAACCGTGCTGCCCCCGTATTTCGGCATCGAGGGGGCTGTGGTGAGCATCACCATGGGGGAGATAGCAAAGAGCGTTTTCATCTACCTCGGGGTGCCCTTCATGGCGGGCATGGCCACACGGTTTGTACTTATAAGGAAAAAGGGGCATGAGTGGTACGAGAGGGTCTTTGTCCCGAGGATCAGCCCTATCACACTCATAGCCCTGCTGTTTACGATAATCGTAATGTTCTCGCTCAAGGGCGAGTACATCATCAAGCTTCCTCTTGACGTGCTTCGCATCGCGCTTCCGATGCTGATCTACTTCGTACTGATGTTCATGGTCTCATTCTGGATGGGCAGGAGGCTCGGGGCCGGGTATGAAAAGACCACAACGCTTTCCTTCACAGCCGCGAGCAACAACTTCGAGCTGGCCATAGCCGTGGCAATATCAGTGTTCGGCCTTAACTCGGGGGAGGCCTTCGTGGCCGTGATAGGCCCTCTTGTGGAGGTCCCCGTGCTGCTTATGCTGGTGAACGTCGCCATGTACTTTAAGGGCAAGTTTTTCCCAAGCCAGTACTGCCGGGTCTCGGGCATCAAGCCTGCCGGTTAATAAAAAAAAGGGCCGCGCACTTTAGTACGCAGCCCTTTTATCAGTCAATATAAAAACCTACAAGCTCTCAAGCGCCCTCTTTGAGAGCTTGTACTCGAACACATGGTCCATTTCGGTATCCAGAGAGCTCTGGAAGCTCCGCTTTGCCGCACCTTTATCGCCTTTGAGCAGGTAATGCTCCCCCAGGAAATAATGGGAAACACAGAGCATCTCGCTGCGGGCGGCAGGGTCCTCGAGCCCATTGGCAGACTCCATGACCTGCTGCTCGGTCACACCACCCTGCCCGAGGTAGAACTGTGCGATCAGCGCGGCGAGGTTGCCCTCCTGCCCGCTGGCAGCTGTGGTGAATTTCTCAAGCTCCCCAAGGGCTGCCTTGTACGCGCTCTTTGAGAGCTTCCCCGATGCGATCACTTTCCTGAGCCAGACAGGGCCGTTCTCCGGCTGGTTGACGATTATAAGGTCCAGGTCCTTGATCGAGCGGGCGTACTCACCCTCGGCATAGAGGGCCACGCTCCTGTAGAAGTAGGGATTTATGGCCCCGGGGCTGGCCTCGATTACCCGGTCCATGTCAGCGACCACTGCCTCATACTTCTCCACTTTAAAGAGCACTATACCCCTGTAGTAGTAGAGGCTTGTGTCCGAGGGGTTAAGCTCAATGGCGCGCGTGAAGTCCGCTATCGCCTCGGCATTCATGTCCAGGTTGGCATGCCCAAGGCCCCGGCTGGAATAGGCGTCCGGGTCGTCAGGCACCAGGGCTATCATGCTCGTGAAGTCCTCGATCCCTTCCTGGGTATTGCCAAGCTGGTACTGCACACCCCCGCGATAGTAGTATGCCATCGCGTTTTCAGGGTCAAGCTCCAGGGCCCTGTCAAGGTCCTGCACAGCCAGGTCGGTCCTTTCAACCGCGGAATATATCATGCCCCGGAAGAAATACGAGATGTCGTCCGAGGGCTCAAGCTCTATGGCACGGCTGAAATCAGCAAGCGCCTCCTCGAACCGGTCCAGGTTGAAATAGCTGATTCCCCGGAAGGAAAAATCCGAGTAGTCCGTGTTGTCCAGCTCGATGGACTTCGTGAACTCGGGCACCGCCAGGTCATAGCGTTCCATCTCGTTGTGCACATAGCCCCGGTTGCTGTAGGCGGCCGCGAACTCGGGGTCAAGCTCCAGGGTCCTGTCAAAGTCGGCAAGGGCCGCCTTGTATTGTTCGAGGTCCACGTACAGGGCGCCACGGTTGTTGTAGGCGGCCGCAAGGAGCGGGTCCAGCTCCAGGGCGCGCATGTAATCGGCCATGGCCTCCTCCAGCCTGCCGAGTTCCGCCAGCGAGAAGCCGCGCATGTTGTATGCTGTCGCGTTTTCAGGGTTCAGGGCTATCTCTTCGGTATAGCTGTTGATGGCGGCCTCGTGCTCTCCGGCAAACATCTGTAGCGTGCCCATGACCATGTGGTCCGGCGTTGAGGAGCACCCGGAGAACAGCCCAAAGGCAAGGCAGAATATAAGCAGTGCTTTTAGTGATCTCATTATTCCCCCTCTTATTTAGATGCCAATATGCAATTCCACATTCAATTCTACCACGCCATGCGCTCCATGGCGGAACCGGCTGGCGGAGCCCTTATGGAAATAATTCTGAAAATAATTATGGTACATTAATGGACTGACAATGGACCGGCTTGCCGCAGCCGGCCACGGGCAGCCACCGCCAAGATAATAACTGACAAGGGCTTTTTTTTAAAAAATAATGAAAAACACAAGCAATAACAGCAGACCATAATGGACAAAGCAGAAGCAGGCAGGCCCGAAAGCGCGGGACCCCCTCACAAATATGCCCAGGCCGAGCATATAGCCCTGGCAATGATCATCGTGCTTGGGCTGCTGCTTACATCCGTACAGGCATATAATTTCGATCTCAACAGCGACCAGAGCCAGTCAGCGCTGATATTCTATGACCTTCTGGAGGAAAGAACGCACCCGCTTGCGGGATGGTACCTGCCCACGAACAACTACATCCTCACCGACACCCCGTTCTACGTCATCGCGGGTGGCCTGTTCGGCATGGGACCAACCACGGTCAGACTTACCGCATGGGCCATATTCCTGCTTGGGGTGCTCTCAGCCGCCGCCATAGTGTTCCGGGCCTTCTCATTGAAACCAGCCCTTTATATGGCAGCCGGGATGTTATTCCTTCCATCCATTGCCACCGGTGAACTCCTGAAACCGCAAAACCATAACGGGAACATCCTTTTCTCGCTCATCGCGTACCTTGTGGCCATGACCGTGCTTGATTCAAGAGGAATCGCCAGGAAGGACGCCATCGTGCTGCTGCCTCTTCTGGCTCTTGTGGTCACTGCCGGCGTGTTTTCCGACCCTACCATGCTGTTTACGTTTTCCCTGCCATTTGTGCTTACACTGGCTGTTGTAAGCGCGCTCAGCAGAGGGCTTCCGGCCTCAGGGGCAAAGACCCTCACCCTGCTTGTGATCGTCATACTGGCATCGGGCGGGGCCATACTGCTCCAGTACGCTGTCTCCATGAATACAGAGTTGCAGCTCTCAAAGTTCTTCATGCAGACAAACAGCATCGCTATTGATAAGCTGCCGGAACACCTGGGGTTTACTTTAAAGATGCTGGCAATACTCCTTGGGCTCATGGACAGTGACGGAGGTTTCTCCATTGTCAATATGGCAAGGGCGTTTCTGTTCCTGGTAGCGCTTGCATCAGCCCTTGGCGCGCTTAGGCGCGAGAAGGATACACAGAAACTGTATTTCCTGGTCTTCCTCCTTGTGATGGGCTCTCTTATAGTCGCATCCTTTGTCTTCAGGACCAAGCACTTTGGATTGAACACCGCACGATATCTGATCCCAGTGCTCTACTGCCATGCGGTCTTTGTCGGTCTTGCCCTCTCGGGATATTACTGGGCTCTTCCGGGCAAGCTACGGAGGTATCGATATGTCGCGCTCTGTGCGTTTCTTGCCTGCATTGTCCTTGTCAGTGTAGGTGTTGCCACCACGCCTCCGGCCAGGCAGCAGAATCTGGAGCTTGCCGGGTTCCTGGAAAGCAACGGGCTCGAGCAGGGGTATTCACAGTACTGGGACTCCAACATCATCACGCTCCTTACAAAGAACCGGGTGAAGGTCAGGCCCATTGAGTTCACCACAAGCGGGGCGCGGCCCTTCCTCTGGTCCTCCAACATAAACTGGTACAGCCCCGACCCGGACATTGGCCCGAGCTTCCTGCTGGTCCCCGAGGGGACAAAAGCGGACGGGTTCTCCATAGTCTCGCCCATGATGTTGCAGGCCATGTTCGGCCCTCCTGAGAGACAACTGGAGTACGAAGGCACTAGAATATACGTATGGGACAGGAACATACTGGGGATAAGAAGATGACCGGGGGCCGCATAGCCATAACCATACCCTGCTATAACGAGGCCTCGCGGCTGGATACGGAGAGTTTCAGGCGTTTCATGGCCGGGCACACGGAGACAAGCTTCTGCTTTGTAAACGACGGGAGCACTGACAACACCTCCGGCGTGCTTAAGGGGCTTGTGGATGCCGCACCGGACAGGGCATGTCTTGTGGAGATGAGGGCAAACACCGGAAAGGCCGAGGCCGTGCGCGCGGGCATGCTCCACATCATGGAAAATGGCGCATACGAGTACCTCGGATACTGGGACGCGGACCTTGCCACCCCCCTTGATACCATACCCGGCTTTGCGCATGCGCTTGATGGCTCTCCTGGGCTGCTCATGGCCTCAGGGAGCAGGATAAGGCGCCTCGGCTCGGACATAGCCAGAAGCCCCATGAGGCACTACACCGGCAGGTTGTTTGCCACGGCCGCAAGCATTGCGCTCGCGCTTCCGGTGTACGACACACAGTGCGGGGCCAAGCTGTTGAGGAAGGAAGCTGCCGAGAGCGTCTTCCGTGAGCCCTTTTCCTCGCGATGGGTATTCGACGTGGAGGTCTTTGCGCGCATATGCGCTCATGCGGGCAGGGACAGGTGCGCTGAGAGGATACTTGAGATACCCCTTGATTCATGGCGCGATGTGCCTGGCTCGAAATTAAGGCTGGTGCATGCGCTTGGCGCTGCAACGGACCTGCTCAGGATAGCCCTGCGCTACAGGGCGAGGTAGGTCTCCAATGGACCTGAAAGACCGTCTTCAAGGGCTCACGCCGGAGCACTTCTGGTTCAGGGGCAAGATGGACCTGCTTGAGGTGCTGCTCCAAAGGGCTGTATCCTCTTTTTTAAAAGACACCCCAAGACCCTCCATACTCAGCATCGGCGCCGGGACCGGAGAGAACCTCGCAACTGCTGCAAAGTGTGGGGATGTAAGCGCCCTTGATATTGATCAGGAAGCGCTCGACCTGATCCCCGAGGGGCTCGTGAAGGAGAAGACCAGAGGCGACGCCTGTCACCTGCCATACGGGGACGGGTCCTTTGACATGGTGCTGGCCCTTGACGTGCTTGAGCACATTGAGGACAACAGGGCAGCGGTAGCTGAGATAAGGCGGGTGCTCAAGCCCGGGGGGACCGTTATATGCACGGTGCCTGCGCATCCATATCTCTTTGGCGCCCATGACCGTGGACTCGGGCATGCAAGGAGGTTTACCATGAGATCGACCCTGGCCCTGTTTGAAGGGCTTGATGTATGCGAGGCCGGGCACTGGATGTTCTTTCTGTTGCCAGCGGCCTTTGTCCAGAGAATGGCCCAGAGGAATACGCAAAAAGGCTCAAAAGCGATGCTGCCCGGCTTTATCAACGGCCTGCTCTACCGGGTGCTGAAGCTGGAGAGCGTGCTCATCGGCCATGGCGTGAGGTTCCCCACTGGGCTGAGCATATACCTGACCGCAAGAAAACAGACCCCGTGACCGGACCGGCACCGGGGCCGGCCCCGGTGCCATGGCGCCGATATGGGCCCCCCGGGGGGGCAGTGTATAATCAATGGACGGACAAGGATATGGCGCACGAGAAGATACTGATAGTGGAGGACGACCCGGACATCTCCGAGATGATCTCCTACAACCTCGGCAGGGAGGGCTACGCCGTCATCCCGGCCAATAACGGCGAGGACGCGGTGGCAATGGCGCAAAGGGAACGCCCGGCACTGGTGGTGCTGGATATCATGCTGCCGGGCATGGACGGCATGGAGGTCTGCCGAAGGCTCAAGGAGGCCTCGGGCACACGCCATATCCCCATCATCATGCTCTCGGCAAAAAGCCAGGAAACAGACAAGGTGGTGGGCCTTGAGCTCGGGGCTGACGATTATGTGACAAAACCCTTCAGCCCCAGAGAGCTCATCGCAAGGATACGCGCAGTGCTCAGGAGGGCAAAGCCCAGGGAGGCCGCAGAGGTGGTCCGCGCGGGCTTTGTGGAGATAGACAGCCTCAGGCACAGGGTCTCGGTCTCCGGCACGGAGATCACGCTTACCACCACCGAGTTCAAGCTGATAGAGTATCTGGCGCAGAGGCCGGGGGAGGCCATATCGCGACAGAAGATCCTTGACAGCGTTTTCGGCTATAACTCTGACGTATATGACAGGACCGTGGACACCCACATCAAGACCCTCAGAAAGAAGCTCGGCCAGGCCAAGGGATGCATAGAGACCGTGAGGGGCGTGGGCTACAGGTTCAGGGAGGCCTGATATTGCCATGAAACACGGCCTGACACGCAAGTTCGTGGGCGCCTTCGCCCTCGTGGTGCTCCTGAGCGTGCTCATCCTCAACTTCTTCGTGGGCCTGAGGCTCAAGAACTATTTTGAGGTCAAGACCGCTGAGAGGCTCAGGAGCAACGCAATACTTATAAGCAACATCCTCAGGGATGACATGGCCGCGCGTGACCGCCAGGCCATTCAGGAAATGACTGCCGAGCTTGCCCGGAGCCTTGAGGTGCGCATTACCATCATCGGCTCTGACGGACGTGTTATGGCCGACACCGCACAAATCCCCGGGGAGATGGACAACCACTCCGAAAGGCTCGAGATGAAAAGGGCCATGCATGGGGGCACCGGCGAGAGCATCCGCTACAGCGATACGCTCCAATACAGCATGAAATACGTTGCAGTGGCAGTGGAGTCCGGCGGCACGGTGGTGGGTTTTGTCAGGCTCGCCCTCTCCCTTGAGGACCTTGAGCAACAGATCCAGGTCATATACAGGACCGTGCTCATAGGCGGGCTCGTAGCCTTTGTC
Organism: Nitrospirota bacterium; assembly: GCA_030638335.1. Taxonomy (GTDB): domain Bacteria; phylum Nitrospirota; class Thermodesulfovibrionia; order Thermodesulfovibrionales; family JdFR-86; genus DAOWET01. Next base: position 13,018 of record DAOWET010000108.1, read on the forward strand.
TGCGTCCTGGTGGTGGGAACCATTATAACCAGAGGGATCATAACCCCCATTACCGAGATGACAGAGGTAGCCCAGGCCATCTCAAGGGGGGATTTCTCAAAAAGGCTCAAGGTAAAAAGCACTGACGAGCTTGGAGTGCTGGCCCAGTCCCTGAACTCCATGGCGGACGAGCTCAGACTGACCATAGATGACCTGAGGCGCATGGACAAGGTGAGGACGGACTTCGTGGCAAACGTCTCCCACGAGCTCAAGACGCCTCTGACATCAATACGGGGGTTTATCGAGACCCTTGAGGACGGCGCCCTTGAGGACAAGGCAAACGCAAGGCGCTTTCTGGCCATAATAAAAAAGCACGCCAACGCCCTGTCCAACATAACCGACGATCTTCTGAGGCTCTCCGAGCTTGAGAGCGTCGAGGCCCGGATAGAGAGGGCCCCCTTTGACCTGCGGGCCCTTGTTGAGGAGGTGGCCTCGGGGTTTGCGCTCGCTCTTGAGGAAAAGGGCCAGGAACTCGTGAAAAGTTTAAAAGGGGATGACTTTACGGTGGAGGCTGACAGGCAGCGCATGGAGCAGGTCATGCTGAACCTGGTGGATAACGCCATAAATTACTCGCCGGCCGGAAGCAGGATAAGGGTGGCTGTGGAGCTTGCCGATGGCGTGTTCAAAATAAGCGTGGAGGACAACGGCCCAGGCATATCCAGGGAGCACCTGTCCAGGGTATTTGAACGGTTCTACAGTGTGGACAAGGCACGCTCCCGCGAGGTGGGGGGCACCGGGCTTGGGCTCTCCATAGTCAAGCACACCGTGCTCATGCACAAGGGAGAGATATCCATGGACTCAAAGCTTGGCAGGGGAACCACGGTCTCATTTACGCTGCCAAAGTCATAGTCTCACCCGCTTATTTCACGAGTTCGGCCAGCCACGGGCTGGATTTATCCTAACCTCTCTTTACATGCAAACCCAAGTAAAAGGGGTCCATGACCCCCCGGGTGGCTTATGTTGCAGTAGATATGCCCATGGATACGCTGGATTTATCCTGACCTCTCTTTACATGCAAACCCAAGTAAAAGGGGTCCATGACCCCCTGGGGGGCAATCTTCACCTAATCTACACACAACCTTCAATGATCCCCCACAGTGCTTACGGTATCATCAGGGCATGATAAGAGCAAAAGAGGCGGGCACCAGCGCGGCAGAGACAATATTCAAGGCAGCAATGATCGTTTTATTCCTCTACCTCTTCCTGCTGAGCATAAGCCTCATGGGCGCGGCCTTCAAGGGCTTTGGCAAGGGGTTTGCCGAGGTGCTCCTAAACACCACGAGCAACTCATTCGTTGGGCTCTTTATAGGCATCCTGGCCACGAGCCTGGTGCAGAGTTCCTCCACCACCACGAGCATCGTCGTTGGGATGGTGGCCTCCGGGGTCATCACAACAGGAAACGCGGTCCCCATCATCATGGGCGCCAACATCGGCACCACCGTGACCAACACGCTGGTATCGCTGGGGCATGTGACCCGGCGCGAGGAGTTCAAGCGGGCCATAGCAGGGGCCACGGTACATGACTTTTTCAACCTGATATGTGTCGCGATCATGTTCCCGCTGGAGCTGGCCACCGGGTTCCTTCAGAAAATGGCCACATACATGTCAGAGGTCTTTATCATGGTTGGGGGCATCAAGTTCTCAAGCCCCGTGATGCTCATCACAAAGCCCGTGGTGAAGACGATAAGCCATTTCCTGGTGGACACGGCCGGGTTCTCGACAAAAATGGGCTACTCCATTGTGCTTGCGCTCTCGGCAGTGCTTCTGTTCATGTCGCTGTACTTCATAGTAAAGATCATGAAGAGCCTTATGCTGGAGAGGATAGAGCGGGTGCTGCACAAGTTGCTCGGAAAAAGCAGTCCCATAAGCATCATGGTGGGGCTGGTGCTTACCACTATTGTGCAGAGCAGCTCCATAACCACCTCGCTGATGATACCGCTTCTGGGTGCGGGCCTGATCTCGCTCAGGGCGGCCTTCCCCATCACCATGGGGGCAAATATCGGTACAACAACCACCGCCATACTGGCCTCTCTGGCCACGGGCAACCCCGCAGCCATCACCATAGCCTTTGTGCACTTCCTGTTCAACTTTATTGGCGTGGTGTTCATATACCCGATCAGGATCATGAGGGAAATACCAATAGGCCTTGCCACGAAACTTGGGGAGATGGCTGCCAGAAAAAGGCGCTACGCCTTCTTCTACGTTATCACGCTGTTCTTTCTGGTGCCCTCAACGCTTATAATAATATCAAGGATCTTCGGATAAAAGGAGACTGCACGATGTTCAAGACACTGCTTGGATTTGGAAAGGGAAAGGACTTCATCACCGAGGTGCTGGAGGAGTTCAACAGGATGCTCAGCGATACGCAGACCATCTTCGTCTCCTCCTACGGACACCTCTTCAACCCCATTAACGAGCCGGGCCTCGGGGACAAGATATACGAGATCGACCGTCGCGTGAACGAGGCGCAGAAGAACATCAGAAAGCGCATTGCCGAACACCTGGCCATCCAGCCCACGGTGGACACCACCGTGTGCCTGATACTGATGAGCCTCGTAAAGGACGCCGAGCGCGCAGGGGACCTGGCCAAGAACATCTACGAATCCAAGAACTACTTCGACGGCCATGTGGACAAGGCTGTCTATGACAGGCATTTCGGGGACATCGACAAGCATATCCTGAAGCACTTCAACCGCACAAGGGACGCCTTCATTGACTCGGACGAGGAGAAGGCCGCAGGTGCCTGGGACGAGCACAAGCGGATCAGGGAGATGTGCGACGAAGCGCTTGAGAGCATTGCCAACAGCCAGTTGCCTGTAAAACATGCTGTGGCGTTCTCACTTATGACAAGGTACTACAAACGCATATCCGCCCACCTCACCAATATCGCCACGAGCGTTATCGTCCCGCTGGACAAGCTGGACTACTTCGAGAACGACCACGAACCGGAGGAATAGGGAGCCAGGAATCTCCAGACCTGCTTAGCCAGTTGTCTCTTTAGTGCGGCTGGCCGGTTTTTCAGGCGGTTTTCTGAAACTGTCAAAGAGGTGCATCAGCGCGTAGTAGGGATGCCTTAAGGTCATGCGGGGGCCGCTGTAGCTCATCACCTCCATGACCTTTTCTTTCATTGTGGGCTTGTAGCAGTGTGCCGGGCAGTTGCCGCATGTGGGCTTTTTCTCCTGATAGCGGCAGCAGTCAAGGCGCATGTGGGCGTACCCACGGAATTCAGAGCAGTCCTGACAAAGGGTGTCGGAAGTGTCATGATGGTCCCGGCAGTATATCCCTATCATGGCGTCAATCGTATGCTTCTCGCGCCTTATACGCTTGTGCTCGCGTTTCGCTTCCATGATATTATTTTAACTCTAAAGTGCCGCACATGCCATGACAGGGGTCATAATTGATAAATATAGATATTCTTTAATTAACAAGGCAGCCTCGGATCGAGTCTGACGACCTGCTACAGGCGGCCTTGTTGATTGTGGCGGAGCCTGGATGTAGTATAATTAGGCAGGAGGATGCCATGAAATACAAGGTTAACATCCAGGAAACCGAAGAAGGCTATTCTGTCTCGGTCCCGGGACTTCCCGGCTGCTGGTCGCAGGGTGCTACGGAGGAAGAGGCCATTGAGAACATCAAGGACGCCATAGAGACATACCTCCAGACTGTTGAAGAGATAAGCAAGGACAAGGATTCACGATTTGTAGAAGTAGGCAATGCCTAAGCTTTCAGGCGTAAGCCACCAAAGGGCAGTAAAAGCATTTCAAAAGGCTGGGTTCAAAGTAGTAAGACAAGGCAAGCATATCTCCATGACCAACGGAGAACGCATCATAACCATCCCGCGCGCAGACCCTGTTAACTCATATACCATGTCAGGCATCGTCAAAGACGCTGGCCTCGATATCGAGGAGTTCAAGAAGCTCTTATAAGGACGTTTTTTCTTTTCGCCTCATTACGGGCGGATTCGAGTTGAATCAATCAGGAAGGTGTGAAACTCAAGGAAATACTATTTATATAATAAACAAGGCCGCCCTCGGGCGACCTGCACAGGCGGACTTGTATACGCAAGAGACGGCCTACGGGCCTGGATATGCAGCATCTACTGCGTCATAAGCAGCTCCGAAGTAGCGCTGCTACGACTTCGCGGCTTCTTCCTTGTATCTACTACATACCAAGCCCGTATCCCTCAGTCAGGTGGGCAAACGATCCTTTTTTAAAAAGAAAACAAGGCCGCCCCTACGCCAGGCGGCCTTGTTAGAGGAAGTAGACCTTGCCCGCGAAGGCTGTTGACGCATGGATGCATATAGCGATAATCGCTATAGTCCAATAAACCACCCTATGCATTGCCGCTTTCTTCATTACCCTTACATTACTTTTCAGCCCATGGCATTAGATGAATATTACGTAACCCATACTTGTTAACTAAATATATTTCCGGCTCAATAACTTCAAACTCACATGTAAGAGGAATGTCTTTTGGGATATCAACAGGAACATCAAACCATCCAAGAAGATACCCCCAGCCGCCATAATAAATTTCAAAATCTGCATTTTCACCCATTACTTTAGAATAGATCTTTTTCCCTGAGTTATAACAATCCATAGATAAGCGCAAGGAAGTACCTTGGAAATCCTTATTTCGAGAATGAGTGTTATAATCATTGCCTTTGTTTATTGGCTCTTTAAATTCGACTAAAATTCTATATGTACCTTTAGTTTTGAAATTCAACTCATGGGAAGCTTTATTATTTCTCTTTGTTATATCTACAATATTCATTATCAAAGGTTTAGTTCTATCTTCTAGAGGAAATAAATCAGACCATAGAGTAAGTTTTATAAAAAGTAAAATAGCAATGGCTATAATGCAAGAAACCATTATAAGTTTATTTATTTTTTTCTTTGCGATTCCCATAACCAATGTATTATGCCGTGAAGTTTGCCCGATGTAAAGAAAATACAATTATCGGGGGTGGGCGGAGTTTGATTTTATTATTAGAGGGAATTCTTTAGTTCTTTAAGGCCGTGTCAGCGGACATCCTGGATCTTCTGCTGAAGCCTGCGGACATTTGCAAGAACAAACCCAGAAAAGCTTCCTTCTTAGTGAGCGAATAATGATATAATTTATCAGGATGCCGCCTACTGTATTCATTGTTAAGAAGTTCAGGTTCTTCTTCAACAGCAGAGAAGAAGAAAGGATGCATGTGCATATACAAACACCTGACGGTGTTGCAAAGTTCTGGCTGGAGCCAATTGTCTCGCTGGATAGCTATCATAACGTCTCCAGCAGGGCTTTGAAGGAAATCTCTAAGATAGTAGAAGGGAGACAGAATGAAATTAAAAGAGCGTGGAAAAAACACTTCTCCCAGTGAAGTGACCAATATAGCAAAAGATGGCTTCTGGTTCCTCCATGAAGGTAGAGAATACTTTGTGGCTTTCTCTGAGTATCCGGTTTTCAAGGACGCAAAAATCAAGGATATCTACAAGATAAAAGTCCTGGCCCCTGGGCAGATCAGGTGGCCTGAGCTTGATTGCGACATTGAAACAGCCGCCCTTGAATCTCCTGAGAAGTTCCCACTTGGCTTTAAATAAGCTAAGTGGAACAAAGTTCATGCGTCAGACACAAAAATCACACACCGTTTTCCGTAATCTCTAAAACCAGGGCTACCTCACCGTCTCCATCTTTTGCTGAAGCCTGCGCGCGTCCTTAAGGTCCCGCACCGACCTCTCATGCCCCGGGTATATCACAAGCGCGCGCTCCCACTCTGCAATGGCCTGGTCCATGCGCTCGGCTATATAATGCTTGAGCCCCTTGCGATACTGCTCGTCAGCCATGGCCCTGAGCTTCTTTATAAGCTCAAGCGCGCCTCCGCGGGTTAATTCATAATCCTGTGCTTTGCTTGCTTCCCTGAAAGCCTTTCCATAGTAGCCCGCCTTATAGGCCTCCCGGGCTGAAAAGAGTTCCCTGGTATGGGCAAGGTCTTCTTTAAGCTTTTTTGTATCAGGGGCCCCGGGGTTCATCTCAAGGGCGCGCTCCCAGTGGCTGATGCTACTCTTAAGGTCTCCTGACTTAAAGGCCCTGGCCCCCTGACCGCGCTCCTTGTCCGCTTCCTTGTCTAAAGTAGCGATAACACTGTCCGCGCTCCTGTCTTTATGGGCAATGGCCTCGGAGGCGGCCTTCCTGGCCTTTGCGTACTCACCAGCCTTCAAATGCTCCCTTGCTCGCTCAGCATCGCTTTTGGTTTCTACGGGAGGCTTCTCAGGGGGCTTCCGGCTCCGGAAGGTCTCAGGAACGGTGGCGTCCCCCTTTACAGCGGGCGAAGTGCCTGCCCCCGTGCAGGCGGACACCAGCGCCGCAAGGAAGCAGAGCGCTACCCATCCCCGGATGCTTCTTCTGATGGCTGACATGTGCATAGGCGTATCAATGGGCCCGAGGCGGTCAAGCGCGCCGGGCCATGTAATATTATACATGTGAAAAAGTCCGTTGACGCTTGCAGGCCGGGACGGATATGCTAGAGCCATTATGGACGATAAAGCCCTTGAGCAGATAAGGCAGTGGTTCATGGAGTATCTGGCCTCCTTTGAGATGGAAGCGGGGGAGGACCGGGGCAACATCGAACTGAAGCGCATCCATACAATTCATGTGGAGGACAACGCCGGGCTCATAGCCCTCAAGGAAGGCATGGGCGACAACGACGTCCTGCTTGCGAGGCTCTCGGGCCTGCTGCATGATGTTGGGCGTTTTCCGCAATATGAGCGCTACAGGACCTTCAATGACGGCACAAGCGTAAACCACGGGGAACTGGGCGAGCAGGTGGTGCGCGAAGCGGGCGTGCTTGAGGGCCTTCCGGCCCTTCCTGACCTTCCTGACCTTCCTGATCAGGAGCGCGAGGCCGTTCTGGCTTGCGTGCGCTATCATAACGCATACTCGATGCCTGATATTGAGGACGCGATGGCCCTCCGCCTGCTGCGTGTGGTGCGGGATGCGGACAAGCTCGACATATGGCGGGTCATGGCGGAATACTTCGAGAGCCCGCCGGAAGTGCGATCCCCGGCCGTGGTCAACCACCTGGAGGACCGGCCCACTTATTCCCGGAAGATGCTTCATGACCTGGCCCTGAGTAGGCAGTGCAGGCTTGGGGACGCTGGTGTGATGAACGATATCAAGTTCATGATCCTCTCATGGGCCTATACCGTGAATTTCAGCTCCACATGCCGGCTGATGCTGGAGCGTGGGCTAGTGGAGCGCATAGCAATAACACTGCCCCGGCATGCCGGGATCGAGGACGCCATCAGCTCACTTATAAGCCATATCAGGGGGCAGGCAGAGGGCTCCGGCACCAACCTTTAACAATTACCTTGAAAAATGCTTTGACAACCTGCTGTATTATTTGGTATTTTTAATGTTATGACTCTTAGTGTCGATCAAACGCGGAAAATCATCTCCGCCACTAACGCCGTACTGGCCGCGGCAGTGGTTATCGCGGGGCTCGTTGTGGCCCGTGACGCGGTGATACTTGCGGGTTCCGGGGGCCAGGGGGTGGACAAGGCCACGGAGGCGGAAAGTCCTGCTAAGGGCTACTCAAGGACCCTTGCATTCAGGGACTACGCCCCTGTTGTGAAGAACAATGTCTTCGGCTTTGACGCTGGAGAGCTTGCTCCTATCTCAAAGGCCAGCATGGCTCCTCAGTCAACCGGTGAGAGCTCGCCTGCCCGGGTGGCGCTCCAGGTATTTGGCACGGTTGCCTGGGATGGAGGCGCGGGATACGCCTTTATCAAGGGCCCCAAGGGCAAGCAGTCCGTTGTGAAGACCGGGGAGGAGATCCCCGGCTCAGGGCTTCTTGAGCGGGTGTACCCGGACATGATAGTGGTCTCGCTCCAGGGCAGGGAGTTCGAGGTGGAGACCATGCAGGTAAGCCCGGCCAGGGACAAAACCACGCCGGAGCAGGGCAAGGCGCCAGGAAACGGGTTTGCCCGCCGCACGGGCGCGGGAGAGTATGTGGTCGACCGCATCGCCGTGGAGGACTCCATAAGCAACCCCAAGCGCCTGCTCACGGACGCCCGGATGCTCCCCCATTTCAACGAGCAGAGAAAACAGGTGGGCTTTTCCTTAAGCGAGGTGAAGCCCGGAGGCATATACCATACCCTGGGCCTTAAGAACAAGGACGTGGTGCTGGGCGTGAACGGGCTTGAGCTCTCTGACCCTGAAAGCGCGCTTGCGGCCTTCTCAGCCCTGAAGGGCGCCACAAGGATAACAGTGGACATCCTGAGAAATGGTCAGCCACAGACCCTGACATATACCCTGAGATGAGAGATCCAAGAACGAACATAAAGGGCATGCTGGCGGCAGTGCTGCTTATGGCCCTGCTTGTGCCAAGCCCCGCGCTTGCGGCCGGGGAGAAGGTATCCTTTAATTTCGTGGACGTGGACATCACCGCGGTGGCCAAGTTCGTAAGCGACGTGACCGGAAAGAACTTCATATACGACGACCGCGTGCGTGGAAAGGTCACCGTCATCGCACCTACAAAAATAAGCGTGGACGACGCATACGACCTCTTCACGAGCGTTATCCAGCTCAAGGGCTATGCCATCGTGCCCTCGGGCATCGGGGTGTACAAGATAGTTCCGGTTGCAGAGGCCAGGCAGTCGGGCCTCAAGGTCACGGACAAGCGAATCCGCAAGAACGAGGACTTCATAGCGCGGCTCATCCCCATAGAGCACATATCCGCAAGCGCGGCCCTGAAGTTCCTGCAGCCCGTGATCTCAAGGAACGGGTACATATCCTCCTTTGGCCCGGGCAACCTGCTGCTGCTCATGGACTCGGGGCTCGTCATCGAGAAGGTGCTGAAGATAGTGAGCGCCATAGACCAGCCCTTCGAGGCGGAGGAGCCAGAGGTGGTGTACCTTGAGAACTCCGACGCCGAAGAGGTCGGGCGCGTGCTTAACGAGGGCATCCAGAAGAACGCCCAGGCCAGGGGCGTGAAACCCTCGGCAAAGGCAGTGCCCGTAAAGCGCATAAACGCCCTTGTGCTCTTTGGGAGCCGGGCGGAGCGCGCCTCGCTTATGAAGCTGATCCGGAGCC
>DAOWET010000170.1 GCA_030638335.1 Nitrospirota bacterium
ATTTATAAGCTCCATGTCTTTTATAGAGCCCTTGCCGCTTACCGAGGCTTCCTGCTCAACGAGCTTTCTGATCTCCTGTATCTGTGAGCCGTGCAGTGTCTCCTTGCCCACCGAGAGTTTAAGGCCGTTGTATTCCGGGGGGTTGTGGCTCCCGGTGATCATGATCCCTCCATCCAGGCCCATGTGGTGGATCGAGAAGTACTGCACGGGCGTGGGGACCATCCCTATGTTGATGACGTCCACGCCGCTTGCGGTGAGTTCTTCTGAGAGGGCCTTGTTGATGACAGGGGAGCTGAGCCTTGCGTCATGGCCAATGCTCACTGTGGGCCTGTCCTTGTTCATATGCTTCTTCAGATAGACCGCGTAGGCCCGGCCAATGGCGCGGACCGCCTCGGTGGTGAGGTCCTGCTCCCATATGCCTCTTATATCGTATTCACGGAATATCCTGGACTCGATCATGTTGATAATGCCCCCTTGCGGTATTTGTTAGGATCACTGGTGATGAGGAAATTATATCAGGTTTTGGAGGTATATGGAATGTGCGCGGGATCAGCGGAAAAGGCCGCCCGAATCCCCTGAGTCAAGGAGTATGTCCTGCTTGTTGCCGGTGTTCCAGATGGAAGGGGTCTTTTCCTTTGGTTCAGAGCCTTCCTTGAAGTATTCGATTATTGGGTTTTTGGTCCATTTGCTTGCCAGAAGGCCGGTCTCCGGGTCTATCTTGCGGGTAACGATGGTCTCGGGCTTCTCAAAGTCCCTGCGCTCGCTGTTTGCCGTGGCCTTGAGCATGAAGTCCACCCACACGGGGGCCGCGGCCCTTGAGCCGGTCTCCTCGGGCCCCAGGAAACGGGGTTCGTCAAAACCCACCCACACGCCTGTGATGAGGTCAGGGGTGTAGCCCATGAACCACGCGTCCATGTTGTCGTTGGTGGTGCCGGTCTTTCCGGCTACCGGGCGCTTTAAGGCCCGGGCGCGCCAGCCGGTGCCCTGGCTTACGACGCTTTTGAGCATGGAGGTGACAAGGAAGGCGCTGTTCTCATCCAGCACCCTCGTGCCCTCGGGCTCGTTGCTCTCTATTATCCTGCCGTTTAAGTCGGTGATGTATTTGATGCCTATGGATTTCATCTTGAGCCCCCTGTTTGCGAAGGAGCCGTACGTGCTTGTGAGTTCCATGGGGGTCATGCCCATGGAGCCAAGGGCAAGGGTCATGTTGCGGGGCATCTCGTCAGGGACGCCCATGCGTTTGGCAAAATCAATGAGCCTGTCTATGCCCAGGGCGTCTACGAGCTTTACCGTGACCACGTTCCTGCTCTTTGCCAGGGCAACGCGGACCCTGGTGGGGCCGTGGAACCTCCCGTCGTAGTTCCTTGGAGCCCAGTAGTCCTCGTCGTCCTCGCCGCTTTGGAAGGTCACCTCCTCGTCTATGACGATGCTTGCGGGGGTGAAGCCCCTGGTCATGGCAAGGGCGTAAATAATGGGCTTGAAGGCCGAGCCCACCTGGCGCTTTGCGTAAAGGGCCCTGTTGAACTGGCTGGTGGCGAAATTGTAGCCGCCCACCAGGGCGCGTACATAGCCGGAATCCGGCTCCATGGCCACAAGCGCTCCCTGCACCTCCGGCTCCTGCTCAAGGTAGAAGGTGGCCACACCGGTGTCGATGGATTTGACCTTGACCCAGATGACGTCCCCTGGGGTGAGTATTGACTCCAGGGAGAAGTCGGGCATGCGCTCGTGCTCCAGGCTTATGCTGTTTATGACCTGGCCGGCCCACATGGCGTCCTTGAGGGATAGCGTGCCCATGAGGGTGTAGGCCTTGATGTCCGCGGAGTCCGGCGTGACTTCAAACACAATGGCGCGCGTTGTGTCCCCGGGCAGCGGAGGGGTCGAGCGGTAGGAGGGCAGAAGCGCCGGGTCCTCCGCCAGTTCCTCGAGGTCCACATGGTCGATGGGCCCGCGGTAGCCCCTGCGCTTGTCCAATTCCCTGAGGCCCTTCTGAAGGGCCTTCTGCGCAATGGTCTGGGCCTGCTTGTCCAAGGTGGTGTAGACGCGGAGACCGCCCTTGTAGATGATCTCCCGGCCAAATTTATCCTCAAGGTAGTTGCGTACGTAGTCAACGAAATAGTTGTTCGTCCAGCCCTCCTCATCGTCCTGTGAGAGGTACATGGCTGTCTTTAATGCCTTCAGGCGCTGCTTTCTGGTGATGAAGTCCTCGTCCTCCATACGCTTGAGCACTATCTCCTGGCGGCCCTTGGCCTTCTTGAAGTTGCGCTTTGGCGAATAGGCCGAGGGCGCCTTTAAGAGCCCTGCTATCATGGCGGCCTCTGGCAGGGTGAGTTTTCTCACGGATTTGCCAAAGTAGCGCTGGCTAGCCATCTCAACGCCGTAGGCCCCGTTCCCGAGATACATCCGGTTCAGGTAGAACTCAAGTATTTCTTTCTTTGTGAGGTTGTTCTCTATCCTCAGCGAGAGCACGAGTTCCTTGAACTTGCGGCGGAAGGTGCGCTCAGGGGTGAGGAAGGTGTTCTTTGCAAGCTGCATGGTTATGGTGCTTGCGCCCTGTTTTATCTTCCCGTGGATTATATCGGCCATGGCAGCGCGGACGATGGCTATGTAGTCGATGCCCCCGTGCTTCCAGAAGTGTGAGTCCTCCACGGAGATGACCGCGTTTATGAGGTCCGGGGGGAGCTCGTCAAAGGGCACGAACACGCCCTTTCTGATCTTCAGCTCGCCTATCAGGGTATCGTCCTCGGCATATATCTTCGTGCCCGGCGGGATGACCTCCTGCTTGAGTTCCACAATGGAGGGCACGGTGCGGGCAAAGGCCAGGAAACCACCCATGAAAGTGCCTATGGCAACCGGCAGTATGAGGAATATGAAGGTGAAGCGGACCAGCCGGAAGAGCTTTTTCAAAAGCCCTTCCTGCCCCGGCCTTCTCATTGGCCTGCGCCTTTTTCTCGGTCTTCTTCTTTGAGCCATAACTTATTATTATAACGGGACGGAAAAATCAGTGTAAAGGCGGAGGGGGATGGGAGGTCGGCATTAATTCGAGGCATATTGATTTTACTGACAATTCCGGGGTGCGGGCTGTAAGAAAGGGGAAAGTGGTGGCGGTGCAGGGAATTGAACCCTGCATAATATAAGGCCTGCACAGGGTTCCTGGAACATAAACACGGTCATTTTCGTTCAGAATTAAAGCTACATGTAGCAGACTTCCAACATCCCCTCTTATACTTCCATTAAATCAATTAACATTTCCCTGCTATATGTGCTTTCCGACCATGGGGGGTTGTTGAGCTCCACGCCTCTGTCCATATTACGGGACGGTTACACTCCTCGCAGAGCCATACTCCGATCCCCTGCATGGTCATGTACCTATTCCTGTGGCCGCATCTGCAGTAGACCACGTAAAGCAATAAGCGTGCCATCCCCGATATTATACCGTCATACCGTCATGCGGGTTTGTCCAGGAGCCAGGAGCCAGGCCTGCAACTTTAGGAGAGTTGCCAGCCTTCGCTTTTCAGGTCCACCAGGTCCATGGCCTTCAGGAGCAGCTCGTCAGGAGGATCGCGTCCACCAGGTTCCCCACCCTCACCACACGTTAACGCTCCGCGCCTCGGGGCCCTGGGCCGGGCTCCCTTCGGCTCTGCCGGGCAGGTGGGCGGCTTACGCTCACAGGACGCCACACCATCACACGTTGACGGTTCGCGCCTCGCTCGCCCTGGGCCGGGCGGCTTCGGCTCTGTTCATTCATCCGGGCGCGCATAAGTTCACCGGACGGCACCCTGCACCAAGGTCTGCCATCAACCGAGTCCCCCTCCTAAGGGGTAGCTCACTCCTACGCACTCCCTCCGGCCCAGGGCGGGCCGATCGGGTGCTTTGGAACCGCCCCCGCTCGTGCGCGCGATGGTATCGCCTCGCAGGCTCGATGCTGCCCCGCGGGGGGCCGCCTTCGGCGGCAACGTCAACGGCCAGGGCATGGCCGTGCCTGACGGCACGGCCATAAAGACAACGGCCACTGTCAATTCTGCTGAGTCGATTTTTGCTCGTTTTCGCGTAGCCAGGTGTTGACGGTTACATGAGGCGCGGCATTTATGGCCTGCGGCCGCCGCGCACATTGGAAGTCCATACAACAACGCGCGGCGGGGCTCCTGCCCCTTGCACCCACGCTTTTGTTTTATAAACCGTCCTCGCTTACGGAGAAAATGATACATAATCACGCTGGCATTATCTGGCTTTGCATGCGACCGCAAAGCCAGATAATACCGATTATGCAAAATTTTCTCCTACCTCGAACGACGGGTCGCGCTTGCGCGCTTCATGGAAGAACGTCCAGGACACGGCAGGGCCCCACGCCCTTCTTGCACAGCGTGAGGCCCTTGCCGCATAGCACAGAGAACGTTGCCGTCCTCAGGACAGCCATTGTTACATCTATCAGCCTGGCCAGCTCTCCTGGAACCCGAGGCCGCTACATCTAGCCATCAGGAGGACCAGGCGCCGGCCTCGATCACGCTACATCTATCAGCCACGCCCAACCTGTAAAAGTACCTTTATCGCGTCTTTTACTTCCTCGTTTTGCTCCTTCAACATCCCCATCAGCCGCACCTTGCTCTCCAGCTCATCAACAGCGGCCTGCCGTTCCTGGTCGTACTCCTTTACGAAAAGCTCCACCGTGTCGCAACGCTTCTCGCACCGTGGGCACACACGCTCACGCTTCACTGAATTTCCATTGGCAAGCGTCCGGAGCGTCTTCAAGTCCGGCTTCTTCTTAACGCGGTTGTTGTTCAGGCAGTACGGACATTTCATGATTCACCTCCAACAATTAATAACAACCCCTATCCCCTGGAAACCTTCCGTGCGGCCGGGGCTCTTTTAACACAGACTTCTTCGCGGAGGCCGCATGGGCGGCCTTCTTCTCAGGCTCTTCGGTTTCCGCCTTGCGGAAAACCTCCACCCTCTGCCGCTCCTGTGTCGTGAACTCCTCGCCGCACTTTTTACACTTGCGCTTCCGCGACACCCAGTAGCCATAGTCAACAGTCCGGATCACCTTCGTCTTGCCAGTGCATCCGTCCATTGCATAAACACATCGCATCAGTCACCTTCCTCCTGGGGACACTCGGTCAGGTCTGCGATCGCCAAAGGAATTCCAAAACCTGGAAGCATGCAGTAGAGCTGCCCATCATACAGCACCGCGCCCGGACAGATCAGATCATCCTCCGCGTTGAAATGCGGACACGGCTCCCCCGCTTCCATGGCCATGATCACCTCTGCGGTTTTATCATCCATCACTCAGGCCCCTGGCAGCCAGCGCGCGGACACCCGGTCAGCTCTATCACTTCCTGAGGACTCCCCTCGGTCGCGCTTACGACCAGGGCCACACAGTACAGGTCTCCCATGTAATCTACGCCAAGCTCGCACGGCTCGTCGTCGTTAAAAGGGCACGTGCTCCCGCCCAACCTCTCTGAAACTTGCGCCATTTCCTCCTTGCTCAGCATAACGTCCTCCTCAGTTCGATTCTAAGCGCCGATCGCTTTCCAGCGCATAGTGTGCCCTTGTGGTTTGCGCGCTCTCATGGCCCAGGGCGGCACGCATGCGCTCCGCGCTCTCGTGCTCCAGCTCAAGGCGAAGCTGACTTGCCTTGCTGTGCCGACTGGCCTGGCTCGGAGGAATCGCGCGAACTCCCGCGCGCTTGCACGCCACCTGCCAGCGGTACCGGAGCTTCCTTCGGCTGTAGGGCTTTCCCCCTCGAGTAAAAAGAAATTGTCCGGGGTCTGATGCCCCGCACAAAATAACCAGCTCCTCATACAGCGGACGCGACAAGGGCCGCAGATCGTCACGGCCTGTCTTTGTACCCTTGAGCTCGCCGCGATCGTCAAAGGCCCGGCACACACGTATGCCGCCGTCCATGAGGTCACGCACCTGGTGCGCGCACGCTTCGGATATCCTCTCCCCTGTTTCTATGAGGCAACGGAACAAGAGGACGTCCTCCGGATCTGCAGCGGCAATTATCTTCGCCTGGGTCACTCGGTCGAGCCAGTGTTTCTCCTTCACGGGCCGCGCCTTGATCGTGGGGAAGCGAGGCACTGCGTCCATCTCTCCACTTTCAGCCAGGTGGTTCAGTAATGCGGACAGTGCACCGAGTATATGCTTCACTGTCTTCGGCGCGAGACCTTGGCGTAGGAGGTCTCGCTTGAAGCCAGCAAGGCTTCGCGTGGTCAGGTCCCCAGGGCGGACGCTTCCAAATGCCGGGAGGATATAGTCTCGGTACCTCTGACGAAGCTTTTCTATGTATTCACGCGAGAGCCCTTCGGCCTCAATGTCCGTGAGCCAGTCCCCGTAGAGATCAGCGATCACACCCACCGCTTCCACGGGAAATAACACATAAGCGCCGCAGGCCGGACACAGATTTTTGTTTTTGCCGTTGCCTCTCTTGCCTTTCAATCAAACCGCCTTTTTCTTTTTTTATTATATTTAATTTCTTTATGGAGCTACTTCAGGCCAACTTTCTTCCAGAAACCTTTAGTAATGCTTGATAGTTCGTCTTTGTCCATCACAGGAAAGGTTCCTGTAGAGGAGACGCTTTTTACCTCCTGAGGTTCTAAACCGTCTCCTCTTGAGGAACCTGGTTCCTCCTGAGGAACCTCTGTGAACAGACCTGCAGGGTCTTTGAGTCTCCAGGTCATGTAGTTAGGATTGAATTGAATTATTATCTCGGTCTTGCTTGGTTGCCTGGCAATGATGTTCTTCTCTTCCAAAGAATTCAGGGTGCGGCCTACATGAGCCAGGCGCAGTGTGGTTGCTTCCGCGATCTTCCTGTGTGAGGTTGTAAATTCAGAGCGGTGCCATCCGTATGTGTTGCGGAAAATAAACATCAGCATTCTTGTCTCGTAAGCGGGGAATGTGTATTTACAGAGAATATTTTCGATAAGTGTATTTGGAACTTGAGTGTACCTTACGCTTGGCGGTTGCTTTCGCTTCATAAAGTATACTATACACACGCCCGGTTGGTTTCGTCAAGATAAAAATATGGTATACTATACAGCAGGAGGAAGGTAATATGGCAAGCAAGCAAAGTAAGTACGGAACGGGCAGTGAGCTCCTGAAGGCCAGACGCGAGGAACTGGGCCTTTCACTAAGGCAGCTGAGTGCCATGGCAGGTATCACGCCATCATACATCAAGGACATAGAGAAGGGCAGGTACATCCCCACGATCACGGTGACGCTCCAGCTCCTGGAGTCCCTGGGCATTCCGATGAAGGAATACCTTGAAGCCGTAGGCTACAAGGACACCAAGAAGAGAGTGGGGGGCCGTCGGGGGCTCGAACCCCGGACCCGCTGATTAAGAGTCAGCTGCTCTACCAACTGAGCTAACGGCCCACAGACAAATATTAATACACCGTCTTTAGGTATTTCAACCGTCCTTCCAGGCGCTTAAGATGTCGTGGCGCGCCTGAGAGGAGTCGAACCTCTGACACCCGGCTCCGGAGGCCGGTGCTCTATCCACTGAGCTACAGGCGCAAACTATTCTCAAGCCGCCTGACTCAAGCCGACTGGACGGCGTAAAATCCTGATGGGGTGGGCGAGGGGACTCGAACCCCCAACATCTGGAACCACAATCCAGTGCTCTAACCAGTTGAACTACGCCCACCGGCGGTCCCGTATGCTGCTGAACCGAATGAATATTATACAATAAACCCGGTAAGACGTACCACCGGTACGAAGGGCCTCAGGATACTATCCTGAGCATGTCTCCTCTGGCGGTTATTCTTGCCGGGGCCTGCCCGAAATAGTCGCCGTCTATCTGTATGTGGGCCTGTCCATGGATACTGACCTCTTTGCCCATTACGGTCTCAACGAACCTCAGGCGCTTGTGGAGTCCGGCCAGAAGCGCAAGGGCAAACATGGCAATCCCGAGCCCTGAGCCTTTGATCAGTGTTACCTCGAACCCGGGCACGCTGATATCCGCATCAGGGGCAAGGGTTTGTCGCCCTGCATACTTTCTGGCGTTGCTTACGATAACGTGGTTGCAAGAACGCAGGGAGCCGTCAATTTCCACCTTGAGCTCGTTGCTCTTTCCCCTGAGCGCTACCCCTATGCCGCTTACGATGTATGCCAGCTTGCCTGCGAGTCCCTTCAGCCAGCCTGATACGCGGAAAACCGCTTCCGCGTCAAACCCGGCCCCTGCCATCAGGCAGAACCACCTTGTGCCGCACTCAGCGGTGATCTCTCCCAGCGATACTGAGCGAGGTGTCCCTGTGGCGGCTGCTTCTATCGCTCCCTTTATCGAGAAGGGAAGGGCCAGCTCGTGGGCCATGACGTTTGCCGTTCCAAGGGGAAGCACTGCCATAATCGCCTTTGAACCGGCAAGTCCGTTGATGGCCTCATTTATGGTCCCGTCCCCTCCGGCAATGACGAAAAGGTCGGGTTCAAGTGACAGGGCGTCCCTGGCAAGTGTTTCAGCGTCCCCGCGCTTTTCGGTCAGGAAGCTCTTGACTGAAAACCCATGGGATTCCAGAGCAAGGCGCGCCTCATCAAACACCGCCTTCGAGGCCCTGCCGGATACCGGGTTGGCGATTAATATCGCTGTCTTTATATTGCCCTTATCCACTTGCGCGCTCAGGGCCGGGGCTTAGTGGCCTGTTATCCATCGGACAGCGTCCTGGGCCGAGTTCTGGTCGAACTTCAGGCGGAACTTGATGAATACGCCGTTCATGGTATAGTCGGCCTTCGAGAAATCGCGGTCATAGAATCCCTTGAAGTTGTAACCGAAGCTGAGCCAGATGTTGCGCGCAGGGTTATACCCCAGAGAGAGACCAAGCCTGTTGTCGCTCTGGCCCGCATGCCATGAGCGCAGGGAGTCCACGTGCGCTCCCACGTCCCAGATGGGTGTGAGGTTGTAACGTCCCTCAATACCTGTCAGGTCCGTATACCCCTGATAGTCCTTGTCTTGAATATATTGATTGACGTATTTGTTGCCGTACTTCACTGAAACCTGCCAGAAGTGCGGAACTCTATAGTTCAGGTTGAAATTGTTCACTATGCGCCAGTTGTCATAATCAAGCGACTCGCTTGCGAACTCCTCGTAGATCAGGTCCATCCTGTCAAGCACGGTCCACCTGCTTTTTGATGGGCGATAGACCGCGGCAAGCCTCAGGTCCAGGTCCTTGCTGTCCTCGCTTACCCCGTCCTCTGTGAACAGGTGCAGCCCGGCGGAGAGACCGAGCCCCCGCCTGGGCTCAAGGCTGACAGCGGTTACCGCGTTGCGCTTGATCAGGACCATGGATTCGTGGAACTCCACCCTTGAGTTCCACGTGAGTTTCTCCATCACGTATTTGGCGCCAAGGGAGGCCGCAATATAGTCGCTGTTCTCAGCAGTATGCGTGGCAGTGGTGTCCTTGATGGTCGTCGTCTTGTCAAACCCGGCAGACAGTGTCCACTGCTTTGTAGCCTGCCAGGTCTGCTTGAGCCCCAGCGAGGAGAACATCCTCATCTCCTCGTCAGTGTACTGGCGCTCAACAGTGCTGGTTACGGTTCCACCCTCCCACGGGTTGGACCTGATCCCGGCACGTGTCGTCTCCGTGTGTGTGTCTCCGCTGTCCGAGATCTCCTGCGCTCCAAGCACGGTCAGGCGCTCTGATACCTTGTATTCCGCACCAAAAGTAGTCCTTGTGGGATAATCCGGGTTCTCTTCGCTCTCAAACAGTGTCTGCTCCCTGTCCACCTTGAGAACAAGACGGCTGTTCATGAGCAGCCACTTGCCTCCGGCGGTCAACTGGTCAGTGACCTGTTCTTCGCCGCCGGCCATGCGGTCGGTTATCCTGCGGAGCCCCGTATAGTATGAATGATTGCCTTTACCAAGGGTTATCTTGCCATCCACAAGGTCTCTTTCATTGCCAGTTTCCAGGTATGTCTGCCTGTATCCGCTGAGCGAATATCCAAAGGGAGTGTCAGTCCTGATCCTTGTGTCGAATCCGAGCTTTCTGGTCCCTGTCTCGCTGCTTTGGCCCTGCCCGAGCCCGAAGTCCTCTCCAATATATCTTGCGTATGCGCTTCCCGTGAAGTACTCGTCTTCGTGCTCAACCTTCAGCGTGATGGCGCTTCCATCCGTGCTGGCGCCGTCTTGTTCAACGGTGCTTTGCGCCGCCTCCGCGGTCACTGTGGTAGTCTCGCCAATCTTCACCACGGCGTCCGTGCCAAGCAGGTCGCCGGACTTGCCCACACTCTCTTCATGTATGCCTGTCACGCCAATCTGTACCTTGCCATCCATCACCTTGACCGCAGCCCTGCCGCCGTAGTTCATCGAGTTGTCGGAGTCGTCGAAGGACTCGTACTCTACCACTATGTAGACAGGGTTCAAATCAAAGTCCTGGGCGTCCACCGGCTCCTTGAAGAACATCGTGCCATTGTCGTAGTCGATGGTGTAGTCCACGAACCGTGACATGGGTGTTGAGGACAGAACCACCTCAGAGCGGTTCCTGTCACGCACCTCGATCATCACGCTCTCGGAGTTCATGACGATATTGTCCCTGGAGAGGTGGTAGAGGCCGGAGGTCCCGTCGCCCCTTATCTCGTCGCGTACGAATGCCTGGTTCGTCTCGCTGGCAAAGACGTTGTACTCAAACCTTTCGCCCTTGTACTCGCTTCTCAGGCCGTTGATGCTCCGGCTGTATCTTGAGAGCTCTGTGACCGTAAGCCCGGTATTGTAGTCTCCAAAGAGCGCGTAGAAGTTCTTGCGCTCGATCTTTATGTAAATATTTCGAGATGTTATGGCTTCACTGCCTTCTCTTGTGCCATCCCCGTAGAGCGTGTAGAAGCTGTCAGGGTCCAGGCTCTGGTTCGGGTCGTACTCTGTGTATGGGGCCTTCTCGCTGTCAAAGGCCATTGTCAGCAGCCAGCTGCTCTTGATCTTGCCCTTGGCAAAGAAGGCAAGCCTGCCGTCGTGGTAGAAGTCCTCTGGTATGTCGTGCTCATCAAGGCTCTCGGCATTTCCGCTGAGGGTGTTGTATCCCATCGTGCCTTCGGCAATGCCCACCATTATCCAGTCCCTCAGTTCGGGATCAAGCCACGCCCTGATCTCCTCCTGGCTTTCCCTGAGCTTGAGCGTTAGCACGACCTCTCCGGTCTTTGTGGTGGGATAGAGCTTGAGATACGCTATGCCGTCATAGCCGATTATGTAGGCGGCCTTTCCTTCGAATGCCCCGTCCATGGTCCTTAATGCCTCATAAGGAGCGGTTACAGCGTACCCTCCGACCAGTCCGGGCCTTGCCGGTATGCCGTTGGCATCGGTCAGGCGCACCGCCACAACAGGGTATGTCCTTCCGTTTGCCACTAGCCGCGAGAGCTCAGGCACTACTTCGGCCTTCACGGGAGGTCCGGCATAATGAATGGTCCTCTCAAGCCTTGTCTGTCCGTCCTTGCCCTGTACCACGGCCTCGAATACGTTGGCTCCATCGCTGACCTCTATGGCCCTCCAGCGGCTGACAGCTACAGTGTTCGAGCGGTTACTCAGCGTGCCTTCGTATTTCAGCGCAGGGGCCTCCTCGCCATTAACAAGCAACGTTACCTTCTGCCCGGGCGCGTGTTGAACAGCTATGTTCACAGCCGTTGTGAATGGCTGGTAACCTGGTTCAGGCCAGAGCCACTTGAACCCGGGCTCCGCACTGTCAAGCCATTTGTCATCATATCCCGGCATCTCAAGCACAAACTTCGGCGGATCGAACCTGTTGTCGTCCTCGGTGACCAGGGGGATGCCTTCTCCGGGCCTCTCTCCAAAGGTCTCAACCACCTCGGGCCCGCTATGGTCCTTGGTTGCCGTGAGTACGGAGCCCTTTGAGATGAGGTCAGTGTATACCTTGACCTCCACGCGCCTGTTTAGTGCCCTGCCTTCCACAGTGTCGTTGTCAGCAATGGGTTTGTCCGGTCCCGCGCCCATGTAGGAGAGCTGTTCGGGTGTGAGTCCCAGGATCTCGCCCAGATACCGGCTTATTGTCCGTGCACGCGCCTCGGATAGCTTGTAGTTGTCCTTGAAATCTCCATCGCCGCTGAGCGGTTCCGAGTCTGTGTGTCCGATGGCGAAGAGCTGGTCAATGCTAAGGCCCTGTAACTGCTGGGCCAGCTGCTCCACTGCCTCCTTGTCCTGCTCGTGCAGCTCAGACTTGCCGGAAATGAAGTTCATTGTCAGCACAAATGTCTTCTTTACACGTTCTTCGTCCTCGGTGCTTCGCCTGAATATGTTCTCAAGCAGCGGCAAACGCTGGTTCTTGCTCTTTGGGGTGTTGAAGGTCAGAGTCGCCTTTGTAACAAGCTCTATGGGCTCTCCGTGCTCGCTAAGTCCTGCGTTGAACCTCACGCTCCCCTCGAATCCTGCGGGAACGTCTCCGAGCCTGAATGTAAGCGAAGAATACATGTCCTGAGGTTCTGGTAGTTTCTTTTCTTCCAGAGTCGCGCTGTCGGAGATGAATTTTGCCTCCTTGGGGAGGATGACCGTTAGCCTCAGGTCCTCAAGCGGGACATCTCCCACCTTTATGGGCAGTGTGTATTTAGCCGCCTGGTCGCTGTAGGCGCTCTGAAGTTCCATCTGGACCGAGCCCTTCTCGCGCGGCCTGAGCCTGACATGGAAGTCGGTCCTCCATAGGGCCCCGCCGGCAAGGTCCACGAACTGGGAGTAAGCACGGCCGGCAAATGCAGTGTTATCCTCGCAAAGTGCGATCTCGTATTTACCCGGTAACGTGTCAAGGTCGAGCTGTACCACGTGCGTGTCCTTTGAGAGGCCCTCGAAGTGGAACATCCCGTTTGAGTCAGTTACAACGTACCTGCCGTCCTCAAGATATATTCTGACATTGGGCAGCCCGTCGCCTTCCGCTTCTTCGTCCTCAAGGCCGTTTCCGCACTGGTTGATCAGCACCTGGCCCACGATGATGTTGTTGTCGCGCCAGAAGGGGTCTCTCACTGTTACGGAAGCCTTGGCAGTGTTGGAGTACACACCGTCGCCCCTTGCGCTGGCGTAGTTGATAGCGACTCCTGGCTTTGCCCCTGCGGCAGCCTCCACGACATAGGTTATCGTGGCGGATTCGTCAGGGAGCAGGGTGCCCACCTTGAAACGCAGGGTCCTTCCGTCTCCGGAGGGCTTCGGGTCAGAGGTCTCAGCACCGTTCAAGGTTGCCGAGCCCTTCTTGTAGCGGAATCCAAGAGGGATGTAATCGAATATTCTTACGTTCGTTGCGGTCTGGCCCAGGATTTCCTCCACGTTTACGGTGTAGATAAGGAAATCACCCAGGTAGATCACATTCTTGCCTGCGCTCTTTGTCACGAACAGGCCCAGTACCTTGCTGCTTGCCCCCACCTGTACTGTTGCGGTTTCGGTGTCGCTGGCATCACCGGGGTCTTTGTATTTTATCGTGACTTTCGAGCCCCGGCCCACATCCAGTGTGCCGTCTTTCTTGTTCACACCGCCTGAACCGGATGGCACATGTCCTGTGAACACGCCCGTGTGCGGACCGGTCTCCGTCAGCCTGATGATCTCCACGTCCCCGTTTGGGGTGGTTATACGCACCGTTATCGTGTCCGGGTTCAGGAAGTCAAGGTCCTGGTCAGCGTCCGAGACCATGATGAATATGGACTCGTCTACCTTGTACTGCGTACTGTTGACCAGGTCTGCAGTGGTCAGGTCAATGAGATCTCCGTTTTTGTCAACCGGCGGTGTCACGGCAAAGAATGGGCCGCCAACACCGGTCTTTGAATACTCTGAAGCAGGTACGTTTATAATGACCGCGGATGCGTCAGCCGGGTTGTACCTTAATGTGTTCATCACGGCGGTGGTGGGTGTTGCCTGTACTGTGCGCGAGTGCGTGTTGGACTGAGCGGTCGCGGGAACGATTCCTATCGTATATGAGCTGTTTGCGATATTGTTGATTACCGTGCCGGGTTGGACCTCGGCAAGGGCGGGTGGGGACAGAACAAGCAAGGTGGCAAGGACGATAAGCGCCCATCCCAGCCCGCGGAACAGCATGGCCGATATGGCCGGTCCCGTGGGCTCGGACGGACGCACCGGTGGCATGCCATGCAAGCCGGTCGTCCGTTCATGTCTGCTCATCTTGATCCCCCTGTCGGGTGTTGATACATAGGGGCGCAAGACGGCGCCGGCCCAGGCGCGCATCCCGCCTGAGTCCATGGGCCGTCTTGCGGCCCCTATGCGTATCAGTCCCGTCATTTCCATTTCCTGCGGGCGTTACCGCCCGTTATGTCCTCCGTTCAAGCCCGATATGGTCGTTACTTGATGTTGGAGGTGAAGATGATCGTTGCGGTGTCTGAGGCATCCAGCGTTATACCGTTAACGATCACCGAGTCCGTGCCGTCATACCATCCGCACGCGTCGCCGAATTCCGGGCAACCGCCAGCGCCGTTTGTCAGGCTCCAAGAGCCGGCCCCGCCACCCGTGTTGGTCAGCGTGATGGTTGCCGAGTTAAAGGCCAGCGTGCTTGGCAGCTGGTCAGTGATGATTATGTCGGTCGCCGTGGCTCCTGATGCTGCGTTTGCAACCTCAACAGTGAAGGATATGCGCGCTCCGGGTATGGCTATGGGATTGGTGCTCCCGTTGATGGGGTCCCAGACCAGCGAAGAGGTCTTGGTCACAGTGAGGTCCGCGCTGCTGACCACGAATGCAGCGGCAATGCCCTCGATGCCATCGCCTGTGTTGCCGTCGTCGGCAAGCTCCCAGTCCATGCCGTCACAGCCGTTGTTGTCGCCGTCAGAGTCCGCGACCACGATGCCTGTGCAAGCGCCGCCGTCACCGGCGTTTCCGCCGGTTGCGCCGTTATAGTACGCTGTGGTGTTGAGGATGATGCTGGCTATGTCTCCGTCCGGTTGCGGGCTGTTGATAACTGCTGCCACAACGAAGATGGTGTTTGAGAGACCCACTTCCAGCTCGTCAACGAAGGTGACTAATGTGTCTCCACCGTCGTAGAGGCTGTCGCCGTTTGCGTCAACGTAGAATGTGCTCGCATGCAGGGTCTGGTCGAAGTCGTCAGTGCCGTTTGGCACCTGGAATGCGTTCAGGGCCAGGTCGAGCCCTACGTTACCGCTGTTGCTTACCTGATAGGTCAGGTAGTAGGTGTCCGTGGCCCCGCCGGGCGTTACCGTATTCCACGTGCCGCCCGCGTCGGTGATCGCGAAGTCCACCTTGGCGTCCACTGTGAAGGACACCGTGTTCGAGGTGAGCTGGGTCTGGCTGACCGCGCCCACCTTGTAATCCACTGTTGCGTCGTTGCTGACCGTGGTCCCCGCGAGGGTTCCCAGTGCCAGGGCCGCTCCAGGCACAAGCAGCGCAATGGCTGCCAGTACTGTCACGGCTACTGTTAGGACTGATACTCTGGTACTCATGGTTGTTTTCTCCTTTTTGGTGTTATTACCTGGATGCGTTTTCCATATGTTCCTTTTCATCTTCCTTACTCCTTCTCGCCTGTATCGTTATGTCTGGTTATTCTCCTGATTGCTGCCAAAACATCCCCTGTTGCCTGTTGAATTGATAATTTGACATCAACTCCTTTCCTTACCTTATTTTTGTCCTTGATATACTTGCCGTAATCTATAGATCCTTTATTCCACTATCGCGGAAAACCCTACAGAGCCTTGCTCTTCGGGCATTATCTCCTTTGAGAAAGTCCAGCGCACATGCGTGTACTCCTCAGGTTTTGGAGGGCGCTTTGTCCCGTCCTCTTCCACGACAAATAGCTCGTCCTGACGGCCGAAGTTCTTGCCGCTGTCGATGGAGAGAGTGACCTCTGTGCCTTCACCGTGTATCGTCACAGGCTTGAGTATCATGTGTTCAGGCACGGGATTGGTTATGACGATATCGGTTGCCGGCTCGGTCCCGGTGTTCCTGAAACGCACCGAGTACAGGATCTCGTCTCCGGGAAGTATGCGCGCCTTTGCCGCGTCGACCCTCTTTACTACCTTCTCGCCTTTTTCGTTCTCAACCACCATCTCCACTTCGTTAAAAGATTCAAGCACTAAAGCGCCCTTGCCCTCCTGTGCATGGGCAGGGAAGCCCGTAAAGAGCATAAGGGCCGCTACTGCCAAGGTCATTACCTGTGTTCTCATCATTTATCGCACCTCCGATGCTTAATCGATTTTCACGTTGAACCTGATGACCTGCGTCCCGTTAATGAGTGCAAGACTGCTCCACTGAACGGCAATGCCGTTTGCCAGGTTGTTGTCAAAGTCTCCTGCATCACCGTCTATAGCGTTGCTCAAAGGCACGCTGTTTAGTTCGAGCGAGCCCGGGACGTATGTGGTATATGCGGGGACCGCGTCGGTCACTTCCACGTTCGTAAGCGAGCCCCCCCCGCTTACATCCACGGTTATCTTGTACCGTATCTCCGCACCGCTTATGGTCAGTGAGCCTCCCGAGGGGTCAACAACTGTTGCTGTCTTAACCATCACGAGGCCGGAGAGCACCTCGTATATGGACGTATCCGTGCCCGTGCCACCGCTTGCGCCGAAGATGGCCTCCGTGCCCGCGTCACCCTGGCCAGGGCCGATGGTTGCCTTTGATGTGACAGTAAGCCTGATCTCCGAGAGGTCCCCTTCCAGGACCCCCACCGGGATATCGCTGACAACGAACAGGCGAAGTGTTGCCCCGGCCACGAGCACCGGGTCGTTCGTCCCGGGCTCATAGAGCGTGTCTCCGGCGTCAAAGGTGCTGGAGTTGTTTGTGTCAAAGTAGATGTCCATTGAGTCAGGATCGAAACCGCTCGCAACAGAGTTGGTAATGCTGTATGAGTCTGTGCCATTGCCAGCGTTTCCGAGCAGGAAGGTGACGGCCATCTGGGTGTCCCCTGGCGTTACAGGCACGTTGGCTATGTCAACAGTGACGACGGTGAGGTCCACGAGTTCCTGCACCGTATCGCTTGAAACATCACTGCCCAGAAGATGTGGAGACCCGCCGCTGTTGTATGTAACAGTGGCCTGGTTATTGATATCAATACCCGGAGCGGTAGCGGCCTGGGCTACAGAGACAGGTAACAGGGCGGTAATACCGATGAACAACGCCAGGACGAGAAGCTTCATTAAGGCCTTATGTCCAAAATTAACGGTCATTGTATTCTCACCTTGAACTGCAGGTCCATGGCAGGCGTGTTGGCTCCCACCTTTGCGTCAAATGTGCCTCCGAAATTGATCCTGAACGCCTTGACGTTTGAGTCCACTCCGTTTGCATCTGCAACAGGGGTGTAGTCGTAGAGGTTATTACCGTTGTCAAACTCCACGTCGTCCCCTGCATCGCCCAGGCTTACATAGCTGTAGGTCAGGCTTCCCAGATGCGCATTGTTTGTAAAAGTGAAAGGCCCTGTACCATCTACCTTCAGTGACAGTTCACTGGCAAGAGAGTCGGTGATTATGAACTCCTCGCCAGCGCCGTCGCCAAAGTTCGATACGTTTATTGAATAGAGCATCAATGCACCGGGTATGGCAATGGGGTTGGTGCCAGCGTTTATGGGGTCCGAGGAGGTTACGACGGTCTTTGTGGCTATGAATGTCGGCTTTGGAATAGAGGACGGATTAATGTCTACGGTGTCCTCGTTGTTGCCGCTTACAGGGTCGTATATGTCAGAGGTGTTCACAAACGCCCTGTTCGTATAAGTGTTGCCTCCTGTGCCTATTGGCGCGGTGGCGTTAATGATCAGCGTTGCCGATGCGGCATTGTTGAGGGCTCCTATGGTCCAGTCACCGGTGCCCTGGTTGTATGTGCCAACACTTGGAGAGTTCTCCAGGTGCGTAAGCCCGACCGGAAACACGTCGGTTATCACCAGCCCCGTGGTGTTGTGCAGGCCGATGTTAGAGGCGGTTATGGTGAACTGTACGTCGTTGCCCTCAACCGGCGTTGCATTGTCCACGGTCTTTTGTATCAGAATGTCCGCGCTCTGCACAGTGTACGTGACTGCTGCCGAATCATTGGCACTGTTCGGGTCGTCCTGGTCCACCGCGTTTATCAGAGCGGTGTTTGTATTCGTAAGCCCTGCGACTGAGGCGTCCACCGTGGCATAGACGATAATGGTATTGCTTATGCCCGCGTAGAGTTCGTCTCTGCCGGAGGCCGCGTTATAAACGCCCAGGCTGTTCCATATTCCGGTTGAGGAGTTGTATATGCCCTCGCCGCTTGACCCCGTGAAGGTCAGCCCGGTGGGCAGGAGGTCGTATATCTCTATTTCCGCCGCAGGGATGACCCCTTCGTTTGTAAGCGTGATCGTAAATGAGAGCGTATCGCCCACGGTGGGAGTTGTAGTATTTGCCACCTTTGAGATCGAGAGGTCCGTGCTCCCCACCACAGCGGATATAGTGTAGCTTGAGCTATTGTTCACTGAGCTGGAGTCATAGACGTCAGCCGATGTTATGTTTGCGAGGTTGGGAATATCCTGGCCGTAGTAACTAGGCAGTACTGAGACGTTGATGAAGAGCGATTTGCTATCTGACTTTGCAATGTCGCCCACGTTCCATATGCCGGTGCCCACGACAAAGTTGCCGAAGCTGTTGTCGTTGATGTACGTAAGGCGGCTGTCGAGTGTGTCTTCCACTATGATGCCAGTAGAGTCGTGCGGCCCGTTGTTCGTAACCGTGATGGTGTATTTTACGACTTCCCCTTCCTGCGGGCTTGCAATGTCAGCCACCTTGAACACGCTCAGGTCCGAGCTCTGCACTGTGATCGAGACGCTTGCGGTATCGTTTGAGGTGTTGACATCACAGCCAAGCTCGATACTGTTTATCTCTGAGTTGTTCGTCAGTGTAAGTCCTGCGCCAGTGGAATTAACAACAGCCGAGATGGTGATGGAATTGCTGAGGCCGTTTGAGGGCAGGTCAATGCCGTTCCAGATGCCCGTGGCCGGGACGTATAGGCCGTCGCCGCTCCAGGTGATACTCTCAAAATAGCTTGTGTCTATGATGTCTTCTATCTCGATCCCGTTCGCTATGCCCGTGCCCTCGTTCGTTGTGGTAAGGGTGAATGTCACAGTGTTGCCCACCGTCGGGGTCGGGTTGTCAACACTCATGGCAAGCGATACGTCCGTTGCGCCCACGAGTATGGAGACCGTGGACTGGTTGTTTGCGGAGTCAAAGTCCGTTTGGTCGGCGCTTATAAAGCGTGCCGTGTTATTGACCGTCTCGCAAGTGCCTGCCAGGATGGTTGCGGTTATCGTAAGTGTGACCATCTCGCCCACCGCGAGGTCCTCATTGTTGGCGAAATTCCACTCGCCCGAGGCTTCGCTGTACGTGCCCTTGCTCTCGGTTATGGTGTCGAATTCCAGATCCGTGGATTCTTCCGCATCCATGATGGTCACGGATTCCGCGATGTTCGGGCCCTGGTTCGTGGCGTTGATGATGAAGGTCACGGTGCCCCCCAGGGGCGGCGAGGTGGTGTTGACGAATTTCTCTATAAGCATGTCGATGCCCACCATGGAGAGGAAGGCGCTGTCTGAGTTGTTAGCGCTCGTGGGGTCGAACTGCGTGGCGTTGTTGATGGAGGCTATGTTCGTCCTTGACTCGTTTGCCGACGCGTCGGCGGTTGCGTTGATTATCAGGGTGTTGCTCATACCTACAGCGAGGTCGTTTACGTTCCAGATGCCCGTGCCGCTGTCGTAAGTGCCGTCCCCGGAGTACGAGACATAATTTATATCCGCAGGCAGGTTGTCTATTACCGTGATCTCGCTTGCGTTGTCAGGCCCGTTGTTCGTGACCGTGATGGTGTAGCTTATTGTCTGCCCGATGTTGGGTGCCGGGGCATTGACTACTTTTGATACCTCCAGGTCTGCGCTCGTCACGGTGAGCGAGGCGCTCGCGGTGTTGTTTATGGCGTTGCCATCGGCCTCTCCCGATGAATTGATATATGCGGTGTTTGTCGCGGTCTGCCCGCCGGTAGAGTCTTTGATCGTCCCGTTTATGTACAGGACAGCGGTGGCCGAATCAGCAAGCGGACTGGCAAGTGTCCATATGCCGGTAGCATTGCTGTATGCACCGTTTGCAGCGCTGTAGGCCGTGTAGTTCACAATGGTCGAGGGCCATACGTCCATGACCGTGATGCTTGAAGCGGTGTTGTCCCCGAGGTTCTCCACGGTGATGGTATATTGCACGCTGTCGCCCACGTCAGGCGTGGCGTTGTCAACGGACTTGGTCATCTTGAGGTCTGCTCCCCCAATGGCTATGTCCACGCTGTCGGAGTCGTTCGAGGCGTCGGGGTCCGCTTGCGTTACGGAATTTACGAGCGCTATGTTCGTTGCAAATGAGCCGCTTGTACCTGTGTTAACCAGCCCTGTGAGGGTGAGGGTATTTGTTATGCCTACAGCAAGATCGCTGGCAAAGGTCCAGAGTTTTGTGCCGGTGTTGTAGGAGCCGTTGTCAGTGCTCCACGTTGGAGTGTTGATAATGCCGTCAGGCCATATGTCCTCTATCACGATGTTTGTGGCAGTCTTTTCCCCAAGGTTCTCAACCGTGATCGTATATACGACGGTGTCACCCTCGCCGGGAGTGGACACGTCCACGCTCTTTGTGACCACGAGGTCTGCGCCGCCTACTGCTATGGTGGCGGTATCCGAGTTGTTCGAGGTATCCGGATCGAGCTGTGTGGCCGTCTGTATGGAGGCGTCATTGTCAATGGAGCCCGAGGCATCGCTGTCCACAGTGGCGTTTATGATCAGGGTCTTTGTGGCTCCGTCGTCAATGCTTCCAGCGACCCATATGCCGGTGCCGGGGTTGTAGAGCCCGCCCGCGTTATCTGAATCATAGGTCACTCCCGAAGGCAGCTGGTCAATGATCTGGACACCCGTTGCATTGCTCACTCCGTTGTTCGTGACATCGATGGTGTACGTGATGAGCTGGTCAGGGTCCGGTGTTGTGTCGTTAACTATCTTTGATACCTCAAGGTCCGCGCTGGGGAGCGCTGTGACCTCCACGTATTTCGTATTGTCCTTGCTCAGGTCCGCGCTCACTTCGTCAATATAGGTGACCTTTACAAGCTCGGTGGGGTCGAGCTGGAGCACGTTGTCAAATGTGTCGGGCGCACCTATCTCGGTGGCAAGCGTGCCCGTGAAAATTCCCGTGTCCAGCCCGGTCTCGGTGAGGGTCACGTCATAGCTGTCTCCACTGGGGGCCGTAACGGTCACTGTTATCTGCTCGGCCTCGGTGCTTATCGTGTTCTGGTCCATATCCTCGACCCTTACGTAGAGGTTTGCGCCGGGGTAGAAGTCCGTCATGTTGGCGATGCCGTCTGCTTCCTTGAAAAAGACATCGCCGTCAGTGGGGGTTGTGCCCGTGGGCAGTATGGGGTTGGTTACGCTATCGTACAGGGTGCTGCCGCCCACGATGTCTGACGAGAGCGTCTGTGCCTGGTTCGAGCTTCCGACGAAATAGCGGATAATGGAAGTGTCGTCAAGGCCCATCTCGTTCAGCCAGATGTTGTAGGGGTAGCGGAACTCGATGAAGTAATCATCAGTTCCTTCAAAGAGTGAGGTGGGGCTTTCGACATCGCTTGTGATGTAGGTCTTGAAGTTCTCGCTCCCCGGGGTGTTGTCCAGGTCCTCCTGGTATACGACCACCTCGGCCCTGTCGCCTGGGTCTCCGAGGGTACCGCTTTTTACCGTGTTCTCCGCAATGTAGAGCGTGTCTGTGATGCCGTCGATCATGACCATCCACTCGTAGTAATCGCTGTCCTGGTCAGTGTCTATCAGAAAGCCCCAACCAAAGGGCTTGAGGTAGCCGGCCTGGCTTGGGTCTTCATCGAGCCTGATGCGGTAATAGATGTAATTACCGTCGTTGAAAACATAAGCCGCAGGGTATGTGGCGTCGCCTACGATCTCACGGCTACCAGCAACTTCTCCTTCGATATCGCCTAAGGCAGTGGCGCCGTTTACGAGCGCGCTCCAGTCGGACTCCGTGGGCCAGGCCTGCGCATTGTCCGGTGAAATGAGCGATACTGCAAGCATCGGAAGGGCCAGGGTGATGGCTAAAATGAAAGTACTTAGTTGCAGTAAAATACCGGTTCTTTTATTGTTTGCCTTATTTATTACCTTTGTTAGCATTGTTATATCCTTTGCTATATAAAGCAAAATGTATGCCATTGAGGTCATACACTTGAATTATAACATGAACTGTATGGCATAAACGCATTAATTATAAAGAAAATATTTATTTCAACAATGTGAGGCATATATATATGACGGGATATTATTGTGAAGTGGGTTTCACATCATGAATGACAAAAAATGGGGTTTCAGTTCGATACGGGACAAATAATGTCCGCAGATTGGCATGTCCAGCCTGAAAAAGTGGTAAAATTCGCATGCTTGCATAACAATTGTGGGGCAAATGACCCGATTATGCTGAAAAACGTCATAAATATGACAAGAGATCGAATGGAACATGAAAGTGTCTCTGGGATGAGATTAGCTGGAGGAAGTGAGATTGAAAGGCATGATGAGAATATGTTTTTGGACCAGACCGTTAAGAAAGGGATATGTGTGACAGCATGCCTGTTTATATTGTACTTCTGTAGTCAGTGACGGGCAAGGGGAAAAACAGATGAGATCCTCTGCCAGGAGTTGATGAGCGAAGAGGAAAAAGTCAGCTCTGTGGAGCTTATGAACATGTTCGTTGGAACGCCAGCCTTGTTCTGGGAATTCAAGCCCGATGCGGTAGTCCATTATGCAGAGCAGCCTTCTGCTCCATACTCAATGCTCAATCAGGAGGCTGCTGCCTTCACCGTGCGGAACAACCTTATCTCGACCCTGAACATGGCTTATGCCGTGAGGGAGGTCAACCCGTCATGCCATATCGTGAAGCTTGGAACTATGGGAGAATACGGAACCCCTGACATAGATATAGAAGAGGGCTGGCTTGAGATCGAGCATAAGGGGCGCAAGGACAAGTTTCTCTTTCCCAGGCAGGCGGGGTCTCTATATCACACGACAAAAATACAGGATACCGATATGCTCTGGTTCTATATGCGTGTCTGGGGGCTCAGGGTCACTGACCTTATGCAGGGGCCAGTTTACGGAATTTCCACTGATGAAGCTGACATGGACGAGATGCTGCTGCCTAACTTCCATTATGACGAGATATTCGGCACAGTGCTGAACAGGTTTATTGTGCAGGCTGTAGCCGGATATCCGCTTACGGTGTTTGGCAAAGGCGGCCAGACGCGCGGGTATCTGAACCTCAGAGACACCATGCAGTGCGTGCACCTTGCGCTGACATCCCCGGCCGAAGAGGGCGAGTTGAGGATCTTCAACCAGTTAACCGAAACCTTTTCCGTAACCCAGATAGCGGACAGGATCAAGTCGGTCGGTGACAGCAGAGGGTATGATGTGCAGATAAATCACATGGAGACCCCGCGTGTTGAAAAGGAAGACCATTATTACAATCCTGCTTCTACCGGGCTTCTGGAGCTGGGGCTCAAGCCACATTACCTTGACAATGAGATCATAAATGGATTTTTCGAGATCGCTGAAAAGTACAGTGGCAATATCAATCGTGATGCGATCTTCAGGGGGGTGAGCTGGAAATGAGACGGCTATCACTGGCGGGTGCGGGTTTCTCGGTACATGCCTTGTAGCCCATCTTCTTGATAAAGATAAAGAGGCCGATATCAAGGTGATCGACAACCTTTATCTCAAAGGCGAAGCGGGTTCTGGGCTGGGAGCCGGGGTTTGATCTCAGGCAAGGGCTTGAGAGGACCCTGGAATATTTTCTTCCAAAAGATGATGCATGATCATCGATTGATCTGTCTCATTCAAATTGAGTGCTAAACTTAAGGTTGCCTCGTAATATCATCTCATAAATACAACCAATAATATCATATTGCCCATGTCAAATAGTTGACTTCATGGAAGACCTTTGCGGCACAATAGGGGCAAATGGCACACGCAGGGTGCCATATTTTCCAAGGGAGCATAAAATCCATTGACAGTGAGAAGATGATAGTCCCAAGCAAGCTATTCCCCCGTCCTCAAGTCAATACCTTCCTTGCACCTCCTCCGTTCCGCTCAAGTCTGTACAGAATGAGCATCTGTGCTGACAGAATCCATCTTTGCCGGGGGATATCATGGGTATCTCTTTACTAAATACTGTTAACCTATCCCTCCCATTAGTGCAAATTCCCCAGCGATAAACGCTATTTGCGCACATTTTATTATCAGCTCATCTCCTTGATTTATTGATATATTTTCAGTTTTTACGTATTACCTTCGAAGGGTGTACGAATTTTTTGTGCATCCTTCGAAGCTGAAACGACAATTTCAGATGTTCATCGTATCATGAAACTAATATATTGAAATCAAAGGG
This sequence comes from Nitrospirota bacterium, assembly GCA_030638335.1. Classification (GTDB taxonomy): domain Bacteria; phylum Nitrospirota; class Thermodesulfovibrionia; order Thermodesulfovibrionales; family JdFR-86; genus DAOWET01. The sequence goes on from DAOWET010000170.1 coordinate 24,313, forward strand.
AGTCGGCCATGAAAACGGGAGCGTACAAAAAACATATAGTTATAGATATAGGTTAGGCTTATATATTCTTGGAATATATGGTACCCTAAACCTAATAATCTCCGAAACATTTTACTGGTAAGGAATTTGCAATAAACAACCGTATGAGTTTGGCATGTCTTGCGTTCTCATATGAGTTTAAAACGATTCGGAAAGATAATTTATATGGGAATAATAATAGCTGAAATGATACCAGGAGGTAGTTATGAATAACTGGGGTTGCGTGTCCAGAAGAGGGTCTGTTCTTGTTGCGTCATTGGCTATCTGCCTTGGCGTATTGATTGCCGGAGTTTTATCTGTTTCAGCTTCCGTACCTTTCATGGTCAACACTGTCGTGGGATTTGGCATAGGCGATGGCTTTATGGCCAACATTGCCACTATTGACAGCCCAAACGATGTTGCGGTTGACGCTGTCGGCAATATCTACATAGCTGACACGGATAACCACGTTATCCGCAAGATCGATTGGGCTTCCGGTATGATCAACACCGTTGCCGGATCTGGCGCTGCCGGGTATTCCGGCGATGGGGGCCCTGCGACCCAGGCGCACCTGTCCAGCCCCGGCGGGATCTCAGTCACTCCCTCTGGAGACATATTTATTGCTGACACGTTCAACCATGTAGTAAGGTTTGTCAATTCCACCAACGGAATAATAACCACGGTTGCGGGCACTGGAATCCCTGGCAGCTCTCTTGGCGGCGGCGACCCCCTGCTTGCCGAGCTTAACAACCCCGATGATGTTGAGGCCGTGCCCGGTGCCGTATTTATCGCGGATACATTCAACGAGCGTATCCTGCAGATCGACTCAGGCATTATCAATGTCATAGCCGGTACTGGTATCGCCGGCTACAGCGGTGAAGGATTGTTATCAGATGTCTCTATGCTCAACAGCCCCACATCGTTGCATTTTCTTGTTGCAGAAGATTGTCTCCTCATTGCCGACTCGGGTAACGATATAATCAGGAAGGTCTGCGGCTCTGATATGCTAATGAACACCGTGGCAGGCACGCCCGAAACCTTCAGCTACACAGGTGACGGCGGAGCAGCAACCAGCGCGACCCTCGACAACCCCACGGGCGTTGCGTATGATTCTGCACGAAATTATATCCTTATAGCGGACACCTCCAACCACGCAGTACGCTTTATCAACAACAGCACCGGTATCATTAACACCCTGGCCGGAGACGGCATTGGAACGGAAGGTTACTCAGGCGATGGAGGTCTTTCCGATTTTGCGACCCTGTCTGGCCCATCTGCTGTGATCGCTTACAACAGCCAGGTCTATATCGCAGACACAGGCAACAACCGTGTCCGCCGTGCAAGTAATGACAGCAACATCTACCATTATGCAGGCAATGGGTTTGACCCCTTTGTGGGTGACGGCATGCAGGCCAGCAACTCGCCCATGTTCATGCCCAGGGACGGGGCTTTTGATAATAATGGCAAGGCATATATAACTGATATGGGCTCCCACATGATCAAGGTTGTGGACACCTTTACCAACATAATAAATACGCTTGCCGGAACGGGTGTCAAGGGTTTCTTTGGAGAGAACGTAAGTGCCTCCTCTGCCATCCTGAACTCACCCCAGGGCATCGTCTACAGCGACAAACGCAAGAAGATCTTTTTCGCAGACACGGACAACAACATGATCCGGCAGATAGACCCGGATACGCTGATAATAAATACCCTTTCCGGCTCACTTGCGTCAGGTTACAACGATGGCACTATAGCCTCGGCGCTGTTTGATTCTCCAACCGACCTGACACTTGACGCTGATGGCAACGTATACGTTGCTGATACACTGAACCACGTGGTCCGCAAGATAGATATCGACTCGGGCATGGTCAGTACAGTGGCCGGTATCGGGGTTGCCGGATACAGCATACTGGATGAGAATGCTCAGGCCTCTCTTGCAATGCTTAACGCCCCGCGCGGTGTGTCAATTAACAAGGAAGGAAAACTGCTCTACATAGCTGATACAGACAACCACATTACCAGGAAAGTCAGCCTTGTCAACGGGATTATAAACACTCCCTCGGGAGCTCCTGGTGTGGCGGGCTTTGCAGGTGACAACGAGTCCCCAGCTTCCGCAGCGCTGTTCAATTCCCCATATGGCATAGAGCATCTCTGGGGCGATGGATTCCTCGTTTCTGACACGTCCAACCATTCCTTGAGGATAGTCGAGTATTCCTACTGGAGTGGATATGATGAGATACAGACACTGGTGGGCAACAGCGGCAGCGCTGGTTATTCAGGCGACGGCTTGAGCATGTTCGACCCGGTCGCAAGGCTCAACAACCCCACTGCTTCCACCTATGTCTACCCGGGCAACATCCTTATTGCTGACACAGGCAACCACAGCATCCGTGAGATAGATCTGGATAGCGCCTTTAAGGATGTCTATGCCTTTGTCCAGGGTACGGGCCTTGGCAACATCACATCTGACCCCGGCAACATGTTCTGTGACGGAAATGAATTCTCAGACGGACAACTTTCCATAGGTCGTGATTTTATTGTGGAGACAGGCTTTGATACTGATGGAGATAGCAACCGCAGGAACAAGCTTTTTACCATGACAAAAGTTGGCACAGGATATACTTCCGCTGACATCAACGGCGACTGGTACATGCGCAGCCTGAGGATTCCTTTACACGATACCGTTTCAGGCGGATTCGGGATAAACGACTGCACCGCGAACTTCAGCGCGGGCGTGAATGTCTCCGGTAACTGCACAGACAGCGACGGGGCAAGCGAGCCCTTTGGCGGGACCTTTGCGGTGAACTCGATCGGTGCCTTGAGCCTGAGTTCTGAAATTGTCAATACAGTTGCGGGCGAGGAGTACCATGCCGTGGTCTCGGAGGGCAGGAACCTCATACTCGCTACCTGGTTTGACAATAACGACATATCCCTTGACATCTGGCTCAGGAAAGCCGGCATCTACAACCAGAGCGACCTCAACGGCCGCTGGGGCTTCAAGCAGATGTGGGTTCCAATGGACGGCCAGCCTGACAACTATATGATCGAGAGCGGCGAGATATATATCCGCCCTGACGGAACTTATGAAGGGCATTCATATGGCAAGTCCTCAGGTTTCGGGTTCTTCAATGGCGTTGCTGTTATCAACAGCGCGGGGATAGCGGACTTTGGCGACAATGAGCAGCTCGCCATGGACTCGAGCAAGACCGTTATGGTGGCCACACAGAAGGACACTGACACCGAATGGGCTTATAACATTATAATACTCACACGCATGAGCAATATCTATGACTATGTGTCGGATGATGTTAGTGGGAACTGGATACTCAGGGGGCTTGAGACCCAGCAGGACGGGCATCAGGATTCATTCCATCCGCCGCGCTGTGACATTTCATTCTCCTCCGGTATGATTACAAGCGGAACGTGCTATGACCCTGACGGTTCCACAGAGGCAATATCAGGGCCGTATACAAAAGTAGACATGGACGGCACCTGGATCAACGACAAACAAGGCGGCGACTCGTGCTGGACGGACTTTGATATTGGACAGAGCGTCACCTTCACGGCCACCCCTTCACCAGGGTCCACCTTTACGGGTTGGGACGGAGACTTGTGTGTCGGCACTGGCCCGTGTGTGGTCGATCCCATCACCCAGGACATGGTGGTTGTGGCCAACTTCAACTCCACCGCCGCCGCCGGTGGAGGCACATATATAATTAACGCCACCTCCGGCCCCAGCGGGATAATATCTCCTTCAGGTTTTGTAAATGTGACCTCTGGCGACAGCAAGAACTTCACCATGTTCCCGAATGCCGGGTTCAAGGTGCTGGACGTTGTTGTAGACGGCTCCTCGCAGGGAGAGATCTACAGCTACGACTTCAACAACGTACAGAATAACCATAACATCAGTGTGAGCTTCGCGACTGCCACCCCCGTGACAGTCCCCGTGGACAGCCTTGACGCTAATTTCTATGGTAATGGGAGCAGTGTGCATTACGCTTATCTTGAGGCACAGTTTAACAATGACGGCTCTGACAAGTTGCTGCACGTGCAGCCCTTTGATATTGACTTTACGGATGAGGTAGCCGTGTTCCTGAACGAGTTCTTTGTGGGCTATCTGTCTAATACGCCGGATAGTGCAACAGGCATGGATAGCCTGTATTACATCCCGACAAGCGCGATGGTGCCTGGCACTAACCTTGTACGATTCGTCCAGAACTATCCTGGCGAGACCTGGGCAGTAACGCGCCTTGGTATTTATGACATTGGGACTAAATGGGGCAACCTGAAGTGGGGCTATGGCGACACGGACCATCCCGACGGTGTTGAGCTGCACTTCCAGGGAGGCGCGAGCAGCATTGTTGAACTCTCGGGCTGGGACCTTGACATGGCAACCGAGGTGGCCATGGAGCTCAATGGCAACTGGCTAGGGTATATGCCCATCGGCTCCGGCGGGAACCTGATCTACACGCAGATGTACCAGACGTATCTGCCCAGTGAGTACCTGAGCCCCGGTGACAACGTGATGAAGGTATACAGCTGGATCGGCGGCGTGTATGCCTGGGGCTTCAAGCTCGGCGGCATTATCCCGGGCGGTGCTGACCTCGGCTACTTCGGCGCGGATACCACTCACAAGGACGGCCTGACGTACCTGGTGCCGGTGTTTGATATGGCTATGCCATTGGCGCTTGAGTTCTACGACGTGGACGACGCCACTGAGG
>DAOWET010000176.1 GCA_030638335.1 Nitrospirota bacterium
ATGATCTCGCGCCCGTCCTTCAGGAGGAAGAACATGATGAAGGGGATGATGAGGGAGTTGGTCATGATCGCCGGTATGTTGCGCGTATAGCCAAGCAGCTGGTTGCCGAAGGCCTTCATGAACTCCTGGGACTTCTGCATGAGGTTCAGGTCAGCCACCCCCAGGAAGGAGAAGCGGTCCTTGATCGTGTTCTCGATGTTTATGACAATCTCGGAGGCCTTGCCGGAGCTTACGGCCTCGGCGAAGTTGGTTATCTCGCTCTTGATCAGGGGCAGGAAGATGCTGATGCCTCCGGCAATGATGGAGATGATGGCAACGAAGATTATGGTCGTGGCAAGGAGGCGGCTCATGCCCCGGGCCTCGAGCATGCTTGCCATGGGGTCAAGCACGTAGGCCAGGATGGCGGCCACTATTATAAGCTCCACGAGACCGCCGATGAGGGAGAGGATGTAGAATATGCCCCCCACCACTAACATGATGAAGATGAACTGGAACAGTTTTGCGGGGTTGGAGTTGCTCATGTGCTATGCGCCGGAGCCCTCGTGCACGGAGGACTGCTTGAGTTTTTCCTCCAGGGAGAGTACCTGCTCGTTGGAGTGCTTGAGGCGGTCGCTGACTATTCGCGCGAGCCTGAGTATTATCTTGGAGCCCAGCTTGGGCGAGCGCTCAAGCAGGCTGAAGAGGTCGCTCTGGAAGAAGCCCAGCACTATGCACGGGCTCTTGGCGCGGGCCGTGGCGGAGCGGGGCGATTCGTCCAGGAGGGCCATCTCGCCGAAGAACTCTCCCTCCTTAAGGAGGGTAAGCTCCCTGTTGCCGGGCTCAAGGAGAATGGAGACCTCGCCAGAGAGGATGATGTACATCCCTGCCCCGGGCACTCCCTGGGTGAATATGTCCTCGCCTGTTGCATAGCTGCGGCGGTGCAGGATGCGCTCGATGGAGGCCACTTCGCGTTTGCTCAGGTCCTTGAAGATCGGGAGACGGCGAAGTACGGTGAGGGTTGCCTCCTCCTCCTGCTCCTTTGTCTTGAATATGTAGCTCCAGATGCTGTCCATTTCCCCCCATGCCGCTGGTCTGGCGTATGTTGTTCGTAATAGTGAATATTTTACTTCATGGAGGAGATTTTTGCTAGATAATTTTACATGTAGCATTTTTGTCTCGATTTGAGACGCGATTATTTCATATCTGCGAACGATCGAGGGGGCGGTATAGAGGACGATCTGGGCCTGAATTTCCTATGTATGCGAAAACATTGCGTTTGATGATCTTCCCTTATGGGATAGTTCTTGTGGTATGGATATTGCTCGATTATTTTCATGATCGCACATGCGTTATTGATATGGTTCAGCCACATGCTCTACTTGGTTATAAGGGCCGGAGGTATGGCAGGGTGCTCAGCAGGGAAGGATGCCGCACCTCCGGCAGAGTCAGGCCTTGTGCGTGTTCCGATACGTATCGACCAGGATACGCACAAGGGGCTTCATACCATAAATTTCTATTAAATTACTCCCTGCCGCTGGTCGATATTCCCCTCTGTAGCGGCATGGGGCCCTTCGGGGTCTCCCACCGGAGTGCCAGGGAACGCAACAGGCTTGATTTTCATTTCCTGATGGAACATACTGACCACTATGTCTGAGTTTATCGCTACCAACGAGGCAGCAATCAGGCTCGGGGTCTTTCTGGGCATCTTCGTCCTGATGGCCTTATGGGAGTTGGTGCTTCCAAGGCGCAGCCTCCGAGAGCCAAAGGGCAGGCGCTGGGGCATCAATATCGGCATCACGGTCATTAATACACTTGTGGTGCGGTTCGTGTTCCCGGCGGGCGCGGTGGGCATTGCTCTCTGGGCAGAGGGCGGGGGCTACGGCATACTCAAGGCCATCGATGTCTCGCCCGCCTTTGCCGGTGTGCTTTCAATAGTTTTTCTTGACCTTGCCATATACACCCAGCACGTTGTCTTCCACCACGTTGGGCCCCTGTGGAGGCTTCACATGATGCACCACACGGACCTTGACCTGGACGTCACGAGCGGTGCCAGGTTCCACCCCCTTGAGATCGTGCTCTCCATGCTCATCAAGATGGCACTTGTACTTTTTCTGGGCC
>DAOWET010000020.1 GCA_030638335.1 Nitrospirota bacterium
AGTCCCACCCAAAGTTTTCAAATAGGAATCGCTCCACTAGAGAATATTAACCGTCATGATCACCATGGACAACAAACAAGTCCGCCTGTAGTAGGTCGTCAGACTCGACCCGAGGGTGCCACGGGCACCTTTTACCTTTATCCCCGCTCTTCATGAAATATGCGGGTTAAGCGGGCTATTGCGCCTCTTCCGGGGCTTCCTCATTTTCACTGTCTTCCTCAGGGCCCTCTTCGTCATCATTATCCTCATCCTTATTCTCATCCTTATCCTTATCGCCGGTTTCTTTCTCCCCGAGCTTCAGGCGCTTGATCTTTTTCTTGATGATCTTGACCCTGTCCTGGTACTGCCGGGTCAGGGAGAGCGCTTCCTCGGTATTGCTTATCACATGAGGGGTCACCATGATTATCAGCTCGGCCTTGTCTTTGAAATAACTGTGCGAGCCGAATAGGGCGCCTATTATGGGTATCCTGCTCAAAAACGGCAGCCCGCTCCTTGAGGAGCCGCCACGCTCGTAGATTATCCCTCCGAGCATCAGTGTCTTGCCATCCTCGATCACCGCGGTGGTCTTTGCGGTGCGGGTCGTAAACGACGGATAGGACTCATTTCCCACCAGCCGCTCTTCTCCTATGCCGCTTGATTCCACGGATATCTTCATCGAGACCATGCCCTTTTCCGTAATATGCGGCGTAACGGAAAGCAGGGTGCCGATGGTCTTGTACTGGATGTCCAGGTCAGTGCCCGCCGTGGTCGAGGAGGTGGTCTTGCGGGTGGCCACGGGCTCTTCGATTCCGATCTTTATCTCGGCCTCCTTGTTGTCCATCGCAAGGACATTCGGGCTTGCAAGGATGTTCACGTCAGAGTATGTCTCAAGAGCTGAAAACAGCATGTTGAAGTTGCTGCCGTCTATTGTCCCTGTGCCGGCATAGCTGAACCCGGATGGGTTGGACAGTGCAAGTGAGCCTGTTGCGTCTCCCACCCCTCCGAGGTTTATGCCCGTGAGGCTGCTGCCTCCGCCGCTTTCCATGAACCACTCGAACCCGTACTGCAACGAGTCGCTCAGCGAGATCTCCGCTATCATCACGTCAATCAGCACCTGCTTGGGCGGCACGTCTATCTTCCTCATGACCTCAAGCAGCGAGAGGTAGCTCCTTGGAGATGCCTTGATTATGAGCGCGTTAATGTCCTCGTATGCGGTGATGGTCATCTCCCCTAGGTCAGCGGGCAGCCCGCCGGCCTGTGTCACCGGGGCCCTGCTGGTGGCGGGGCCCGGCCTCACGGGGGCCCTTGGCGTGGTCCGCGTGGGCGTGGTGGTCTTTGGTGCGGAAGACTTCCCAAGGTATACGGTCTTCAGTAAGTCCTGCAGCTTCTTCGCGTTCCCGTTCTCAACATAATACACGAAGGTCTTTTGAGTGTGTCGCTCGCCCTCTGTAACGTCAATGACCTCGATGATGCGCATGAACTTCGCAAGGGTCTCTGGCCGCGCGGTGATCACAAGGGTATTTGCAGGCTCATAGATAATAAGGTGCACTCCCCGTGGCATCAACTGGCGGATTATGTTGTTTGCCACGTCCGCCGCTTTTACGTGCTCAAGCGGGATGAGCTGTGTTATGAATGAAGCGTCAAGGGTGAAGTCAATGTCCTTGCTAGTCTCCACGTCCAGCGGGTAGGTGCGGGCCATGTCTATGGGGATGATATGGTAGAACTTGCCCACCTGCACGGCGGTGAGCCCGTTTATCTCAAGTATGCTCTGGAATATCTGGAACAGGTTACTGGTGGGTATCCGCTTGTAGGACTGTATGGTCACCGACCCGCCGACGCCAGGGGCGAGTATGTAGTTGAACTCCAGAAGTTCGGCAAAGGTGGACACAATGGTCTTGATGTCCGTGTTCTCGAAGTTCAGTATCAGGTATTCCTCGTCGTCTTCCTGTTGCGTGAGCACCGCGGGCTGTTCGCGCCTGGTGACCCCAATGCCCTTCTCCTCGTCCACGGCGGGCATGGAGAAGGCGTCCGGCGCAGCATCTTCCTGTGCAACCTCGCCTTCGGGTTGCACAGCATCCTTGCGCGAGGCGCATGAGCTTAAAAGCAGGACTACTGCAAGCATGGGCGCGAGCATTGGTATAAAAAGCGCCATACGGAACGATCTCAATATCCTGTCAGACATAATCACCTCTTTTTAATAAGCGGGAAGCTTTTCATCTTCAGGGTCAGTCCGTTGCCCTGCCAGTCAAGCTCCACCTGCCTCTCCTCTATCGTTATGACGCTTATGCCATGCATCACGTCTCCAACCCGCGCTCCCATGGTCGGATTATCTCCCACCTTTATGTAGGCGGTATACGACCCGTCAGGGTTAATTATTATACCATTGAGGATTATGGCAGGCATGGGTTCGGGCGGGCGCACCTCCGTGCGGCCCACGGGTTCCGGCGCCTGCTCGTCCATTCGCACGGGTGTGGGCTTCCTTTGCTGGCTGAACAGGTTCTTCTCTTTTATGTCCCTGCCCCATGCCCTCTTGTGCGAGGTGGCGGCCACGCTCTCCTGCTGTTTTGCCTGCCCGGTCTGCGTGACCCCTGCCATGGGGTCATAGAGCACGACCTTCTGGATGAAGTTCCACGAGAGCATTGCCAGGGCAATGCCCAGTGCCGCCACTATGGTCCACTGCCGTATCATCTCTTCATCTCTTCATCAGCCCTGAAAATTCCATCTTTATCCTCAACCCCCCGCGCGGAGCGGCGGCAATGTTTATCTTCTCAAGTGAGATGAGCTTCCTGGAGCTGTCGAGCATCTTCAAAAATGCGCTGAGCGCCTCCATCCCTCCGGAGCTGTCCAGGAACAGTGGCATGGTGCGGTACCCGTCTGCCTCCTGCGGCTCGAGCGGCTTTACGGAGTTCACGCTGAGCCCGGCCCCGTCCGCCATGTCCTGAATATCCGACTGAAGGGATGCGAAGGCAAGCGAGGGGTCGCTCTCGTCAATAATATTCTTCTCGAGTTTCTTGAGTTCCTGGCGAAGCTCGTCCAGTTTTTTCTGCGAGTCAGCGCCGGAGGCCAGGAAGCGTTCGAACTTTACCAGGGCCTTGTGGTCGATGAACATCTGCTCCTGCATGGCCTCGCGTTTGTCATCCAGAGGGGCGATGAACAGGACGTGCACCGCTATCAGGGCCGCCACCACCATGAGTCCAAGAGTGGTCCTGCTCATGGGGCCACCTTCATCTTTATGGAGAACCTCTCGAAGTCGTCGCGCACGGTGATGGGTGAAGAGAACTCCACGTCCATGAACTCCTTGGATCGCTCAAGGGGCCTTATGATCTCCGCTGTCCGGCGGGCAAAGCCCTCTATCTCAACAGTGTTGGCGCTACTTGCCGTGAAGCTGGTAAGCCAGGCGCTATCGGGCAGGATACTGCTTAGGCGGTTTAAAAGCCGTATATGCCCGTTGCTGCCCGAGCGGAAATCACCAAGATACCTGATCTGCCTCTGCAGCACTTCGGTCTCCCGCTTTATCTCCACAAGGCCCTCGGAGGACGTGCGTATCCCGGACAGCCTGCCCTGCACCCTGCCGAGCGCTGATTGGTCCTTGTAAAAGGCAAGCAGGCTTGTCATGAAGAACACGAGCACACAGAGGCCCGCAAGCACTGTCATGGCAAGAGGCAGGTGGTTTACCTTCTCCTCCACAAGCTCCGGGGGGGTAAAATCAAGGGCAAAGGGTTTTTTTCTGCCCCACCCGCCTGCCAGAAGCGCGTCCGTGGGGGTTATCTTCAGCGTGCTTATGTGCTCTCCCGTATAGGTGGCCGCGCCTTCCACGCCTGTGACCATCACGTTTTCCTCATATCCCTCTATCATCTCGCGCACCGTGGCCTCCGCGTCCGCGCCCAGTGGGCGGAAGCTCAGCGAGACCGGAGCGGAGTTTGAGAGCGTAATGGCAGCCACCGAGGCCGCGCCCTGGTATACGTACAGGCATGAGTTCGTCCCCCTTGTGGAGATCAGGTTGTTGAGCACCTCAAAGGCCGTGCACCTGAGCCCAAGCACAGAGACGCCGGTGCCCTCGACAGCACGGGCTATCCATGCCAGCTTGTCCTTGCGCGCTGATACTACCAGGTTATGCGACCCTCCGGAGTCTTTGCGCTGTGTGTGGAAGTCCAGCACGTATTCCTCCGGGGGAAGGGGGAGGTATTTTTCCAGCTCAAAGGACAGGGCCTGCTCAACCTCCACCCGTCCGGCAACTGGCAGATCCACAAATGTATGGATGAAGAGCCCGGGCTCAAGCCCTATGGTCACTCCCTTTACCCCGTGCTCGTCGTTCAGGCTTTTAAAAAGGGAATTAAGGGTTTCCGTCCGATCTTCATCAGCCTCAGGCAGGTCCACCTCCGTGCGCTTGTACACGGTCATGCTCCATGGCATTCCGCTGGCAATGGCGACGGATATCTTTGAGCCCTCTATGCTAAGTGCTGCGCGTTTCACGGCCTTCCTTCCAGTAGACGGGCCTCAACTCTTCCCCGTCAGGGCCCTTGTATCGCTTGACCACCGCAGTAAGTGTGACCGCCCAGGGGCTGTTCTCGAACCAGGCCTTCACCTCAACGCGATAGAACGAGGAGCTTGTCTTTCCTTTGTGCTTCAGGCCGGCGGGCACGCCCTTTATGCCCATGCCCTCGCGCCGGGCCTCCATTATGGCCTCTATGGTCTTTGGATCAAGGCCCAGTATGTCAAGGATCTCCGATGGGGCGGTGTTTACGTTCACGCCCTGTCCCCAGGCCGACACAAGGCTCAGAAGGGGACCAGAGGGCTCCAGAGAGTTCACGACCCCGGCCTCTCTAAAACCCTTGACCAGTAACAGTTCCATGGGGGAGTCGAAGTTGGCGTTCTTTGTCCTGTAGCCAAGGGGCTCGTAGTACTCGTCCTCAGCCCCGTTCAAGCGGTGCAGGTCGTCGCTGTCGCGCCAGTCCATGAACGTGTCCATGAGCTCGGGAATCTTTTCCTCTGGCACGCTTGCGTGCTCAAGGAGCCTTCTGAGGGTGTACTGGTTCAGTATGTTCAGGTTGAGGCGGGCCTCCTCGTCCGAGACCGTTATCTCCACGGCGGAGATCCCGTTGCTGCGGAGCCCGCTTATTGGCTCGCGCTCCTGGTCCGTGTGGAACAGGCCGTCCTCGTCGATGAAGTCCATGTGCGGGTCAGGGTCCGAGGCCAGCCACAGCAGGGCCTCTTCGTAGGCGGACAGCGCTATAAAATGGAGGCGGGTGTCCTCGGCGAAGTTCCTGGCGCTTTTACTTCCTCTGCGCACGGTTGAAGAAAACCCCAGGGCAAGTACGCTTAACAGCACCAGCACCCAGAGCGTGATGATAAGGGCCACGCCCCTGTTGCCCGTGCGTCCGGGATCACCGTAGTTGGCGGAATTCGCGGCAATACGCATGGCCCTACAACCCCGCCTGCGTGACCCGGAAGACCTCGTCGATAGTCGTGACGCCCTTTATGGCCTTGTCAAGGCCGTCCTGGCGCAGCATGCGCATGCCCTTTGAGACGGCCTTGTCCGTTATCTGGCGAACGGTGGCCTTTGCGACCACCATCTCCTTGATCTCCTCGTCTACGGTCAGCAGTTCAAATATGGCTATGCGGCCCCTATAGCCCGTGTCCATGCAGTGAGTGCAGCCCCTGCCTCGCCAGAGGTGCGTGACCTCGACCCCGAGTTCGGCCTTTGCCTCCTCAGGGACATCGTAGCGCTCCTTGCAGTGCGGGCAGATGCGGCGCACAAGGCGCTGGGCCATGGCGCCGATAAGTGTGGAGGACACAAGGTAATGCTCCACCCCCATCTCCACAAGCCTGGTGATGGCGCTCACGGCGTCGTTTGTGTGCAGGGTGCTGAAAAGCAGGTGTCCGGTAAGGGCGGCGTGCACGGCGATGCTCGCGGTTTCGAGGTCGCGGATCTCGCCGACCATGATGATGTCAGGGTCCTGCCGCACTATATGCCTGAGGCCGTTTGCGAAGCTCAGCCCGATCTTGCTCTTGACCTGCATCTGGTTTATGCCCTTCAGCACATACTCCACCGGCTCCTCGATGGTGATTATCTTCTTGTCCGGGGAGTTTATGCTGTCCAGAGACGCGTAGAGCGTCGTGGTCTTGCCCGACCCCGTGGGGCCTGTCATCAGGATCATCCCGAAGGGCTTCTTTATGAGCCCCTGGTAGGAATCAAGCAGCCTGCCTCTGAACCCAAGCTCCTCAAGCGAGATGAAGGCGGTCTCCTTGTCGAGTATTCGCATGACGATGCTCTCGCCGTACATGGTAGGTATGGTGGAGACTCGGAGGTCCACTTCCTTGCCCAGGAAGCGGGCCTTTATCCTTCCGTCCTGGGGGAGCCTCCGTTCGGCGATGTTCATGAAGGCCAGAAGCTTTATGCGAGAGGCCAGCGCGGCCTGTGTCTTTACGGGCAGGCACTCCTTCTCATAGAGTATGCCGTCTATCCTGTAGCGCACGCATACGTAGGTCTCCTCGGGCTCCACGTGTATGTCGCTGGCCTTTTCCCTGATGGCGTTCTCGATTATCAGGTTCACAAGCTGTATGATGCCCTTTTCCTGGGCAAGGTCCTTCAGGTGGCTGACCTCGCCGGCCTCCTGCATCACGGGCTCTTCGCTCACACCCTCAAGGAGCCTCTGCATCACAGCGTCCTTTGAAGCCTCAAGCCGCTCGATATGCGCGCTTATCTGGGAGTAGGTGGCGATATGGAGCCTGATCTCGCACTCGAAGGAGGCGCGAAGGCTCTCTATCGGGTCTGCCGCGGTGGGGTCGGCTACGGCCACGTCCATCACCTTCCCGTCATAGGCGATGGGCATGATGGAGTTCTCTTTCATGAAATCAAATGAGACCCGGTCCACCGGAAGGGCCTCGGGAAACTCGTCTTCCTCCACCACCTTCGCGTTGAACTTGATGGCAAGGCCCCGGGCCATCTCGTCCTCCTTGAGAAAGAGCTCCCCCAGTATCTGCCCGAGCTTGCGGCGGTGGCCCTCCTTTTTCTGGATCTCCAGCGCCTTCCAGATATCGGGCTCGCTCAGGTACCCAAGCTCAAGTAATATTTCACCGATGCCCATTTTCATAGTAGTCTCACTATACTATTATACATAAATATTATATATATTTAATGCCATATAGTGAAAGTATAGCTTGATGTGATGGGCCCACGGGGCCCATTTGACTGGAGCTTACAGCTTCAATCCTTCCAAAGGTAAGTTTCGTGAAGGATTCCCTCTAATAATAATGGTTCTATTCC
>DAOWET010000204.1 GCA_030638335.1 Nitrospirota bacterium
AAGGTCACTTTTGCCACGATGTCCTTCTCGCTGAAGCTCGCGCTGTCAATGCGCGCCACGGCAAGGGAATCGCCCGGGGCAAGTGTGCCCAGCAGGTAATTGATGATGCTCTGGGCCTTATCAAGCTCCTGGGTGTAAGTGCCTGATGTGTCAAAGAGCATGTAGACCCCCGTGGCCCTTGAAGTCCCACCCTGCGAGCAGCCGAATAAAGTCTGGCTGATAAGAAAGGCCGCCAGGAGAATTACAATGATGACCTGAATAGAGTATTTCATTTGGTCACCTCCGAGGGGTGTTCTTCTTCAACCTCGGGTGGCTTCTTCCTGCGTACGCGCCCACCCGCGATACGCTCCACCCACAAGAGGGGGAACGCCACGAGGTCATATGCCGCAAGGAGCACCTTTGCCAGCCCCATGGTGACGTTGCCCACAAGTCTCAGCAGGAAGCCCAGGAAGTTCATCAGGCCTATGGCAAGCACCCCGAGCATTGTGCGCGACGAATGGACAAAGCTCTCAAAGGGGATCGCCACAAAGGCCAGTGCAAAGGGCAGGATGAAGCCCATGACCATCTGGCCCACCGTGGGGATCCAGTTCATGGTCTCCGGGATGACACTGCCCTCGGCCCCGGCAAGGGACTGTATGAGGGCCTGCTTGTCAGCCACTATCACGTCGCGCATGAAGGCCAGAGCGCTCTCTATGCCTGCCATGATCACAAGTATCGTAAAGGCCGCCCAGAGAAACCGCATGCGCTTTCTGTCGTCCATCATACCGATTATGGGAAAGAGCTGCGTGATGCGGAGCGCCTCCATCAGGTACACGCCCATTACGGTCTCAACTAGGATAATAACCAGTGCTGCCACCTGCGACATCTGGAAGGGCCCCAGGTACGAACTCCCCCCAACCATCTCGCTCATGGGAAGGGCGATAAGGTTGAAGTTCACGATGGCCCCCCCAATGGCAATGAGCAATACTATGCCCGAGATGAAGAACTGGGTGAGGCTGGAAGAGGCCAGCATGCGCTGTGCCTTCTGGGTGCCAGCAAGGATATCCTTGTACTCCTTGACCTTCCGGTCAACGAACTCCGCCCGGTCAAGCACGCCCGTGACGGTCTTTTCCATCCTGTCCAGGGTCTGGGATACCTTGCGCCACGAGGGCATCAGGCGCTTGAGCATCAGGTGCCGGCGGGCGCTCTGCTTGCGGTACTCCTTAATGGAGTCCTTCTGGTGGGTATCGAGGGCGTTTTTGATCTCCCCAAGCATGCGCCCCACAAGGGACTCGTCCTTTGAGGGGATAGAGGATACCGCCCGTACCGCATCAAGCCATTCCGGGGGCGCGGGCGGCGTCTCCGTGGACTTTCGATAGTCCTCGTCCACAACGGTGATGAGGTCCGCGATAGAGCGGTGAAGTGCGGGATAGGGCTGCAGATCCCTGGTAACCACAGAACCGATACGCTCGAACTCCCGCTCGATCTGGCGCTCCACATGCTCGGCGCCTGCCGAGAGGAGCACCTCTTTGTTTCTGTGCTTCAGGTCTTTTGACGCCTTCTGCACAGCGCGCGCGGCAAGGCGCATGGCGCCGTGGACAGAACGCGCAAAGGTGAGGATAAGCAAGTGGGCATACCTCCGCGCCATATACAACAGCACGACGGCTGCGACCACCAGGACAACAACTGATAATGCAGGACTGCCTGGGATAATTTGAAATAGACCGTTTTCAGACATGATGAATTCCTCCAGTTGATACGATGATAAATGGTGATTAATAAAGGAGTTAGAAGCTACAGCTATGCGGCATATATGTTCCCGCGGGCAATGAATTACAAAACAGATATAAAAATATGGTCACGGGCACTTGTGCTGCTTCCTGCTTCCCTCCGGGTTCTCAAAGAGCCTTCACCCCCATTTTAACTCCCAGCTGAAAAAATGGCAAGGCTATTCTTTCAAATATCAAATAAACCTCCCTTCGGCAAAGGGCCACCTCCGGTGGGGGAGTTTGCCCCCTTTGCTGGATATGTTGAAAACGTTTGAAGCTGGACGCTCAAGTGTAAAAGGGGCCCGTGGCCTCAAACAGCCTGTGGGCAAGGGCCTCGATCACCTCCCGATGGGCAAGCACCGAGAGCCACTCATCCGGTATGGACCCGACACCGTAATGCGCACCTGCAAGAGTCCCGCATATGGCAGCCGTGGTGTCCGCGTCATGCCCCAGGTTCACGGCCATGAGCACCGCTTCGCTGAAACCTTCGCTGTTATAAAATGCCCAGAGCGCGGCCTCCAGGCTCTCCACCACATACGCGCTGGCCCTTATCTCTTTGGCGCCTTTGGACTTGTACGAGCCCCTTGCCACCTCTTCCACCTCAGGCACAAGGGGTTTCGCCTCGTAGTATCCATCTACCGGGCTGTAACAGGCAGAGAGGAGTTCCTCTTTTCCCGCCCCCATGAGCGCGCCTGCTATCAGGCCGCCAAAATACCTGCACGCATCCACCGCTGCCTGTGCCCCGTGCGTGGTGCGGGAGCTGTCCCCTGAAAGGTCCATGGCCTTCTCAGGGTCGCGACAGTAAAAAAGCGGCACGGGCGCCAGCCTCATCAAAGAGCCGTTACCAGCCGAGCGCGGGTCAGTGGGGCCGCAATATGGCCCGGGCCTTCTCTTGAACTTCTCAAGGGCCGCGTACACCGTACTGCCAATGCCAAAGGCGCGGCCACGGCTCGTCAGATGTCCCTCGTCAAGCCACATGACATAGCGCCTGAGCTGGTCTTGCGGGTCATGTCCGCCCCGTTCGATAAGGCTTTCGGCCAGGCAGAGAGCCATGGACGTGTCGTCGGTCCACTGTCCGGCCTCAATTTCATGGAGGCCGCCCGAGTGCATCCCGCTGACCGGGGTAAATGTCCACGGCGGCAGGCCCTCCACCGGAGCCCCGAGCGCGTCTCCCACAGCAAGGCCCAGAAGTGAACCCCGAAACCTGTCACTTATTTCCGTCATTTGAGATCCACTTTTATCGGGCACTCGGAGCATCTGGGGTTTTTAGGACGGCAGTAGTGCTTGCCCACTGCAACGAAAAGCGCGTGGAACTCGTTGAACATCTGCGTGTCATGCTCAAGGTTTTCCTCAAAAAGCCTCCGGAAGCTCTCGTAATCTTCACCCGCTTCCATCACCCCGTGGCGGGAGAGCACGCGCCTTGTGTAGGCGTCTATGACGAACACAGGTTTTTCAAGCGCGTAAAGAATAATTGAGTCGGCTGTCTCAGGGCCTATCCCGTTTACCTGAAGCAACTCATGGCGCAGTTCAGACAACCCTTTGCGGGCAAGCCGTATCATGCTCCCGCCGTATCCGCTTAAAAGAAATCCAGTAAAATTCTTGAGCCTTTTTGTCTTTACGTTGAAATACCCGGCTGGGCGTATCAGAGAGGCAAGCTCGACCTTGTTCATAGTGTGGATGGACTTTGCACCCAGTTTACGGGCTCGCTTGAGGTTGCCTATGGCAAGCTCCACGTTGCCCCAGTTCGTGTTCTGCGTGAGCACAGCGCCCACCGCCACCTCAAATGGCGTATCCCCGGGCCACCAGTGCTGAGGGCCGAAGGACTCAAGGAGTCTCTCGTACATAATCAGCAGCCTTGTTCGCTCGCCTTTGCTCATTTGCCTGCCCATGCCCCACTTATTGTACACACATTAAAGGTGGTTGGTAAATGGGGTCCGTGACCCCCTACCTGCCCTTTAAAAGCACATAGGTGGCGCCAAGCCCCCCGTCCTTTGGGTGGGCGGTGGCATAGGCCCTGACGTGCTTGCTGAGCGCGCCCTTCAGAAGGCGGGCCACCATGAGCTTGAGCACTGGCTCACCGGGGCTCCTCAGGCCCCTGCCGTGTATCACCTTTACACAGCTGAGGCCCCTGCGCCTTGAGCCCTCAAGGAACTCCACAAGCGCCACCTCCGCCTCGTCCTCTATTAGGCCGTGCAGGTCTATGTAGTCCTGCACAGAGCACTCCCCTCTGTGGAGCCGCTTAACCAGGTCCGGCCTTCCCCCCGGCGGGACCCATTCGTCATACTCGTCCATGTCCGAGATCTTGAGGTCTGTCTTCTGCTCAAGCACCCTTCGCATCAGTTCCTCATGGTCATCAGGGTCTTCTACTGGCACGTGCTTTCTGAACATTGGCCTCCTGGGGCCAGCGTCCATGCCCCTGAAATCTTTTTTCTCCCGCACGCCCTCCATGGCCTTTAAGAAAAGCTCCTCATCCGAGACAGGGGTCACGGACCCAAGGGTCACGGACCGAGGGGGCTCGGCCCCTTCGGCCTCCTTGGGCGGTTCGGGTACCTTTGGCCTTGAGGCGGGTTTGAGGCCCTTTTCCTCCAGGGCCTTTTTAAGCCCTTTAAAAGGATTGTTGCTCCACTTGCCCTTTTTTGACTTATTTTCTGAATTGCCTGGCTTATTTGGCACCGGGGGCCCTCCGGGGTTTATTTTGCACAGCCTTTATAATATTATACATAGCACACCAAACACGACATCAGGGCACGGAGCACGCCCGGCACGGAGGACAGATGCTTGATATAAAGTTCGTAAGGGAGAACGTGGACGCAGTAAAGGAGACCCTCAAAAAACGCGGCGTGGAGCTTTCCTTTGACGGCTTTCTCGGCTCCGAGCAGAAGCGCAGGGAGATACTCCTTGAGGTGGAGGACTTAAGAAACCGCAGGAACGTGGTCTCAAGGGAAGTGGGCGCGCTTAAAAAGGACGGTCGTGACGCCTCCGCGCAGATGGACGAGATGAAGGGTGTGGGGGAGAAGATAAAGGCCCTTGACGAGGAGCTCAAACTGCATGAGCAGCAGATGCAGGACTTCCTCCTGAACGTCCCCAACATGCTCAACGAATCAGTGCCCGTGGGGGCTGACGAGGACGCCAATATTGAGATACGCAAATGGGGCGAGCCGGGGGAGTTCGATTTCAAGCCCCTTAACCACTGGGACATCGGCGAGCGCCACGACATTATAGACTTCGAGCGCGCAACAAAAATAGCCGGGAGCAGGTTCTCGCTTTTAAAGGGCGCGGGCGCAAGGCTTGAGCGCGCGCTCATGAACTTCATGCTCGACCACAACACCGAGGCCGGCTACATCGAGGTCTTTCCCCCCATCCTGGTAAACCGCGAGGCCATGACAGGGACGGGACAACTGCCGAAGTTCGAGGAAGACCTCTTCCGGGTGGCTGACTCCGACTTCTTTCTCATCCCCACCGCAGAGGTCCCTGTGACCAATATCCACGCGGGCGAGATACTTAAGGAGGACCAGCTTCCTTTGTACTACACCGCATATACCCCCTGCTTCCGCCGGGAGGCGGGCTCACACGGCAAGGACACCCGCGGCCTTATCCGCCAGCACCAGTTCAACAAGGTGGAGATGGTGAAGTTCACAAGGCCCGAGGACTCCTTTGACGAGCTTGAAAAGCTCACCGCCAACGCCGAGGACATACTCCAGCAACTAGGGCTCCCTTACCGCACCGTCGTGCTCTGCTCAGGGGACATCGGGTTTTCCGCCTCCAAGACCTACGACATAGAGGTCTGGCTTCCCGGCCAGGGCAAGTACAGGGAGATATCCTCCTGCTCCAACTTCGAGGACTTCCAGGCCCG
The DNA here is from genome assembly GCA_030638335.1 of Nitrospirota bacterium. Classification (GTDB taxonomy): domain Bacteria; phylum Nitrospirota; class Thermodesulfovibrionia; order Thermodesulfovibrionales; family JdFR-86; genus DAOWET01. The sequence continues at coordinate 5,602 of DAOWET010000204.1, forward strand.
CCGGGCGGGTATCCGCTTTAAGCGGGAAGGCCAGAAAAAGACCGAGTTCGTGCATACCTTGAACGGCTCAGGCCTTGCCATCGGCCGGACCATGGTGGCCATACTGGAGAACTTCCAGCAGGCTGACGGGAGCGTGGTGATCCCGGAGGTACTCAGGCCCTACATGGGTATGGATCAGATAGGCTGAGAAGCAGGAAAATCCCACGGGTTCCGGATGCCGCAGATTACGTGGCGTATATTCTCTGTTAAAAGTAAAAGGTGCCCGTGGCACCCACGGTTCTGGTTTGCCCTTACAGATCAATGACAAAGAAGTCGGCACGACTCGCTCGCGAGAAGACGCAACCAGCCACGGGCTGGGCTTAATTGCCGTCCTGAGTATTAAGAAGCCAATAAAGGGGGTCCGTGACCACGAGCGGCTTATGATGAAGTAGATGTGGTGTATCCGTGCACGTGCCTATGGCAAGTTTAGCATTTTTGGAATATTCTCCTGCACACTGTAGACATCATCCCGCATCTGTTTCATTGCGACTGCTTTGTCAATGCTGCCGTCGGGCCTGAGCAGCTGCGTAGCTATTTTCCCGTTGATCTCGCGGGGCGATAGGTCCGAGAGTTCGGGCACAACATATATGCCCTCGCTTCCGTACTCGCGGGTCAGGAGCGTGTAGAAGTCCTCGAGGCAGCGTCCGACATAGCTTCCTCCAATATACACTATCTTGGCGTCCACGCTCAGCAGGAACTCCACAAGCCTCAGGGCGTCGTCATCAGAGAGATACCCCCGGTTGGGCGAGCGGCTCTCCACGAACAGCACGCTCTCGGAGAAGTTCGTGATCTCGTTGAGGTACCGCATGTACTCGTCCCTGTCCTTGCGGTATGTGTAGCCGCTGTACTCCTTGTAATTCATGGGGATTATAACTATAAGCAGCTTCTTCTGCGTGCTCTTGAACTCCAAAAAATCCCTTGTGCGGCGCTCCTGTGCCTGAAGCAGGGCGAACTCGGCCGACTTGGCCCTGCGCTTTAGGAGCAACTCCACAATGTTGAACTCCGAGACATCATCGGGGCTGCCTCTTCTGAGCTTTCTGGGGTAGTGGAAAAAAGAAAAGAACCCCGGATGCACAAGGACGTAGACAGAGCCTCCGTCAAGGTACTTCTTGTACTTCGGGAACTCGCGCTCGGAGACGTTGTTGAGGCGCCTGACCATAAGCCCTTCATAGGACATATCTATCCACTCAGGCTTGTCCTCGACTTCCTTGTTGCGGGTCTCCACATCTTTGAGGATGTTGCTTACCTCTGAAGGGGTAAGCCCGGTGGTGCCAAGTGGCGGCAGCACCATGTCCACCTGGAATTGCACCATTTCAGGTTTCTTCTTCTCGGTAGCACATCCTGCAAGCACAAGGGTTAGCAGGATCGATGCGGATAGTATTAGAAATCTTCGATACATCATATTCCTTTAGTAATAATATATACTTCAGTAATATTATAACCGGAACCCGCTATTGGACTTCAAGCTGAGACCTGAGGAAAATCTAACCTCGGACAATGGCTAAGCCCGGAATGCCGCTACCAGGCTCCTTGAAATCTCTTCAGCCACCGGGACAGGTTGAAGTCTCTGCATTTGAGGCTGGAAGGAAAAGCCCCTATCCGCCTTCCTTTCATGCATGCTTCCACCTGAGTTGAGCAGATGCACCCCGCCAAGGACCATGGAAAGGCCCACTTGGGGGTCGCAGTCCCTCCTGAAAACCCCCATGCTCCTTCCATCATCTATAATGCCGGTGAACTCACTAAGCATCAATTCCACGATCAGGGCCATCTCCCCTGACAAACCACCGGAGCCCTCTCCATATCCCCTGAGCACTACCTGCCAAAGCTTTCTTCTTTCCGTAACCACCCCGGCAAGCACCTTTATAAACACATCAAGACGCCCCTCTGGCTCAGCCCTGCCCTCAAGCAACTCTCTAAAGGTCTCTCTGAGCACAGACCGGGCATCCGCAAGCAGCGCGTCATACAGGGCCTTCTTGTTTCCCACATGGTAGTAAAGGGCCGCCTTGTTCACGCCCGCGCGCCGGGCTATCCGCTCTGTTCTGGCGCCGGCAAACCCGTGTTCCGCGAACTCCTCACATGATGCCTCCAGAATTCGCGCATGGGTCCTGGAGAGCGTGACCTCCTTGAGCCTTTCCCTCTCACTCATGGATGCCGCCACCTGTCCTGGATACTATATAACCATCCGTTTGGTTTAACCATCTGGTATAGTTTATCAGGGTGAGCCCTGCCTGTCAACCCTGCCCAGCCTATGGGCATCACATGCCAGTAGATGCATCCTTGCCAGTAATTTTGCCTATGTGCAAACCAGATTCAGGAATATCTCCTTTGTTTTCAAGATGATGCACCTTGGCATGGAAAATGCTTTTCCAAGGGTGAAAGGCAAAACGGAGATGAAAATAACCAGAGAAAATATAACCAAGGAGGACATCATGAAAAAGGAAACTAGAAATACGGTCAAGGCAGGGGTTAAGATCGGCGCACTGGCAGGCGGGCTCATCTTCCTGGTACTTGGACTTGTCCCTGCATTCTACTTAAGCAGCTATGGCGCGGTAATGGCACTCTCAGCTCTCTCAGGCGGCCCGGTGGCAGCGGGCATGGTGGTCAGGGCGATCGTGGTCGTAGCCTCGGTGGCTGGCATCTGTGCTGCCTGGGCAGCCTTCATCAGCGCAGGCGCGGCCGCTGGCTCAGTACTTGGCCTCGTGGCAGAAGCACTCACCCCAAAGCACGCGGAAGAAGCAATGAGGAGCGAGAGCTAATATCATCAGGCATAAACTTCAAAGGCCGCTCCTCTTTACAGATGGAGCGGCCTTTTTTATGTGATATTAGAATTCGGCCTGCCTCTGAAAAATACTTCTGCAATAAAAGAAAGATGTTAATGGCCTCAAATATGCTGTCTCGCCCGCATATTTCATTAGTCCTGATTTGCCACAGATTCAGTGAATACCTGCTCTTCTGTGGGGTTAAACATGCCAGGAAGCTATAGCACGTTCTGATTCGTTCATATACAAGTAAGAAGTCGCGAAGTAGTACTTGTCGTACTTCGAGCGGCTTATTACGCAGTAGATGGGCGAATCAGGACGTGCCGTCGTTGCCGGTAAGCATGGCGATGGCGCCTTCCACCTTCTTGATGTCCACCCTGGTGTTCAGGCACGGCCCGCACGGGCGCTCGTTCGAGATCCCGTAGACGGGCATTGGGAACACGTCGACTATACCGCTTGAGAGGTCCCGCTCGCACGCCACGGCGATGATGGCCTCGGGCCGCACATCGCTTACCACTCTCCTTGCGAGGTTGCCCCCTGTTGCAATATGGAGTTCAAGCCCGTACTTGTCGCATATCTGCACCAGGTCCTTTATCTCGCACTTGCCGCATCCCTTGCAGTTATGCACGTCAGTTGTGATGCGGATCTCGCACTTGTCCACCTGCAGGCAGTGGGGCATCAAAAGCAGCAGCTTTCTGGTATTGAGCTGCGCGCGCTCTATGAGGAGGTTGTTCATCCTGATGATGCTTGCCTGCAGCGCCTCCTTTTTAGAGGGCGCAAACGCACCGATAAGCATGTAGAGAGGGAAGAGGACCTTCAGGACAAGGCCGCGAGTGAACCTGTATCTGTAACGGATGCTCATTCAAACACCGCCCCGGCCCCGATCTCGTGCCCGCGCAGGTAGTCACCCGCAGCCATGGCGCGCTTGCCCTCGGGCTGCACCTCTAAAAGCTCCACGCATCCACCTCCGCATGCCACAATAAGCCTCTCTCCAGCCTCTACTATCTGACCTGGCTTACCGGACTCACCGGCCCCGCACCCCTCATCAGGCCGGGCCGCAAGCACCTTGAGCTTCCTACCGCTAATATAACAGAAGGCCCCGGGCCATGGGTACATGCCCCTCACCCTGTTGCATATCTCCCAGGCTGAGAGCTCCCAGTCCAGCTGCCCGTCTTCCTTTGAAAGCTGGCGCGCATACGTGTGCATGCCCTCCAGAGCAACCTGAGGGACAGGCTTGACAGAGCCGTCCCTGAGCCCTGAAAGAGTTCTCACAAGAAGCGCGCCGCCAGCACCTGCCATCTTCATGCCAAGGGACTGCGCTGTATCCTCCTCGCTTATGGCGATGTCCTCGCACAACAAGATATCTCCCTCGTCCAGGCCCTCGCTCATGAACATCGTTGTGATCCCTGTCTCCTTCAGGCCGTGGATTATCGCCCAGTTGATGGGGGCCGCGCCCCTGTACATCGGCAGCTTCGAGGCATGAAGGTTCACGGCGGCCACGGAGGGTATGGAAAGCACCTCAGGGGGAAGGATCTTGCCGTATGCCGCCACCACCAGGAACTCGGGCCTGTAGGAGCGAAGCTCCGACAGGAACGCCTCGTCCTTCATGCTCCTGGGCTCAATGGATTTCACCCCTGCCTTTAACGCCGCGGCCTTGACAGCGGAAGGGCTCTTCTTCCCTCCCCTGCCGCGCCTGGCGTCTGGCTGCGTGACCACCGCCGCCACATCAAAGCCAGCCTGTATCAGGGCCTCAAAGGGGGGTACAGCAAGTGAGGGTGAACCGAAATAGATTATCGCCATGGTATGAGTACCGCTCCGGGCCAGCTTAAAGCTGGCCGGCCTTTGCCATCTGCTTCTTAACGCTCTTTGAGTAGAAGGCACGCTTTATGGGGCTTGCGCTGTCTATGATCAGTTTTCCCTCAAGGTGGTCTATCTCGTGCTGCAAGGCCACCGCGAAAAGCCCGTCAGCCTCAAGCTCCACCTCCGTGCCCTCGCGGTCCGTGCCCTTTACCTTCACGTGCGAGAACCGGTCTATCCAGACGTTAAAGCCCGGCAGGCTCAGGCAGCCCTCTTCGAACTCGATCTCGCCGGAGCCCTCCACTATCTCGGGGTTGGCCAGCACCGTAAGCGGGTGGTCCAGGTCGTCCATCTTCACGTGCAGTACGATCACGCGCTTGGAGACCCCCACCTGCGGGGCCGCAAGCCCGATGCCTGCGCTAGCATGCATGGTAGCTACCAGATCGTCCATGAGTTGGCGCACCTCCGCGTCCACCGCCTCCACTGGTTCGGCCTTGACCCTCAGCACATCGTCCGGGTATGTCCTTATCTCTCTTACAGCCATGTCTTATTATAATCCTTTAGTTTCGCATCCTTCATCAGGCGTCCTTCGTAAGGCGCTTGATGAATATGTACTTTGGCGAGCGGTCGGCCCTCTCGGCCTCGCCCAGCAGGTACTTGGCGATCTTGGGGTTGAACCTCACCACAGCCTCCTCGTATGAGTCAGGGTCCGCCTCTATGGCCGCGTCAAAGTCCCAACCGAATGCATAGGCCAGTGTGTCCATGTAGAGCTCGCCCTGGTTCTTGCCCGAGTGGTCCACCGAGAACACGGCGCCGCAGGAGGGGCATCCGCCGCCTTCGAACGTGGCCCCGAAGGGCGTATCCATGTTCACGATATGCAGGATGTTCGCCAGGCAGAAGGGGCACCTGAATTCCTTGCCGCGGTATTCCTTATCATCAGCTATAGGCATCCTATTATTATCACACATCCGCGCCCGGGCAGACAAACTCCCCGTAATGCGGAAAAGCTCTCCTGATATTATGTGTTATATTCCTTTCTCTATCCATGTCCTGTATCATACTATCTCCCTGCCCTCCTTACCGAGGCATTCGGGAGCGGTAACTCTAGACTCGCATTCAGGGTGCCGTAGATTCGAGGCGCGCAACACGAAGCTGTACTAATGCTACCGCGAGTGTTGCGCAACAAAGAAGATGCTGTGAATCAGGCAATCAATTATCCCCATTGTTTTTGATTCGTTCATATCCAAG
>DAOWET010000158.1 GCA_030638335.1 Nitrospirota bacterium
GAGCAAAATAGGCTATGGCAAACAGTATGCCGAGATAGCAGAAGGCGACCAGGAGGATTACCCACTGCTGCAGCATCTCAGCTCCTCCTTTCAGGGCTGCTTGCCTTGTCTGAAGGCCCTTGGTTCCCGCGGGCCTCCATGACCGCACACGCCAGGGCGATGAACAATGCACAGAAGACAAAAAGATAGAGGTAGAGCGCAGGTATGCCCATCCAGAAGACCGCCTTGCTGAATAGGGTAAGAATAGGGTAATTAAGCGCCAGGAGGCCCACAAACAGCAACGCTATCAACTTTTCTCCTTTTCTCCTGGCTACAAGCATTAAACCTCCGTAAGACCTGGTTGAAAAGTTGCCACCTAGAACCGGGCCTGCATTTTCCTGAGCTTGACCATTTTCATCGAAACCTCAATTGCTTCGCCCAGCGTGGTTACTCCATGGTCCTTGAGCAGGGCCGCGAGCCTGACAAACACCTGTGCAGTTACCATGGAATCCCCCAACGCGGTATGCCTGCCAGTGACATCCACACCAAGGCGCCTGGCAATGGCTTCCAGCGTATGCTCGGGCGTATGGTCGTGGAGGAATACCGAGAGCAGGAGCGTATCGAGCACCGGCATCTCAAATATCACATCGCACTCATCCTCTTTCAGGCTTATAAACTTCATGTCAAAGGCCGCATTATGCGCCACAAGTACCGCCTCCCCCACAAACTCCCTGAACTGCGGCAGGACGACATGTATGGGCGGCTTGTCCCTTACCTGTTCCCCCCGTATGCCGTGAATACGGACGGAGGACTCCGGGATGGATCGCCCGGGGTTTACCAGCTGGTCAAAGGTCTCACCGCTCAAGATCCTGTTGTTTACGACCCTCACGCCTGCGATGGAGATTATCTCATCGCCCTCGGATGGGCGGAGACCTGTTGTTTCAGTATCGAACACGACAAAGGAAAAACTGGAAAGAGGACGCTCGGCCATGCCATTCTTTACAAGACCTCCCTGCTCGTCAAGAATGGAAAAATCGTAATACTCGGGGCGCTCGGGGAGCGTTTTCTGTGCGCCCTCCCATTGCCTGACAGAAGCAGGCATGGGCAGGCGCAAGACGGCAAACCCTTCAAGCCGGTGCCTCTGGCTCCAGAGGTCGCCTCCATGCCGGTGGAGCACCTCACCCACCGAAACATCGCTTGGCAGGCGGGGCAGGGCCTCTTCGAGCCACGACTCGGCCTCCCTTTGAGAGAGAGGCTCGCCCTTCCATACAAGGTCGAGGTAGACGCGCCTGTCCCCGAGCAGGGCCTCGATATCGATCTCATCGACCCGGCAGGACTCCTGTACCTTCATGGCCAGCATCTCCAGCACGAGTGAGAGCGAGTGGCTGTCCGCATGGAGCCACAGCGGGGTGCCGGTCATTGTTACCGTTGGCCCTCCGGTCTTCTCAAGCCTTCGGGCCACATTGCTTATGAGGTCGGTTGAGTATATGTCCGAGAGGAGCCATTGCTCGGAAACCAGCGCCCTGCATTCCTTTGCCGCGGAGTCCAAACGCGCGGTGAGGGCCGAGCTTTCCTCTGCTATCACTATTTCAAACTCCGCACGCGTTTTCTCAGGCATGTCCGGGTGCAGGACGAGGTTTTCAGCGGCCGCATTGAGGTTGGCAAGCGGGGCCCTCATGCCCTCCACCAACGAGCGCATGAGGTTGTCCCTGCGCCTTGAGACATCCATCTGCAATGTGATGTCCTCAAAGGTGATAATGAACACCATCCTGTGTTTGACACTGGCCTTTACCAGGTTCATCCTGCAGTTGAGCAGGGTCCCCTCCTCCACCGTTGCGCAAACGAACCGGGCATAGACTTTGCCACCGGAGGGTTGGGCCGGTCCCGGCTTTCTGTGCCTGAGCATCTCCATCGTATGCTCGATGGGGGCCCTGGTGCAAAGGCTGTAAAGGGAGCGGCCAAGCCCGAAGGCCTCGCTGTTGCTGAACAGCTTCTGGGCCGCCGGATTATAAAGAAGTATCCTGGCCTCCTCATCGCAGACCACCACTCCTTCCTTCAGCTCTTTCAGTATGGTTTCGAGCCTGATATTGAGGGCCTCCATGTTAGCCGCCCCGGTGGCCATTGCCTCGGTGATCTCACACTTGACCTTCGTTAGTTCTTCTCCGATCAAGTGCATGGCTTCAGGCAGCTCACCAAGCAAGTGGTAAGAGGGAAGCTCCAGGGTGTGCAGAGGATGAACTTCAGACATTATCTTTGCACCCCTGGCAAGCGTGTCCAGAGGGCGCAAGAGGGCCAGATACAGGTAAGTGCAGAATATTGAGAACACTGCCGCAAGCAAGAACCCCGAGCCTCCAACAAGAAGCGCTATCTGGGCCTTCAGCGTGGGGCTGTCGGTGAGGGAAACAAGTTGCCACCAAAGCAGGGGGAAGAGAACCATTAACGGGACAAGCGCGGATGCAAGCAAGCCCCAGAACTTGGCCCTGCTTCCAATGGCAACGCGACCAGTCAAGATATTTTCCTAAGGTTCTTCTCCAAGGATCATCTTTACCCTGGCCATGAGGTCGCGGGTTGCAAAGGGCTTGGTTATGTAATCGTCCGCACCCATGGCCATACCTTTCTCCTGGTCCACCTCACGCCCCTTGGCAGTGAGCATGACTATGCGGATGTCATTCCATTCGGGGTTTGCGCGTATTCTTTGACAAACCTCGTAGCCGCTCATGGCAGGCATCATGATATCAAGGAGGACGAGGTCAGGGACTTTCTCTTTGATTGCCTGGAGGGCTTCTTCGCCATCCTTGGCTATTCTTACATCATAGCCCTCCTTTTGCATGATGAATTCAAGCGACAGGACTATGTTGGGCTCATCATCAACGACTAAAATGGATGCAGGCATAACAATATCACCCTCCCATAAGTATTCTCAGCAAACATACGCAAAAGTCAAAAACACATGACTTATGATAGTCCATCCCCTTCTATATAAACTTATCATAATATCACCTCATATGTGGGCATTTTCTTTGTGGTCTCTTGCCCATCCTTAAACCTGGATACGGAAATTAGTATTCCGGGATCATTATTTACAGATATTGTCTTCTACCTGAAAATGTTCCCCAGACTTCAACTGCACCCGCAGGCTTACAATAAATCAAAGACGATTATATGCGAAGAAGACAGCGAAAAAGCTATGAAGCTGCTCGAGGACGTGTACGCTAAGCGCGCCATTGCCCTTCCATCCTGTGAGACAGATATTGCAGACAAGAACTTCCAGATCGCAAATAAACCGGGGGCAAGAGGAATGCCAACTCTTTTCTATATTGACGGCTCCCGGTCTTCAGGTTCATTGAAGAAAGAAGCCCTCCTGCAAATGACAGACACGCGCAAAATGCCATAAATGTAGTTCTTTGAATTTGTGCACTTTACGATTTCACAAAAAAAGGGGCTGCGCAGTGCGCAACCCCTTGATTTCAATGGTGATCCCAACGGGAGTCGAACCCGTGTCTTAGCCTTGAGAGGGCTATGTCCTAGGCCACTAGACGATGGGACCGGCCATTTGGCTGGGGTGAGAGGAGTCGAACCCCTATAAACTGGACCAGAACCAGTCGTGTTGCCATTACACTACACCCCAAGCCGTTCAAACAATCAATATAGCATAAGTATTTTCGCACTGTCAAACACGCCATGCAGCACCTCTTTAAACCAGAAATCCAGACCACCGATGCGGTCTCCGAAACAGGGAGCTGCCATGATGGCGCAATATATTCATAGCCCTGCATACTTAAGCGGTTATAATAATAAATGGTTCTTCAAGGACTACTGAACGACATACTGGCCTTTGCCACTGCCCTGGCCCTTACCCTCCTGCTCATCCCGAGGTTCGCGCGCGTAGCCAGGCAGGTGGGGCTTGTGGACACCCCCTCAAAGCGCAAGGTGCACTCAGAGCCCATACCCCTTATCGGAGGCATCGTCATCATGATGGCGGTGGCCATAACATGCCTGACCTTTGTGCCGCTGAAGAGCTTCCGGGGCCTCTACGCCGGGCTTTTCCTGTTGACCCTGGTGGGGCTGCTTGACGACTTCAAGGAGATAAACCACAAGGTGCGCCTCCTTGTCCAGATGCTTGCGGTGGTCTTCATGGTCTATTACAGCGACACCCGCCTCCTCACCTTTGGAAACCTTCTTGGGTTCGGGGACATAAACTTCGGCATCTTCTCAGTCCTCGCAACCATATTCACCATCGTGGGGGTCATAAACGCCCTTAACCTCATTGACGGCCTTGACGCACTCTCCGGAGGGGTGTCCTTTGTAGCTTTCTCAGCCTTCGGGACTTTGAGCCTCTTAAACGGCCAGTCAGCCCTGTTTACCCTGATACTCTGTTTCCTTGGAGCGATCTCGGGCTTTCTCTGGTACAACAAACCCCCGGCCAGGGTCTTCATGGGAGACGCCGGAAGCATTGCCATCGGCTTTGTACTGGGGTATCTCTCAATAGCCGTGACCCACCACCCCGGCGGCATCGCCCCCTCGGTCTGCGCCCTGGTAATACTTGCGGTGCCCATAACGGACACCATCATTGTGATGTCAATACGCGTTGCCAGGGGCAAGAGCCCATTCAGCCCTGACAGGGGCCACATGCACCATATGCTGATAAGGTTCGGCTACAGCAAGACACAGGCATTGGCCATTCTCGTAGGCCTTTCCGCCTGTTTTGCGGCCTTCTCCGTCTGCGGTGCCTTATACGATACCCCGGAGCACCTCATGTTCCTTGCATACCTCGGATTTTTCACTTTCTGCGGCCTTGTGGCCCTTAATATCAAGCGCCTCTACCGAGTCCGCTTGAGAGGCCGGCTGCCCCTGCCCGGAGCCGCCCCGATAGGGCCCGCAAGAACCATAAATTAGCTCGGACCCGTCATTTCCTGCCCCATTCGAGTACTTTTGACATAGCCCGGGGCTGTGGTATACTTACAAGTAAAATCAAGGGGTTTTTCAGGGGAGCCAAATTGAGAGCAGCCACGGCAAGGGAAATGCAGGAGATAGATCGCACCGCGATCAAGAGCATTGGCATACCCGGGCCTGTACTGATGGAGCGTGCGGGGGTCGCCGTTGCCCGCGAGATCAGGAACTCCTGCAGCAGGAAAAGGGCATTCATAGCATGCGGCACGGGCAATAACGGCGGTGACGGCCTCGTCATAGCCCGTGAGCTCCACAATGCGGGCTACGCGGTCAAGGCCCTCATCTCAGGCAACAGGAACCGCCTCAGCCCTGACTGTGCGCTTCAGCTCTCGATAGCCCGCAAGCTCGGGCTTTCCGTAGCCTTCGGCGCCTCCATATCTGGTGGATCAGGCATCACCAAAAAAGACATGCATGGCGCAGTCATCGTGGACGCACTCCTGGGCACCGGCCTCAACAAGGACGTATCAGGGCCCGCGGCCTCGATCATAAGGAAGATAAACGCCTCAGGCCGTCCCGTGGTCTCCGTGGATATTGCCTCAGGCATCTCGGCTGACACCGGACAGGTGATGGGCGTAGCGATCAATGCTGACATCACGGTCACATTCGGCCTTTCTAAAAGAGGCCATTTCCTGAACCCCGGTGCTTCCCACACAGGAAGGTTGAAAGTGGAAGACATCGGCTTTCCCCCTGGTCTTTATGAGAAGGCAACATGCCATATACCAGGACATGCCGAGATAGCCTCTATGCTACCCGAGCGAAAAACATACTCGCACAAGGGCCACTATGGCCATGCGCTCGTTGTGGCAGGCTCGGCAGGCAAAATGGGAGCGGCCTTCATGGCCTCAAGGGCCTGTCTCAGGGCAGGCGCGGGCCTGGTGAGCATGGGAGGCCCCGAGACCCTGTCTCAGACATACGCCCAGAGGGCCACGGAGGAGATGTACCTCGCCCTTCCCGACCATGGAGGCGGCACGCTCTCAGAGGCCGCGCTGGAACCGATCGTCTCATATGCCAAACAACATGGCTCAGCCCTTGCCATAGGCCCGGGAATCGGAACAGGGCCCGGAGCCGTGAAGCTTGTCAGAAAACTTGTGAGCCAATGTCCCGTACCCATGGTGCTTGATGCGGACGCACTGAACGCGCTTAAAGGCGCCGCGCGCACTATCAAGAAAGCGTCACAGCCGGTCGTGCTTACCCCACACCCGGGAGAATTCAGCCGCCTTACGGGCAAGACCGCAAAGGACGTGGCAGCCGACCCCATTGGCTCGGCACTTGCCCTGGCAAAGCAGAGCGGGGCAGTGGTGCACCTGAAGGGCGCTCCATCGGTAACCGCCACTCCAACCGGACAGACGTACATCAACGCCACGGGCAACTCAGGGCTCTCAAAGGGCGGCAGCGGAGACGTGCTCACCGGGATCATAGCCGCCTTTCTGGCCCAGGGCGCCACGGCCTCCGATGCGGCAGTGTCAGGGGCCTACGTGCACGGCCTTGCAGCGGACATAGCGGCATCAAGAGGCTCAACACGCTCGCTGCTTGCCTCGGAAGTGACCGAGGCCTTGCCCGAGGCGTTTGCCGCGCTGGAAGGAGGCGGCCATGAGCAGCGGCCATGAGGAAAACATGATATTCCCGGACATATTCGACGGGCACGCCATGGGCTTTTTCACGACTAAGGCCATGGGCTCGTACATCGAGGAGATCACCGGCCGGAAGGTCTACTTCCCGATCCAGAAACACACGGATACGGTGATAGAGCTCGACCCGGACCTGACCCCAAAGGAGGGCGACGCTGTCATAACGGACAGGGCGAACGTCATACTCGGGGTAAAGGTGGCGGACTGCGTGCCAATACTCATCTTCGACACCAGGAGGTTCGTCATTGGCGCGGTCCACGCAGGATGGCGCGGCACGGCAAAGGGCATACTCAAAAAGACCATCAGCACGCTTGGGGCCCGCTACAGGAGCAGGCCCGAGGACCTGCTCCTGTCCATCGGCCCCTCAATTCGCCAGTGCTGCTACGAGGTGGACAAGGACGTTGCGGACGCTGTAATACATGAGACAGGTCCCGGCGATTACCAGATCAAAAAGGGAGACAGGTTCATGCTGGACCTCCAGCGGGCCAACATGCTCCAGGCCATGAGGCTTGGCGTACCCGAGAGCCAGATAGAAGCCATCGAGGAATGCACCGCGTGCCATGCGGAAAAATACTTCTCTTACCGCAGGGACAGCAAAACCAGCGACAGGCAGGGCGGGTTCATCAGCCTGCCCTGATATAACTCATATAACTCATATAAACAACAAGGAGGCTACCCACGGAAATGCTTAAAGCAAAGGACATCATGCGCACAGGCATACCCACGGCTCCGACGGATATGACGGTGGAGGCGCTCGGGAGGATATTCATCGAACAGAACATCTCAGGCCTTCCGGTGCTGGATGGGGACGGCAAGCTCATAGGAATGGTAACTGAGAACGACCTCATAAGCCAGAACAAACAGCTGCACATACCAACGGTGCTGAGGCTCTTTGACGCGGTCATCCCGCTTGAGAGCGCCAGTTCCTTTGAGCGTGAGCTGAAGAAGGCCGCGGGCCGTACTGTGGATGACATCTGTACCAGGGAGCTCATCACCATCAGGGAAGACGCCACCCTGGAGGAGATAGCCACGATCATGAGCGAGAAAGGTACGCATCATCTCCCCGTAGTGGACGCCGACGGCTCGCTGGTGGGCCTCATAAACCAGCACGACGTCATCAGAGGGATCTCCGGGTGAGATTGCTTGCCAGGGGGGAGGAGGAGACCGAAGAGGCCGGATACGGCCTGGGGCTCCGCCTGAAGGAGGCGCAAAAAGGGGCCACGGTCTGCCTGTTCGGGGACCTCGGATGCGGCAAGACCGTATTTACCAAGGGCATTGGCAGGGCTCTGGGCCTTGCTCCGAAGGACATCACCAGCGCCAGCTTCACCATCATCGCCGAATATGACTCCACCCCGCCCTTCTGCCATATAGACCTCTACAGGCTCCATGGCGGCGAGGACCTGGACGGTCTCGGGATATACGAGTACATGGACTCCGGGTGGCTCACAGCGGTGGAATGGGCCGACCGCCTCCCGGCAAAAGACCTTGAAGGCAGCATAATCGTAAAAATATCTTTTGTGAACGATGAGACAAGAGAGATTATAATAGAGGGCCATGATCAATAAGGTTGGGATAATAAGCAAGTGGGGCCGGCCTGAGCCTCAGGATATCCTGAGGGAACTGCTCCCCTGGCTTGCAGAGCGCTCTGTGGAGGCCTATTGCGACTCCACATACAAGGGGCTGGAAGAGTATGGCCCAAAGCGCTGTGACGTGGAGGAGATGCCGTCCAAGGTGGACATGGGCATAGTGCTGGGGGGAGACGGCACCATGCTCTGGGCCGCGCGCCTTTTCTCTGCAAGCGAGATACCCCTTCTGGGGGTCAACCTGGGGGGGATGGGCTACATAACCGAGGTCGCCAGCTCGGACCTTATCACAGTGATGGAGCAGGTGCTTTCAGGCAATTACCTGCTTGAAAAACGCATAATGCTTTGCGTGGAGCACAAGAGGGACGATGAGACCCTGACGAAAGTTCATGCCCTGAACGACGTGATCGTGAACAAGGGCAACAGGGCCACGATCATCGAGCTTGAGGTGCTGGTGGACGATGTATTCATCACGCGCTACAGTGCTGACGGTCTTATTGTTTGTACGCCCACGGGTTCAACAGCGTATTCGCTTTCAGCCGGCGGCCCCATCCTCTACCCAACGCTCAACTCCCTGCTTCTGACCCCCATATGCCCGCACACGCTCACTAACCGCCCGATAGTGCTCCCGGGCGACGCCAATGTGGACATACGGCTCATATCCGTAAGCGACGACGTGATACTCACGCATGACGGTATCGTCTCAAGCAACATCGCAAGCGGAGACATTGTTGCCGTCCGCTGCTCCTCACAGACAACGTCCCTTATAATGCCTGCCGGGCACGACCATTTCGAGGCAATGAAGACAAAGCTCAAGTGGGGCGAGTATTGAGCACTACAACACGCAAGGACGCCCGCAAGGACTCCATAATACAGGTGCTGCGCTTCTACGAGGCCCTGGGCTTTGACCGCCTTCCCCTGAGCCTGCCCGAAACGGGCGCGGGCTCCGCGGAGGACAAGGCCGAGGCCCTTGAGCGGCTCCGCCACACACTTGGCGACTGCCAGCGCTGCAAGCTCTCAGGCGGCCGCACCAACATTGTCTTTGGGGAGGGCAACCCCGCAGCCGAAGTCATGTTCATTGGCGAGGGCCCGGGCAGGGACGAGGACGTTCAGGGCAGGCCCTTTGTAGGCGAGGCCGGAAAGCTCCTTACCAGCCTGATAAACAAGATGGGGTTCGAGCGCGATGAGGTCTATATAGGCAACATCGTCAAATGCCGCCCCAGGAACAACCGCGACCCTGAAGAAGACGAGATAGCCTCCTGCATGCCCTTCATAAAAGGCCAGGCCCATATCATCAGGCCCAAGGCGATAATTGTGCTTGGACGCATAGCAGCCCACACCCTGCTTGAGACAAATACTCCCATAAGCAGGCTCAGGGGAAAGTTCACCGAGTTCGAGGGCATACCCGTAATGCCCACGTTCCATCCGGCATACCTCCTGAGGAACAAAAGCGAGAAACTCAAGGTCTGGGAGGACGCCTTGAAGGTGCTCAGAAAGCTCGGGAGGCAGCCCGCATGAAACAGCTCTGGGCCCCATGGCGCATTGATTACATACTCTCAAAAAAAGGTCCTGAGTGCATCTTCTGCGACCTGCCGGCCGAAGAAAAGGACAGGGACAACCTCATCCTCCACAGGGGCCGGATGAACTTCGTCATAATGAACCGCTTTCCGTACAATAACGGCCACCTCATGGTGGTCCCCTTCCTTCACACATCAAGCTTCGAGGGGCTGGACACTGCCACGCTCTCGGAGATGATGGAACTCACGCGCTCCTGCACTGACGTGCTCAGGGATGTAATGAACCCGGAGGGCTTCAACATCGGGATCAATATCGGCACGGCCGCTGGAGCGGGCATAAGGGAGCACCTGCACATGCATATCGTGCCCAGATGGGTCGGGGACTCAAGCTTCATGGCAGTGCTGGACGAGGTCCGGGTCGTGCCCGAACACCTGCTGGAGACATACGACAAGATCAAGATGGTGTTCAAGGCAGATGCTTAAAGAGCTCAGGGTAAGACATTTCGCCATCATAGACAGCCTGGACATCCAGTTCCCCCAGGGCCTCAACATCCTGACCGGAGAGACAGGGGCCGGGAAATCCATCATCATCGGAGCCCTTGGCATTGTGCTGGGTCAGAGGGCCTATACGGAAATGATAATGACCGGGCATGAGCAGGCCACGGTGGAGGCCTTCTTTGATATAAACGCGCATCCGGTGACAGAAGAGCTGGGCATAGACACCTCAGAGGGCATCCTCCTGAGGAGGACCCTCTCCAGGGCCGGCAAGACCAGGGCGTACATCAACGACACCATGGTGAACCTCCAGAGCCTTGCGCGCCTGGGCAAGACCCTTGTGGACATGCACGGCCAGCACGAGCACCAGAGCATACTGGGCCGCGAGCACCAGATGCGCCTCCTGGACCACTTCGGAGGCCTTGACAGGGAACGTTCCGCAATATCCGATAACTTTAGCGAGCTGTCAACTCTCTCCACAAGGCTTGAGGACCTCAGGCTTGGCCGACGCGAGCGGGCGCAGAAAACGGACATGCTTCGCTTCCAGGTGGATGAGATAGAGGCCGCCGGGCTCTCCGAGAGCGAGGACGTGAAGCTTGCCGAAGAGCTTGAGATACTATCGAACCTCACGCACCTTAAAGAGCTTGTGGAGGGCGCCTACGCCCTTTTATACACTGAGGACGGCTCGTCCATAGAAAAACTCACAGAAGCCATGAGGGGCCTCAGGGAGATGTCCGAGATAGACGGCGAGGTTTCCGCATCCCTTGAGCTGCTTGAGCAGGCCCTGCCCCTTGCCGAGGACGCGGCCATCAGCGTGCGGGATCTCAGAGACCGCTATGACCTGGACCCGGGCAGGCTCGAGGAGGTGCAGGAGAGGCTCAGGGCAATTGACAACCTGAAGAAAAAGTACGGCGAGAGCATAAACGAGGTTATCGCCTTCCTGAACAGGGCCGAGGCCGAGCTCAATGACCTTGAGGGCGCCCAGGAGAACACGGAAGCGCTTGAGGCCCGTATAAAGGAAAAGACGGATGCACTTGAGAAGGCGGCAAAGGCCCTGTCAAGGAAAAGGAAAAAAGCCGCAGCCTCCATTGAGGGCGAGGTCATGGGGATACTTGAGGATCTGGCCTTTACAAAGGCCGAGTTCGTTGTGAGCATTGCGAACGCCCCGCTGTCCTCGACCGGCACAGACGATGTGGAGTTCCTTTTCTCGGCAAATAAGGGAGAAGTCCCGAAGGCACTGGCAAAGGTGGTCTCAGGGGGCGAGCTCTCGCGGATCATGCTGGCCATAAAGACAGTGCTCAGGAAGGTGGACGACATCCCCGTGCTGGTCTTTGACGAAGTGGACGCGGGAATCGGCGGCAAGACCGCAAAGAACGTTGCCAGGCGCCTGAAGGAATCATCAAGGGGCCGCCAGGTGCTGTGCGTCACCCACCTGCCCCAGATAGCGTCCGTTGCCGACACCCACTTCCTTATAGACAAATCATCCGCAGGCGAGAGGTCTCTGGTCGGGGTGTCCGAGGTAAGCGGCAAGAAGCGTGAAAAAGAGATAGCCCGCATGCTGAGCGGCACTGTCACGGACACCTCCATCGAGCATGCTCGCGAAATATTAAAGTAACCAGACGTCCTTCTCTAGCTAAGAGACGTACTTCGGGGCTGAGGCAAGGCATCTTCGTTGTTGCGCGATATTCGCGGTATAGGGATATGGGTCGGATCGACTCTACCGACTTCATGTCGCGCGCCTAGTATCTACCTCACCTCAACCCCGAATTCCTCGCTTAGACGCGCAAACAATCCTTCTGAAAAACAAAAGACAAAGGCGAACTTAAAGGAAAAAACAGCGACAATAAATTCAAAACCGATTCTGCTTGCTCTAATTTCGAGTTATTGCAAACCTCCACGCTTTCTGATTTGCTGTAGATGCAAAGAAGAAAGCATGAAGTCGAAGACTCGATCCGAGGAGTACTTCTCCGTACCCCGAGTGGCTTATTCTGCCGTAGATGCCTTGCCTCAACCCCGAAGACAGTCAACATCATCCAGGTCAGGGGCAATCAGCTTCCTTCTTCTTCATGGACTTGCAGAACTTCATGAACTCCTCCTGCATGCGGACGCCCCCGAGCTCTGCTGCAACCTTATGGAAAACCCGGTGATACCCGCCCTCAATGGATTTCCCGTGCTCAAGGGCAAGTTTTTTCTGTATGCGGTCATCCACACTGCTTTTCTGCACAACCCTTACACCGGTTCTTGTTGCCACGATGGTCTTCTCGGGAGACTCCTCCGCCACCTGTGTAATGACCTTCCCCACTTCTATGACAGCGATAAGTGCCGAGTTCTCGTTTGCGAGCCTGTCAGCGTCTGCCTCAAGCGCGTCCCTGTCCTCTTTAATATCCTGGACCTCCTGCATGAGGTCCGTGATCTGCTGCTTAAGCCTCATGTTCTCCTCAACCGTCTTCTTGGACTCGCACCCCGACACAAGCACCAGAGCAGCAATAGCTACAGCAACATATATCCTTATTGTCCTTTGTATAAGCATATTGCCTCCAAGCATCCGTGCTAACCAAAAATAGCATAGAAACAGGAAAATCCCTAGCCCCTCTTCTCCCTGTACATCTCCTTGTCAGCCATGGATATCAACTCGTCCACGTTCAGCAAGGAGTCCCTGCCATAGAGTGCGAACCCATGGCTCAGTTTCAGAGCATAAGGCTTGCCGGAATTCTCGTTATAGTTCTTAACGCCCTCGGATATCCTGCCCCAGATCGTGGATGCCTCGCCCATGGTGCAGTTAGGCAGCACCAGCAGGAACTCGTCGCCTCCGAGCCTGATGACCATGTCCGATTCCCTGAGCGCACTATGCATGATCTCGGACGACCTCTTTATGGCCTCGTCCCCTTCGTCGTGTCCGTGCTCGTCGTTTATCTTCTTCAGCTTGTTAAGGTCCACAAAGCACACGCACAGCTGCGCGTTGTTGCGTTTGCTCTGGCTCATCTGCATCTGAAGGTACCCAAGACCGTACATCCTGTTTGCCACCCCTGTAAGGTAATCAGTGGAGGCCAGCACCTTCAGTTCGTCTTCGAGCCGCTTGCTCTCGGTTATGTCACGGTGCGTGCCCGCGGCCCTCAGGGGCTTTCCATCCGCATCGCGCTCGAATACCCTCCCGCTGTCCAGTATCCACTTCCATGTGTCGTCCTTTGCTCGGAGCCTGTGCTCGGTCTCGTAATGGTCAGACCTGCCCTCAAGGTGCTCTTTCAGCACCGCCATCACACGGTCCCTGTCATCCGGGTGCA
>DAOWET010000127.1 GCA_030638335.1 Nitrospirota bacterium
AAACGCTCTTGCCCGCAGTGGAGAACATCCCGCTGCAGAGCTTGATGCCCGCAAGGGCCGTGCCCGCTATCACGCCAAAGATCGGCACGAGCCACATCCCAACGACCGCCATCAGGCCAAAGACCGGGAGAAACACCACATACAGCAGGCCCACGATCGGGGCCACAATAAGCATTCCCCCGGCCGGCATCTTCAGATACGTCGTGCCGGAGCTTCCGGGAAGCACCCCGTTCTCCCTGAGGTCCACCCTGTGACCGTCAGCAGGATTCCAGTACGTCCCTTTCTTTACTACCTGGCCTCCCTTGTTCACTAACATCGCCTTGCCCTCCCTTCTTCTGTTTCACTGTTCATCAGTGCTCTTTCTTCCTGATTTAAGGATAACAGGGGGGAGGGGGTGCTGAAAATCGGTAAAAGTTCCTATTTCGGCAGGAAAAAGTTCCTATTTTTGGAGAAAAACGCCTTTATTTCAAGGATTGGGGGGGCTGGCTGCCCGATACCATGCTCTCGGCCATGGAGATAAGCTCGAAGGGGTCACCTCTCATGATGACCTTGATGTGATATGCATCCTCGCGCCAGGAGATCATGCTGCACTTGAGCCCGCCAGCACACGTGCCCGCGCTCAACTCAGCACTTCGCCCCTTGAACTCATGTGTTGAGCGCTCGCCAACCTTCTTCATAATCAGACGCTCAAAGGGCATGAAAGCCCCTGATGCGGACTGGGAAGTGACAAGCAGAAGCTCCCCGGACTCCACGCCCACAAACTCCATGACCACGGCCTCATAGGGCGTTGTCTGCGCAAGGACCTTTGATGGAGGCCAGCTCACGGAGTCGGGGAAATACGAGGGCACGAACACCGTCCTGATGCGCAGACCATGGCGCATCTCGTCAATGTCCGGGTACTGGCGCATCAGGGTGCTGTCAATGGTGCCCGGAATCCAGTTGGCGATAAACAGGGCGACCACTATGACAAACACCATCACTGCCAGGGACAGAAGACCCTGGAACATCAGGCCGGAGCGCTTATCAGTCCTGTTTTCATTCATACGACAAAATAGTTCACAGCCACAACAGCGGCAAGTGTCAGCGCGAACTGCAACCAGCCCCCTCCGGGCTCCATGTGCCCAAAGGGGTCGCGCATCCTGTTCACACGGGTCCTCAGCTGCATGTCGTGGCTGTGGAGTTCCACGGCCGTGCTCCTCCCGGCAAGGGTGTCAGACACCTCAGAGTCGAGCTCATCCATGTCCGGGCGCATGTGTTCCACCGCACGGGCCAGAGACTCCCTGTCCCCGGTCATCTCCACTGCCATGTCATCACAGATCTTCTCCTCCTCCTGCGCCACCTTGCGGAACTCCATCAGGGTTATGGGGTTGAAGAACATCACCATGCGCACGAGGTACACGGTCATCAGCAGGGGGGTCTTGCTGCGCCTGATGTGCGCGATCTCATGGGCCACGGCTGCCTTGAGCTCCGCCGGGCTCATCTCCTCCATCATCCCGGTTGAAAGGAAAACCTCGGGGGCGCTCCCGGTGGAGGAAAAGAGTATGAGTTCCTCATCCTCCAGCACGTGAAGGCCCACGAAGTCCATTGACAGGCCCTCAAGTATCCGCATGGCTTTCTCATGGGCGCCCTCCGGGAGTCCGGAAGCCTCCTCCTCGGGCTCTGCGCGGCGTACCTCCATGAGGTGAAGCACGATGGGGATAAGCTCCTGGATCATGAAGATGAGGGCCGTTAATACGATGATGACAAGTGTGGCCGTCCATATCGAGAAAAACCCGAAGACCTCCAGGAAGAACCACCTGTTCACGTCAAAAAGCGCGTCAAGCCGGAATTGTATGGAGCCCCTGCCGGGGTTTATCAACTGGTAGAGCGGAAAGGAGACCACGGGGGCGACGATGACTATCAGGCGGAAGCGCTGCTTCACTCGTGGGTCCATGATCCGCCAGGCAAGAAGGGAACTATCGGCCACTGCCGCTGCCACCGCTGAGTGGCACAGGCTCTGGGCCAGATACATCCCGGCATATGTATACAGAAAATCCGTCATTTATGCAATTATTCCCTTGCAACCACACTATAATAACAGAACCAATAGCAGAACCGGAGGCCCGGCACCCTCCCCTGGTGCCTGATTTGCATGGTCAATGTACGTAATACCTTGAAGTCCAATCGCATTGCGGCTATAATGACAGAAACACTACCAGGGACGAACTTCCCGTTACGGGAGCAAATAATGATGACAATACTGCACATATTATACGAGGGCGCTCTTCAGCAGATACTGCCGGGATTCAGGCTGCCCGAACTCCTGGCCCAGCAGGAGACGGCAGTGCAGGGCATTGATGCCGTTGACAAGGCTGTAAAGAGCGCAACCACCATATTCATGTTCGTCATGATCGCCATCGGCTTGCTTGTTGCAGGGTTCATAGGGCTCAAGATATGGGTCGAACTGAAAAAGCAGAACCTCATGGGCGGCGGCGCTGAGACGGACATTGAGAAGGCCCGCAAATTCGAGAAAAAGGGCGAGTACGTCCTTGCGGCTTCGTACTATGAGAAGGCCACGGAGTATGCCAAGGCCACGGAGCTCTACCAGCTCGGCAAGGACTACAGCCGCGCAGGCTCCATATATGAGATGATGCAGCAGCCCGAGCGGGCCATGGGCATGTACAAAAAGTCCGGGGACGCCATCAAGGTGGCAGGCATGTACATGAAGACCGGCAACTTTGTGGAGGCGGCCAAGCTCTTCAAGAGCAAGGGCGACACCCTTCGCGCGGCCCAGGCCTTCGAGAAGATGGGCAACCACGCCGCCGCGGCAAGGGAGTACTCGGAGTCGGGCAAGCACATCAAGGCTGCCAAGCTATATAAGGAAGCCGGGATGTTCAAGGAGGCCGGAAACTCCTTCTACAAGAGCTTCGAGGGACAGCAGGTCGGCCAGGACAACCTCTCGCAGTACTTCACCCTGGCGGCCTTCATGGTGATGGCCGAGGACATCGAGGGCGCGAAATTCATCTACGAGAAGATCCACGCCATAGACCCGGACTACAAGGACGTGGCCCGCAAGCTCCGCGTGATAAAGGGCGAGCCCACACCGGTCGAAGCACAGGCCGAGGCCCCTGCCTCTCCTGAAGCCCCTGCCGCGCCCGAAGCGCCCGCAGCACCAGCGGAGCCCGAGCCCCCTGCCGCCGATGTGATGGACCAGACCAACATCGACGACCTCTTCGCCCAGGCGGCCCAGGAGGAGGAGGCAAAGGAGGAGGAAGAGGATAGCGGCCTCCAGAACGAGTCGTCCCTTAAAAACCTCATCAAGAGCGGCCACATGGAGCCCGCGTACAGCCTGCGCATCTGGATGCAGATAATGAAACAACTCGACGGCATGCATTCATCAGGCACGTTCTTCGGATGCATCTCTCCCGACTCCATATTCATTGATATGGAAAACAACATCCGCCTTGAAAAACCAACGGACTGCCAGGACGTATACACCGCTCCGGAGGTCAGAGAGGG